>JAYVER010000077.1:0-15508 GCA_043748725.1 Chloracidobacterium sp. | reverse complement strand
GCCGATGGATGAATATCGACCGGATAACCCGCCTTTAAAGCTCGGACAACTGAAGCAGAAGTTAATATCGTGGCCGGGAAATTTATGTTGGGTATTTTTACTTGTTCGTATCCGCTAGGCGCCCATCGAAGCAATTTTCCCTTAAGCACAAGATAGGCGGCCAACCCATCATCGGTCAACATTGTTCCGTCGGGTAATCCGACTAAAGAAGTGCAGCTTTTCCGAATTCCTATTCTTTCTTCCTGCAATATTTCGTCAATTACAGTTGCCCTTGGACGGAATTCACTCGTGATTTCAGGGTTCGCCTTCGCCCAATGCTCGCGAAAAAGGTTAAAACGGTCGCGCTGGCATTCGGCACACGGGCGATGACCGGCGGCTAATGCGGTTGATTCGTCAAGAAAAAACAGATCAGTGTAGCGGCCGGGCATCATGATCGGATGCCTCCGGCCTTTGAATTCGAGCAGGCAGATTATCCACCGCTTACCTCTAAATTGCCGCCGTATTTGTCCCTGCTCATCGTGGAGACATCCGCGATTACCGTTGAGAGTCCCACGCTCCGGCGTGGCGATCAGCGTACTAAACGGCGTAACCCGGTTTTGGTGCGGCATTGATAATGTGGTCGCTAAAAAGTCTTGTCGTCCGCTGACGGGCCGTAGATTGACGGCACGGCAATATCGTTTAGACGCATATAGACGGTCAGTTGCCCTCGATGGAGGACGAGGTGATTGATGGTTGAACTGATATTTTCTTTTTTTGGCGTACTCGACAAAACCTCGCCATTATTTTTTAGAGAGAAAGTTTCGGTAAGCATATCATCCGTCAAATTTTGCAGGGCCTTTCTTCCGAGTTCCATATTGTCATCAAAATACTTGACCAGCTCGTCGCCATTTTTTGGCTGCCCGTGCTCAAAGGTTGCAAAGTCAATCTCGGATTTCTCGATCATGACCTGAATCCACCTGGGTATCTCGGCGACGATCAACGCCAGATACCCAAGCTACATCGATTTTTCATGCGGTTTCCAGCCCAACAGATTTCCCGGAATCCGCTCCAGACATTACTCTTTTAACTCTTCATTTACGGTTTTTCGCTGCTCACGCTCCGGCGACCATATCTTTGCTTAGGAAGGCGAGCAGATCATTTGTCAGTTGTTGCCTATTCGATGCTAACAGACCGTGCGGTGCTCCGTCGTATTCAATGAGCCGGGACTGAGATATGCCGCGGGCGGCGGCCCGGGCGCTGGCATCGATCGGAACAGTCTTATCGGCAGTCCCGTGGATTATGAGCGTCGGAACGCGGAAAGCGCCAAGATCGGGGCGAAAATCCGTCGTCGCAAATGATTTGGCACATTCGAGAGTCGCCTTTAGGCTCGCTTGCATGGCAATGATCCACGATGCCTCGATCACTTCATTGCTGACCGGTTGCGAAATATAACCGGCGCCATAAAAATCCTTAAAAAATCCGGCAAAAAATTTAGCCCGATCTTCTTTAATTCCGGCCTCCATTTGATCAAAAACGGACTGGTCTGTGCCGTCCGGATTGTCCGAGGTTTTCAGCATGTAGGGAATGACCGAGGAAATTAGACCGGCCTGCACGATATTTCTTCCGTCATGCCTGGAAAGGTAACGGGCCACCTCGCCGCCGCCCATTGAAAAACCAATGATCGTGGCATCGGTGGCACCCGTTTCTCTAATAACCGAAGCCAGATCATCCGCCAGCGTATCGTAATCATAACCAGACCACGGCTGCTCTGACCGGCCAAACCCGCGTCGGTCATAGGAAATTACCCTGAAGCCTGCCTCCGCAATAGCCACGGCCTGGTCATCCCAGCTATCCGCCGAAAGCGGCCACCCGTGAATTAAAATCACCGGACGCCCCAATCCCCAATCTTTTACATAAAGCTTCGTATTATCGTTTGTTGTAATGTATGTCATTCTTGCTTATCCTCGCATCAATTAGTGTCTGCAATTTTCCGCTTGTTTAACCCTCGTACGACTGTTGTGTAATTGCAGCAGATACAAGCATAGCCGACCATCGTGCGTATTAATGTTCGATTGAATA
Organism: Chloracidobacterium sp.; assembly: GCA_043748725.1. GTDB lineage: Bacteria > Acidobacteriota > Blastocatellia > Pyrinomonadales > Pyrinomonadaceae > OLB17. The sequence goes on along the minus strand of JAYVER010000077.1, from coordinate 13,450 downwards.
CAGATGCATCGAGATAAATAACCTAACGCCCAGGCGAAACGTCATATTCCGGTTTTGACGCTCCCGTCAGCCATTTATCGAACCAGCCGACAATGTGCTGTAAGCGTTCGATGCGGTGCCATGGTTGGCCGGAGCGGGACAGTTCGTGCGACTCATTTGGGAAACGCACCATCACGGTCGGGATCTTGCGATATTTTAGTGCGCGAAACATATCTTCGCCACCGGCGGTCGGCGGCGTCCGGTAATCTGCCTCGCCGAGTATGAACATCATTGGCGTCGTCACTTTTTCTATATACGTAATCGGCGAACGCGTCTTAAAACCTTCGACATCCTCGAACGGAGCTCCCTTGAACCACGTAGGCTGGAACTGCGAAAAATCTGCCGTGTACCACCAGTTAGCCCAATCGGAAATATCGCGTTGTGACACCGCCGCCGCGAATCGCTGGGTCTGCGTGACCGTCCAGTTTGTAAGCAACCCGCCGCCGCTGCCGCCGGTGACGCCGAGTTTTTTCTCGTCAATATAGCCGCGCTTTATGACTTCATCCACGCCGGCCATCAAGTCTTTGTAATCGTCGCCCGGATATTTATATTGGATGATGTTGCCAAAATCCTGCCCGTATGTCGTGCTGCCTCGAGGATTTGGATACAGCACGACATAACCTTTCGCGGCCATCCATTGAAATTCGTGATCGAACACATAACCGTACGCCGTGTGCGGGCCGCCGTGAATATTCAATATCAGCGGATATTTCTTCTGCGAATCAAAATCGGGCGGCTTTTGGATCCAGGCCTGAACCTTTTTGCCGTCAAAGCTCGTGTACCAGACCTCTTCCGGTTCTGTTAGGTTGAGCTTCGCGAAAAGCGCGTCATTAATATGCGTCAATTGTCTCTGCTGGCCGCCTTTGCGGTCGAGCGAATAAAGATCACCAACCCGCGTAGGCGTCGAAACGGAATAAACCAGCTTTACGCCATCAGGCGTCGAACGAAAGCTCGATACCGATTGATTGCCGGTCGTGATGTCGGTTTCCTTGCCGCTAGATGCGTCAAACAATCCAAGATTAGCTTTTCCTTCTTTGGCATAGACAATGATGATTCCTTTGCCGTCGGGCGTCCATACTGGTGTGCCGCCGCCGCCCGCACGCGGAGGAGCGTTGTCGCCGACGCCGCCGCCGCCAACATCATAGTCGAATCCGGTCGTCAGATTTTTAGGCTGCGAATTTGGAGCCGTGTCAATGACCCACAGATCGGGTTGGGTATACGATTGAACGGGCTTGTTTATCGAGGCGACAAACGCCAATCGTTTTCCGTCCGGACTGAGCGAAAACCCGCCCCCGCCCATGTCAAATGTTGTAAGTTTTACCGATACACCTCCAGCAGATGGCACTGCATAGAGGTCGGTCTGCGGCAATTCGTAATACTGCTCGACGACTTGCCGCGACGTGTAATAGATCTGCGAACCGTCTTTTGACCAGACAAATTCGCCCTCGTTAAATGCTCCGCTCGTGATCTGTTTCGGCGTCGGTTTATCTTCGGCCGTGCGCGGCGCGGCGATCACCCACAGATGCTGCGGATGGCTGAAATCGTTGTACCCGGCACCGTTCGAGCGGTACACCGCACGCGTAATGACACGGACATCGCTCTCGCGTTCGCCAGGCGTGGGCGGTTTGCCTTGCTTTGCCAGGTCGTCCGGGTTGACGCCGCTGCCGAAAGCTATCCATCTGCCATCCGGCGACCAGATCGGCTGGCCGGCACCTCGCGGCAGGCTCGTGTATTGAAACGAATCGCCGCCCGCCATCGAAAGCATAAATAGCTGCGGTGAATCAGGTTTTCCGTCCTTGTCCGTCACGCGGACAAATGTCAGATACCTGCCATCGGGCGACCAACGGGGCCCGGAGTCGCGGGTCCCGCTCGTCAAACGGTGCGGCTCATCGCCGCCGGCGGCCGAAACCGCCCAAACGGAGGTATTGTACCCGTCTTTTTTGTCGTTGACTGAGACTTTGACAAACGCAACGCTCCCGCCATCAGGCGAGATCTGCGGATCGCCGACCCAACTGAAATCGAAAAGGTCCTTCTCGGTAATGTTACGCTTCTGGGCGGACGCAGCCACCGCAAAAAAGAAGACAAAAATGGACAAATGAACGAGTATCTTTCTCATATATGCTCCTTCGCTTTGATAGTGCTGATTTACAGAATTAGATTAGCAGGTTGCCGATTCTTTTCAATATGAAACGCTTATTTCTTTGACTCTTTTATCGTTGATTCAAGCTCTTTTAACAGATCGGCTGGCGTCCATTCGTTTCCCGGAAATATCTTTGCAACTTTGCCGTCCGGACCTATTACGGCGGTTATGAGCGAATGGTTTATCTTTGTCTTATCGCTGGCGTCAACTTCGTATTGGAGGCCGAAGAAATCGGCTATTTTGCGCACCTCGGCATCTTTTCCGACAGCCAGTTGCCAAATGGTGAAATCCGGCTTCGCTCCGTGTCCAAGATAACCGAGGCCGTATGATCTCAATTTTTCGGGAGTATCATTTGCCGGATCGAACGAGATACTGAGCAGCCGGATCTTGTTTTTCAAATCTGCATTTGACGCGAGTTGATTGGCGAGATCGCTGAAATTAGTTGACATCCTGATGCAGTAATCCGGCAGAGGGCACTTGGCGTAAATAAAGGTTATCGCGAGTGCTTTCCCGCGAAAATCCTTAATCGATATTCGCTTGCCGTCCTGATTTGTCAGCGAAAAATCCGGCACCGGTTGGCCGATCTGGGCGAAATTCTCATTTATAGGCGGAGCGGGGCGATTAGGGTCGGGAGCGGCTATGATAGTGAGGTTATCCAGAAAATACGGGTCTTTTGCCGCACTGTCAACGACCAATTCCGCACGCAATTCCGCTCCGGGCTTTAGCTCGTCCCAAACCAGATCGGCGTGTATCGGAAATTCCATCGTCATCGCGTCCATATAGCCCGCAACCGCGTCGTGTTCGATCTTGGCTTTTTTGCCGACTCGATCTACAGAAACGACCCGACCTTTAAAAGGGTAACGTTTAGCGGTCGCGGACGCCGTGTCGGATGGTTTTTGGCACGCCGCAAAGAGTAAAACGATCGGCAACAACAAACAAACAAATCTCATAATTTATCTCAATTCTGTACAAGCTCGTATTCAGTGGATTGGAGTCCAGTCATCTCGGTCGCAAATTTTCATCATACAGATATTGATACATCCTATAATTAGCCATCACGCGGTAAACGTAGTCCTTTGACTGGGCAAACATTATCTCCGGCACGTAGCGCTCCGGCAGATTCGAACGAGAGCGGGCCAGCCAGCGTTTCATGTTATCGTCACCGCCATTATAGCTCGCTGCGACCGCGTCGGGCTGATTTGGAAATGCCTTGAATAGATCGCCAAGATATTGCGCGCCGAACAAGATAGCGGTCGGCGGGTAATACAGCTCGTCCTGCCTAAAATTGTCCCGACCTAATTCACCGGCAACATGCTCCGATGTCGTTGAAATAAACTGCATTAGTCCACGCGCGACGGCATATGATTTCGCGCCCGGCGCAAATCGTGATTCCTGTCGCATCACCGCAAGCATCAGCCTCGGATCAACTCCCCGTCCGGGTGCAAATCGCAGTAACGAATACTCGTAAACCGCCGGATAGAGCAATTCGAGCTGACCGCGCGGGATTAGCTCGATCGGATAGTCAGCCGGGATTTTTTTCCACAGCGGCTCGATAAAAGAGATCGCCCTATCACCACGATCACCCCGTAGATAATAGGTCGCGAGAGTAAAGGCATTGTCATCGGAGCCTTTCATCAACGTAGGCGTCGCAGCATCGAGTTCCGATGCAGCTTCGTCGTAAAGGCCGAGAAAAAGTAAACAAGCCGAAAGCGTGGCGTTTGAGGCAACCAAGTCTTTTTGCCCTTTTTCCACTAACTTGAAATTCGACATTCCCGAATACTTAGGCAGCGTATTGATAGCTGCGCTCAACACGGACAAAGCCTTTTCACGAACCCCGAGCGTTTCGGTCAAACGCAGCAAACTTTGCGCATTTCGCCGCCGCAACTCGGCATCTTTTGCGTTTAGCCCGGATGCCAGCAACCCGATCTTTTGCGAAATAAACGAGCTGGCAGTCGGGTCTTTTACAAGTAAACGCAGCCGTTCGGTCGCCCACCAGCCGTAATATTCGGCTCGGCCATCGGCTATGGAAAGATACTCGTCAATCGCCTCGGCGTATCGCTGCATCTGTTCGAGAACGAACGCCCTGACAAAGGTGATCTCTGCTATAGTGGTTCCGCCCGGAGTTGTGGCACCGCCCAGAGCGGTGAAGTTCCGAAGCCGTTCGAGACGGTCGAGTGCATTCTGCCAATCGTCGCGGGCGATATAGATGCGCGTCTCGGCAAAAAGAGCGATGGCTTCAGTCACTTTGCCCTTAAAAACGTCCTGCGTTTTCGCACACCATTTCAGAGCGTCCTGATCTTCGCCCTGATCGCGGTAAATATCGACAATGTTGAGATATGCCCGTTCGAGTTTTTCATCAGCCGGATATTTCTCGATAAATTTCCGGTAACGCAGTATCGCCTCTTTCGACTTTCCTACGCGGGCGTACCCGGAAGCAGACTGGAGCAAGGCATCCTTTGCGGCAACGCTGTCCGGATATTGCTCTTGAACGCGTTCGTACCACGCGAGAGCCTCGACATAATTCCCTTGTTGTGCGTACCCGCGGCCGATCTGAAAGGCAGCCTCCGCCACGTCTCCACTATTTGGAAAGATGCCAATGATAGCCGCGAAATGCAGTTTTGCATCCGCAAAGTCGCGGTTAAATTGATAGATATTTGCCCGCCGCAGATGCTCGGATTCCGTTATATCGGGAGCCTTCTTTCCAAGATTCTCCGCACCGCTGTCCAAAAGGTCGAGGCTTTTTACCGCCGTCTGAGCAACGTCATCGGGCTGAGCCGGATTCGGAAAATTATCAAGCAGACCGGTAAATATTTCGCGCGCCCGAGGCATTTTGCCGCTGCCAATATAAGCCTCGGCAAGCAACGCCTGATCTTCGCGTTCACTTGCATTTCTGCCTGTTTTCACTGGTGTCCCGATGGTAACTTGCTGTAATCCGTTCGTCAAAATGCGTATTGTTTCGCCGTAATTTCCACTCTCAAAACTGTTTCTCGCCATTCGGCCGTAAACCGCCGGTGCGAGCAAACTGTTCGGAGAAAACAGCAATATCTCCTGTAAATATATCCGTTCAAGCATCAAATTTCCGGTCGAGCGGGCGATCTGCGACATGTGCCGCAGAGCATAAGCACTCAAAACGGAATCGCGGCTTTTGACGCTTTGATAATTGGCCATGGCGATCGCCAACTGACCGTCCGATTCCGCCATTCGAGCAAGCAGGTAATCGTAATTATTGGCTTCAAATGCTTTCGGGTCGGCATTTTTCAGGTTTTGCAGTTCGGTGATGGCTGAGACGTAGTCGCGGAAACTGACCAATTCCAGTATCTTTTGGTGAACATCGGCGGGGCTCTGCGGTTTTGTATCTACAAAGGCTGCCGCGATGACGATCAATATACCAAACACACGTTTCATTAACAGGATTTTAGCAAAGTTTTTTGCTTTGCTGTAAAATCAGCGTCAGGTTCATTTTTCTACTTTTCTTCCTTTGCGATCTTGGCGGCTTTGCGTGAAAACGCTCTTTTCTCACGCAAAGCCGCAAAGCACGCTAAGCAGAAAAGAAATCGTCCGCTACAAACCATCTATGACGGCAAGAATATTAAGCGGAAAAACGATCGCGGATGCTATAAAGGCCGAGATCGCGGCTGAGGTCAAGATCTTGGAGACAGAGAACGGATTTCGCCCGTGCCTCGCCGCCGTGCGTGTCGGCTTCGATCCGGCGTCGGAGGTTTATGTCACCAACAAGGTCAAGGCCGCCGCCGAGCTCGGCATTATCTCGGAGCATCATCACCTGCCAGACGAAACGAGCCACGACGATCTGCTGCGTTTGGTACACGTTCTGAAAGCGAACAATGATGTTGACGGCATTCTCGTTCAACTGCCATTGCCCCGGCAGATCAACGAACGCGAAATTCTCGAAGCCATTGATCCGGCAAAGGACGTTGACGGTTTTCATCCAATAAATGTCGGCAAATTGTCACTCGGGTATCCATCGCTCGTGCCGTGTACACCGGCTGGCGTAATCGAGATTCTAAAACGCTCCGGCGTTGAGATCGCCGGAAAACAAGCTGTTATAGTCGGCCGCAGCAACATCGTCGGAAAGCCGCTCGCAATGCTCTTGCTCAAAGAAAATGCGACTGTCACCATCTGCCATTCGCAGACGGCGAATTTGGCAGAGCTAACGCGCCAGGCCGACATTTTAGTCGCCGCGATCGGCCGTGCGGGATTTATCAGCGGCGAACACATTGGCGAAGGAGCGACGGTAATAGATGTAGGTATAAATCGCGTATCGGACGCCGCTGCCGCACGCGAGTTTTTTGAAGGTGAAGAATTGGCAAAACGTTTGAAAACAATTGAGACGCGCGGTTCGACGCTGGTTGGAGACGTAAATCCAAAAGACGCGATGGCAAAAGCCGCCAATTTCACGCCCGTCCCCGGCGGCGTTGGCTTGCTGACGGTCGCGATGTTGATGAAAAACACAGTCACCGCCGCGAGGACCAGAAGAGGAATTTAACCGCAGAGACGCTGAGACGCAGAGAAAACAAAGAAAATGGAACCACAGATACATACATATGAACTCAGATTTTATATAACATGGCATCTGTGTCTATCTGTGTCCATCTGTGGTTAAATTTTCTTCCTCTGCGTCTCAGCGTCTCTGCGGTAAAAAACAACTATGAACTTTGAAGAATATCAATCCGAAGCGAGCGTAACGGCTCTTTATCCAAAACGGCTAAACAACCTCGAATATCCGACGCTCGGTCTTGCGGGCGAAGCGGGCGAGGTTGCCAACATCGTCAAAAAGATCCAACGCGATCACGGCGGCGTGATCAACGATGATATCCGCGGGAAACTCAAAGACGAGCTCGGCGACGTTCTCTGGTACATATCGGCCTGCGCTGATGAGTTGGGCCTGACGCTGACTGAGATCGCCGAGTTCAATGTCGATAAACTTGCCAAACGCCATGGACGTTAACCCTTTCGAAAAAACTGAAAACTGAAAGGTGAAAACTGAAAATCACGAATTCGTTTTTCAGTTTTTAGTTTTAACTTTTTAGTTTTTTCGGAGGCTTTTACTCAGATGTTAAAGGTCGGACTCACAGGATCGATTGCGGTCGGCAAATCTTTTGTCTGCGAAGTTTTGCGCGGGTCTGGCTGCCACATGCTTGACGCAGACCTTACTGCCCGCGATGTGGTCGCCAAGGACACTCACGGACTCGCTGAGATCGTCCGGCATTTTGGCGGTGACATATTGCAGCCAGACGGCCGGCTTGATCGAAAAAAACTCGGTGCAATAATATTTGCCGACGAAGAAAAGCGCCAGATTCTTAATTCTATCGTCCATCCTTTGGTCATCGAAGCTCAGGATCAGTGGATCAAACAGTGCGAAAGATCTGACCCAGATGGAATCGCGATCGTTGACGCTGCGCTGATGATCGAATCGGGCGGCTACAAACGGTTCGACAAAATCATTGTCGTATGGTGCAAACCTGCGTTACAATTGGAGCGCCTGATGTTACGCGATAATTTGAGCGAAACCCAGGCCAAAATTCGGATCGTCGCTCAGATGCCGCAGGACGAGAAAAAAAGGTTTGCGGACCATCTGATCGACACTTCCCAGGGATTTGACGACACACGGCGACAGGCTGAGGAAATTGTCGATCAATTGCGGAACACGTAACCATAGACGAATGCCATTTTTACAAAAAATGTCCGATCTCCCAACAAGATCATTTCAACGTTTTCTGATCTTTGTTTTGGCTTTTGTCACGCTGCTCGTTTCCTCCTGCACCCAGATCCAAAAACCTGCGGCCGAGCCTTTTTTCGCCGTTTCCCCGCCGCCGCCAAAACAGGAATTTCGGTGGAGCAACGGTAAAATGCCAAAAAGCATTGACCCTGCCCGAGCGGCTGCGGCACCTGAGACCGACATTGTCCGTGCGATCTTCGAGGGGCTGACCGAGATCGACGCCAAAACGCTGGATGCAATTCCGGCGGTCGCCGAAAAATGGTCTGCTTCCGACGACAAGCGTGTCTGGACGTTTCAGTTACGTAAAGATGCAAGGTGGTCGAACGGCAAGCATGTTACGGCTGATGACTTTGTCTTATCGTGGAAACGGCTCGCCACCTTAGGCGATAAAACCGCGCACCGCGAATTGATCCAAAACATTGTCGGGCTGAAAACCGAAAAATCCGGATCGATACCACCGGCTCTCGACTCGCCCGATTTCCAACATGCACCGGCAAAGGGCTCCAACACCACATTACATAACGAGACGGGGAGTGCAAATTTGGCCGGAAAACTTCAGAGGACTCACACGCCGGACGCTCCGGTCGAGCCAATTGCCCGGCACGACGAAGATCGTCCCAAACAAACTGAAACTGTCACGGCAAAGAAGATCGGCGTCGAGTCAGTCGGCGATTCTGTCTTGAAAGTCACGCTCGAACTGCCGGATAAGGACTTTCCGAAATTGGCCGCAAGCCCTATCTTTCGTCCCGTCTACGGCGACGGTGCCGAGTTTGAGACTGACCCCCTGGATTCCGAGGTTGTAACAAACGGTGCTTTCACCGTCGCCGATACTGACACGAACGGCGTCGTTCTCGACCGCTCGGACACTTACTGGAACAAGGTCGGCGTCAATCTCGATCATGTCCGATTCGTGCCGAAGGAAACCGCAGAAGCGGCTCTCGAAGCATACAAAAATGGCGAGATCGACGCTGTTACAAATGCTGATTTTGAGCCTCTTGCTTTAAAACTGCTCACACCCTATCAGGATTTTCGTCAGACGACCCACAACGCTCTGAATTTTTACGAATTCAATACTAAAAATTTGCCGTTTAGCGATCGCCGCGTCCGCGAGGCTTTAGCAGTCGCGATCGACCGTGAGCGCCTGACTGACGGCGATCTCGAAGGCTCGGCCCAACCCGCGACCGGCTTTTTGCCGCTCGGCGACGATCATAAGATTAAATTATCGCTCGATGTCGAGAAAGCCCGTGGGCTACTCGCAAAGGCCGGTTTTCCGAACGGCACGAATTTTCCACAAGTTCGATTGGTGGTCAACCGCAATGACACCCAGCAACGCGTGGCCCGCACCGTCGCCAGGATGTGGAAGCAAAATCTAAACCTTGATACGCAAATAACCGTAAAAGAAACGTCGGAGATCGAGGCAGTTAAAGCCGCCGGTGAATTCGATCTGATCCGCCGCGGTGTAGTTCTGCCAACGGTCGATGAGATGGTAAGTCTGACATCTGTTTTCGGCACGGCAGCTAAACCGCCTGAGCCGTCTGCCAAAGATAGGAGGCAGGATGAAATAAGTCCCCAGCCGGACGAGAGCCAACCGCCGAAAAAGGAAGATAAAAAAGGCGGGCCGTCGGACGGCGACAATATTGCTGAAAGTCTTGTGATGGACACAAAGCCTCCAATAGTGCTGCTGTCCGAAGACGCCGCGCTATATGAGCTAAACGCGATACCGTTGTATTTTCCAATGTCCTATTCGCTCGTCAAACCCTATGTCAGGGGTTTCGAAATAAACGGTCTCGACGCCCCGTCACTCAAAGACGTGAGTATAGATAGTAATTGGCAACCGAAATAGTAACGCGGTGAATCGTAAGCGCGGCCTTTATTTGGGATTGCGACCGTCTAAAGATTTTCATTTTCTCCCGTAGCCGCCCGCTTTTTGGGCACATACAAAGCATTTTTTGGAGTTCGACCTATGACCGGAACAACCAGCTGTCGCCTTTCAGCCCTCTTCTCATTTATTGCGATCTGTTTACTGACAAGCGGATGTTTGACATCGGCAAACAGCCGCTACTTTGGCAAAACAGCTGCCCCGACTGATAACGTTTTGCGTTATGTTAGCGGCGGCGAGATCGAATCACTCGATCCGCCCATTACTAACAGCCAACCCGACGCCCGAATCTTGATCGCATTGTTCGATGGCCTGGTCGAATACGATCCAAAGACTATGGATCCTATACCGGGAATCGCCGAAAGCTGGGAAACGGGCACGGACGGCACCGAATATCTTTTCCATCTTCGCCATAATGCCAAATTCTCAAATAACGATCCCATTACCGCAAACGATTTTGTCTATTCATTTCGCCGTGGGTTTTCGCCTGAGCTCGCCTCACGTAATGCGAGCCTCGGTTATTACATAAAATACTCCGAGGCATATAACTCGGGGCAGTCGTTTGTAAAGGACGCTGCGGGGCAATTCCTGTTAAAAAAGGATTTTGCCGATCCCAATCCAAATGCTGCGAGCGAACCGGCTGCTCCCGTACACGACACGTTAGGCGGCGACTCGGAATTTCATCGCTTCTTGGATGCGCCTGAGCGCCTTACCGTCCCATCAAGTGAAAAGGATCGGGTGAAACTGACCGACTCGGATCCGAAATTGAAAGCGGCACTTCGGGACAAGGAATTTGTGCCGGTAAAAGCCGAGGATATTGGCATGGAGGCCGTTGACGATTACACGCTTCGGATCAAGCTTTATCAGCCGGCGCCGTTTATGCTTGGATTGCTTGCACATCAGTTTTTCCGGGTCGTGCCGCAAAAGGTTATCGAGAAATGGGGCACTGCCTGGACCCGCTCCGAACATATCGTCACGAGCGGAGCATTCAAGCTTTCCATTCACCGGCCCTACGATGTGCTGATTGTCGTTAGAGACCCGAACAATTGGGATGCGGCACGCGTTAAGCTCGACGGCATCGAATTTTACCCGCTCGACGAATCGACGACCATGATGAACCTTTATAAGGCCGGCCGCGTTGACGCCCTCTACAATCACACCGTTCCGGCGGCGTGGTTCGAGCAGATACAGCCGTTGAAAGACGAATATTTGAATTTCCCCGAGGTCGCGTCCGAATTTTATGTTGTTAATGTCAAACGGCCGCCGATGGACAACATTAAGGTAAGACAGGCCTTCGCGCTGGCCATTGACCGCGAATCGTTGGCCAAATTTCGCAAAACATTGAAGCCGCTAATCGATATGACGCCCGAAGGGATATTCCCGAAGTATGAAGAGGCCAGAACGAAAGTCTTCACTGAGGAGCTGAAAAAACAGGGCAGCACGCTTGAACAGTGGAAAACGAGAATATTTGACGCCGAGAAGGCACGAAAAATATTAACTGACGCCGGTTTCGCGGTTCAAAAGAGCGGGAGCGGTTACGGCTGCCCTTCATTTCCTGTTGATAAGGTCAGCCTCACGTACAATACCGCCGAAAGTAATAAGGCGGTTGCCGAATTTGTCCAGGCCCAATGGAAGCAAAATCTCGGAATCACGATTCCGCTCAAAAATATGGAGTTCCGGACGTTCTTGCCCCTGCTGAATAAGGTAGAATATGACGGGTTTGCCCGCCGCGGCTGGGTTGGCGATTATATGGACCCCTATACATTTCTAGGCTTGTATTACGCAAAGGCGAACGAAGGCGGGACCGGCTGGTGGGATCCGAAATACGACAAGATGCTCGACGATGCGAATAACACGGTCGATACTGAGCGCCGTTTTGAAAAGCTCGCGCTGGCCGAGTTTTATATTTCTCAGCAGCAGATAGTCATCCCCCTCGGCACCGCTGGTACAAGCTGGATGAAAAAACCCTATGTAAAAGGCATGTATCCTAACCCGGGAACGCTGCACGCCTGGAAATTTGTCTATATCGAGCAGGATCCCAACAAATGGGACCACGATGTCGATAACATAATGAAGACCAGCGATCCGGCGGTCGAGGAGCAACTACAGGAATTGACCAGCACTCAAACATCTGTGGCGAAATAATCGAATCGAGGGCTTATTATTTAATATGGACGATAAGAAATTTCAAAATGCGATAGATATTTTGCTTCAGCAGATGGCTACCACGCATGCCGAAGGACAAGAGACGAAAGAAAAACAGAAAGAACACGACAAACGAATAAATGGTCTCGAGCGGGCCGCGATAAATCTTTATAACGTAACGGTCGAACAAGGGAAGAATATTACCAAAGAGAGTAAGAATATCGCCGAGTTACGCGAGGCTCAAAAGGAAACCAATGAAAGGCTAAACGCCGTAATCTTTATGGCAGAGAAATTTTTCAGCGGGCAGAACGGCAAATCAAAAAAATAGATGCTGATTTTTATTTTAAAGAGGTTGCTGATAATCATCCCGATGGCCCTGCTCGTCGTAACGCTGACGTGGGGATTGATCCGTCTCGCGCCCGGTACATTTTATTCGTCTGAAAAGAAGCTGCCGCCGGCAATCGAGGCGAATATCAAGAAAAAATACGGCCTCGATAAACCCTGGTACCAGCAGTATGGCATCATGATGCTGAATGTCGTGAAGGGCGATTTTGGCGTTTCGCTCAAGTATCAGGACCAGACGGTCAACGAGATAATCGCACGGCATCTTCCCTACTCGGCTACGATCGGCATCCTGGCGTATATTCTGGCACTCGGCGTCGGGCTTGCAGCCGGAATAATAGCTGCTCTCAGGCAAAACTCGGCCTTCGATTATGGCTCCATGGCATTGGCGATGTTTGGGCTGTCTGTGCCCGCTTTTGTGCTGGGGCCGCTGCTCGTGCTTGCTTTTGCATTGGGCCTGTACCTTGTCCCGCCCGCTCGCTGGGGTGGAATTTCGAGCCTTGTGCTGCCGGTAATTACGCTGTCGGCTGTTTACGCGGCATACATCGCGCGCCTGGCGCGTGCCGGTATGCTCGAAGTGATGCGGTCCGATTACATCCGAACGGCTCGTGCAAAAGGCCTGGATGAAAAGACCGTGCTGCTGCGTCACGCCCTGCGCGGAGGCATTATTCCCGTAATTTCCTTTACCGGCCCGGCTCTGGCGGGGCTTCTTGCCGGAACGGTCGTGGTCGAACGGGTATTTGCCATACCCGGTCTTGGCAATATCTTTATTCAATCGGTTTTGAACCGTGACGAGCCGCTAACGCTCGGCATTGTCGCATTTCTTTCGATCCTGATAATGATCTTTAATCTCGCGGTCGATGTAAGTTATGGATTTTTAGACCCTCGAATCAGATATGAGTGAGTTAGTTGATTGGTTTTATGATTAAGGAACTCAAATGTCCAGAATGTGCTGCACCACTTACGGTTGAGCGCGACGATCAACGCTTCGTCGCATGCGGATTTTGCGGGTCGACCTCGAACATCGACGTTCATGGTGATCAGATGGTGCTGAGACTGCAGACTTCGAAAACGGATGTCACTTCCGAACGGTTTGTCGCAGGTACTTCTTTATGGAAAGACGCCTGGAAACGTCTGCTCAAGAATAAACTAGCCGTTTTTGGCCTTA
>JAYVER010000076.1:0-2256 GCA_043748725.1 Chloracidobacterium sp. | reverse complement strand
TTTCTCGGCGCGTGAAAAACAAAGAGATCGATCTATTGCTAGTCGTGAACATGTTTCTGACTGGTTTTGATTCGCCAAACCTCAATACGCTCTTCGTTGACAAGAATCTGCGCTATCACGGATTAATTCAGGCATATTCGCGAACAAATCGCATCTTGAATGAAATGAAGTCACAAGGAAACATTGTGACTTTTCGAAATCTTAAGAAAGCGACGGATGAAGCGATAACGTTATTTGCCAATAAAGAGGCAATCGAAGAAGTGATTCTCGCTCCAATTGAAGATTACGTCCAGCGGTTTAATGACGAAGTAAAGATTCTAAAGATAATTGCGCCGACGATAGACAGTGTAAATGACCTGGTAGATGAGGAGGCCGAACTCAGATTCATAAAATCATTTCGCAATCTGATGCGACATAAGAATGTTCTGGTTACATTCGCGGATTTTGATTTTACGCAACTCGACATGACCGGGCAGGAATTTGAGGATTATAAGAGCAAGTATCTTGATCTCTATGACAAAGTTAAGACTGACACCGCGAAGGAAAAGGTCTCAATCCTCGATGATGTTGATTTTGAATTGGAATTAATTCATCGGGACGAAATAAACGTTCGGTACATACTTCAGCTTCTCGTTATCTACACCAACGCAAGCGCGAGCGACAAAGAAAAGATGCGCAAGCAGATCGCAGATCTACTCGCGAGCGAAGTAAAGCTAAGAAGCAAGCGCGAACTCATTCTCGAATTTATCGACAATAACCTGCCGGATATTTCGGATTCTGATCAGGTAATGGATGAATTTGATATCTTCTGGAGCACGAAGCAGAAGGAGGCTTTTGCAAGACTCTGCGAAGAGGAGAATATCCCAGCCGACAAGCTGACCGAGATCATCGGCGACTATCTCTTTACCGAAAGAAAACCATTGCCCGACACGATCATCAGCCTGTTGTCTACGAAACCCAAGCTTCTGGAAAGAAAGCCATTGGTGGAGCGAATTACAAGCAAAATCATCAATTTCGTTGAAGTATTTATCAATGGAATCGGAGAAAACTGACTATTTTAGTCCTTAAGATAAACGCGTGGATCAACGATCGGCGTCAAGACAGTGCGGTGAAACGGTGAATGGTGGGGTCAGGGCGTAGAACATTTTTGGAAAGTAGTGTAACTGGAAGGGTGTTTTAGTCTGACTGGGCGCCGTTTTTGGTGTGACTGGCGGTGTCTTTTTGGCGTACTGGGGTGATGTTTTCTGCCGAAAACGCCTCAAACACTTGTAAACACGCGCTGATTCCAAAAAAGCCGTTTACTGGATCAGTTCGGAGACCGTGTTTCTGAACGACGAGTCCTGCATTCTCACTTCCGATTCGCTGTGGTCGAATACGTCGTCTAGTTCGCGTTCGACGCTGCCGTGGCCGGCGGGGATGCGTTTGACCATCGGCGTAAACTCACGAAAATCGTAAAGCTCGTTATCGAGCAGGTGCGAGCCGGTGACGTTTGTGAGCGCGGTCATCATCGTTGCCCGGATAAAAGGCGTTTCCTTTTCCAGCTCGGTAATGAGGCGCATTATGCGGGCGCGTTTCAGGTTAGGCTGCGCGCCGCAGAGATTGCAGGGGATGATCGGGAACTTTTGTTCCTTTGCGTAAGCCGCGATCTCTTTTTCCTGGCAATATGCGAGCGGGCGAATGATCGTGTTGCGACCGTCGTCGCTGCGTAGGATCGGCGGCATCGCCTTGAGCTGGCCGACGTAGAAAAGATTCATCAAAAACGTCGCGATAATGTCGTCACCGTGGTGGCCGAGTGCGATCTTTGTGCAGCCTTCTTCAACCGCCACGTTGTAGAGAATTCCCCGCCGCAGCCGTGAGCACAGCGAGCAGTACGTCTTACCCTCTGGAATGTGGGCAGTGACGATCGAGTAGGTGTCTTCCTCGACGATCCGGTAGTCGACTCCTCTCTCCGCAAGATAATTGGGCAAAACTTCCTCGGGGAAATCGGGCTGTTTTTGATCGAGATTGACCGCTAGGATCTCAAATTTTACAGGCGCCCGCCGTTTTACATCGAGCAGCAGGTCGAGCAGCGTGTAGCTGTCCTTGCCGCCGGACAAGCAGACCATAACCTTATCGCCCTCTTCGATCATCGAAAAATCGGCGATTGCATTACCCATTTTCTTGAGCAATTTGGTCTTTGTTTTAGTTTCTGTCTGCAACTTGAGCAATAACCTCCGAAAACTATAAATCTTGACACGCCGGGACTTGTTTGACAAC
>JAYVER010000075.1:0-2259 GCA_043748725.1 Chloracidobacterium sp. | reverse complement strand
TCCTGTTTGTTGATCTGGAGCATATATTTGCCCGCCGTCTGATGAGCTTCCCATTCGAGATCGTAGAGCGTCGGATTGAAAACGCCGAGCGGATTAACGTCACGGTTCGAAATGCTGGATATCGTCTGCGCAAAATCGTAAGCGTGACGCCCTTCGTGGACAAACGTCCCTTCGCAGCCGCGTTGTCCGCCGGTGTCGATCGTCTCATTGGCAATGGCAATGTATATCTCGCCAAACGCGTCTCGCAGACTCAGCCGTTCCGAGGCAAGCCTAAAATTAGTTTTGATCGCATTGATCGCACCCGTAATGCCTGAAGCGTTGATCTGCGAGACCGGTTTGACACGAATTAGCATTTTCGATTCCATGATCTCGTTCATCACGTATTTTTGAAGATCATCGCCCTTATCGCCAATAGTCGCGAATGCGTCCTCGACCGATTGCCGATATTTTTTGTCGATGCCTTTATCAAATTTCATAAGAATTTTTCACCGCAGAGGCGCAGAGGCGCGGAGAATTTAAAACTGACAGTAAACGTTGAGCGGACGAATCGTCCAATTTTGGCCTTTTCCCTTATCTCTCTCCTCTGCGTCTCAGCGTCTCTGCGGTTAATTTATTTTCCCAAACCCACACCAGCTATTCTCATTATGCCAGATGATCTCTACATCCTGAGCCGAAATTTCTTTCCACCAAAGCGCAAAATCTTCTTTTCCAATATAAAACGCAGTCGGTGCGACCAGATGGTCGAAGACGATGTTGTGCTGCTCGCGCCAGCCGAAGGTGCCGAGGTGGTTAAGGTATTCGTTGTAAAAAAGATGGTTTGCGATACCCTTTGCGGCGGCGTTGATCGGGCGATATATTAGTTTTGTCGTCAGGAAAACCCCGAGCGTCGCCAGTTTGGACAATTGGTAAAGCATCGGCTGGCTGATCTGCGACGTAAAACTCTCACGCACCGGGTTGACGTACCGCGTTATCCATTCGTTATTCTCGGCGCCGTAAACCCATGCCGAAATGTGACCTCCCTTTTTGACCTTTGATGCAAGCGAGATAAATGCCCGTTTTGGATCAGGCGTGTGATGCAAAACGCCAACGCTGAACGCGTAATCGAAAACTTTTTTGAGCGGTAGCTTGAAGATATCGCACTGCACGATATGCGCGTTTGGCATATCGCTGGTCAACGCAAACGCCGATTCCACGCCGTCGCCAAGATCGATACCGACGACCTCGGCCGCTCCCCATGCCGCTGCCAGCTTTGTATGCCGGCCTTTGCCGCAGCCGCCTTCGAGGACGACTTTCCCGGCAAAAAACTCTTTTTTTACAGGCTGCAGCCAGCCGAGAAATTGATCGTTGTATTTTGGGTCTTCCTGAGTAAAATGCGTCCATTGCCACCCGAAATTCTCAGCCGTCTCGGCCTTGTCTTGCTCGATCTTACCCAAATCGGCAAAGCGCGGCACACCGCGCACAACCTTGTACTCGCGGGTGCATTTTTTACACGTCAGCACACCCTCGATGATCTCACGGCCATCGTATTTGCTCGCATACGCCAGCAAAATGTCACCTCCGCAGGTTGGACAGGCCAATAGGTCTAGTAACTTCTCTTTCATTAAAAATTAACAGGGATGGAAAGGATAAAGGAGATAATTTCCCAGTTTTTTGCCAATCCCTTTCATCCCCTTTATCCCTGTAGAAATCTCTGGTGAAATTCATCATATTCGCGATATGGGAATGGCTGACGCCAGTTGAATTCGAATTCGTCCGTCTCGCGGTCGGCGTATAATTGCTCGAACGTCTTCGCGAATGCATTGCAGACAACACCCACGGTGCCTTCGTGCGAGAAAACAAGCTCGCGCTCTCCTGAATCGCGGTCCTCGGTCGGATACTGATAGATCTCAAGCGTTAGTTTTTCGCCGTTTCTAAGAAAGCGAAAATCAAACTCCTCAGGATCGCGGTTCCATTTGAGCAGATATTCGTTTTTGCCACTATCAGCATCCATTAAATCGGTCAAAATCTGCATCAGTTCGGGCAACGCCGCGCTGTGCGGAGCGTGTGCCGTCGTCGTGTGAAATTCCGATCCGCCGTCCTCAAATCCGATCGACATCCATCCGCACTGCGGGCTGTTAAAAGCGATCTCGAGCTTACCGTTCATAAACCATTTATGGTAACTTTTTTGTGAAACGTAATTCAACTAACTCCTTGGAGGATACTATGGTGAGATTCTTGTGGGCAATGACTGCGGTATTTGCTTTTTTGGTCGTCAATACC
>JAYVER010000074.1:0-6063 GCA_043748725.1 Chloracidobacterium sp. | reverse complement strand
CTATAATGACCCAACTCGGGAAGGGATTAAGCGTTTCCAGAAAGATAACGGTCTTAAGGAAACAGGAACGCTGAATCGTGCAACTATTGAAGCGATGGGTATCATACTTACGAATGAGCAAAAGTTAATTCCCGTGTCGGCAAGCTCATATGCTACGACCACAACCGCTCCTTTTCGCGCGACGCCCGACCAAATTAAAGCCGCTCAAAAGATCCTCAAGGACGGAAAAATGTATTCAAGCGACGCCACCGGCAAGCTCGACGACTCGACCCGCGACGGCCTGAAGAAATATCAGGGAGCCAACAGCCTGAGCGTAACCGGTACGCTAAACCCGGCGACGCTCGACAAAATGGGCATTGCGCTGACCGACAAACAAAAAACCGACTCAATGCCCAAGTAATTGTCACGGTCAAACATAAATGACGGTTTGGTGCTTCAGATCAGCTGTCGGTTTTCTGACTTTAGACTTCGGTTGCGGCCGATGCGGCTTTGCGTGAAAAGCCGCTTTATTGCATCATCAACACTATGAAAAAAGCATTAGTCGCGACGCTATTATCACTTTTTGTTTCGGCTTCGATCATCGCTCAATCGAACAAGGATCAAACGGCCATTCGCAAGGTCATGGATGACCAGGCCGCTGCGTGGAATCGCGGTGATATCGATGGTTTTATGGCCGGATATTGGAAATCTGAAAAGCTCGTGTTCGTCTCGACGACGCACGTCACCCGCGGCTGGCAGCCGACGCTCGAAAACTACAAAAAAAGCTACGATTCGAGGGCAAAAATGGGCACGCTCACTTTTTCCGATCTCGAAATAACAGTTCTTTCAAAAGATGCGGCAGTCGTCCTCGGCAGTTGGTCGCTGGCGCGTGAAAAGGACAAACCGAACGGCAAATTCACGCTCATCTTCCGCAAATTCAAAGAAGGCTGGCGGATCGTGATGGATCATACTTCATGATTGTAAATGTCTGGTAAGCTATCGGATACTCCTCGCGCTAGAAATCATTTGAAAAAAAATCCTGTAATGCATTAATATAAGTTCAATAGGACAAAACAAGCACGTAATATTTTCAGAGGAAGGAGAATTAAATATGAAGCGCATCGGCTTACCGAGAATTTCGATAATGGTTCTAGCAGGTTTCTTTTTACTTTCCGGCTTAGGACAGGCCCAAAGTAACAACACCAAAAATCCTACTTGGTGGAACAAGTATCAGTATATTGCAAACAATGGGCCTACCTCCGGCGGCGGCCCCACATCATCCGTCAGCTTTGGCAGCAACGTGGATATGTCGAACGAATGCGGGCCGCAGAGCGAAACGTTTATTACGCTTAACCCATTCAGGACGAGAACACAGGCGGCAGGATCAAATGAGATATTTCGGCTTCCGATGAGAGGATACTATTCTTCCAACGGCGGTTTGAGCTGGGGAGGCGTCGATCTGCCGCTGCCTCCGCCAAAGGGAGCAAATGGTGTGGATTTCGGTTCCGATCCGACGCTCGCTTTCGATTCGCGTAACAACCTGTTTTACGGATATATAGTTGTCTATTTCAGCAACGGATCCGGCGTTAATGGAAGCGAAATGGCTGTCGCACGCTCAACGGACGGAGGCAGGACGTATCCTTCCGCCACTTTTTTCTCCTTCGAGGGCGGCAGTAATCATTTCAACGACAAGCCGATGATAACGGCGGACACTAATACCGGCAGTGCGTTCCGCGACAATGTGTATATCGCATGGGACGCGGCCGCCGGCGGCTCTACGGGCGGAGGCATTCGTGTTGGAACCTCATCCGATCACGGGGCAGCCTTTACAGTTACCCGTGCCGACGATCCATCAGGGCCGGGCCGCTCGATTGGAGCCTCACCGTCAGTCGGGCCTAATGGCGAACTCTATGTCGCATGGAATGACTATAATGCAAACATTATTGCCTTCAACCGATCTTTTGACGGTGGCAGGACATGGGATCGGCAGAACGTCGTCGCCCCTAAGGTGATCCCGTTCGACATC
Organism: Chloracidobacterium sp.; assembly: GCA_043748725.1. Lineage (GTDB taxonomy): Bacteria > Acidobacteriota > Blastocatellia > Pyrinomonadales > Pyrinomonadaceae > OLB17. The sequence continues at coordinate 4,058 of JAYVER010000074.1, read as the reverse complement.
GCGATCCCGGCCGAATCATTTCGCGCCGCGCTCGTCTATCCCGTGCTAGATGTTGACCGTTCCCAAGGACCTTTCCGCGGAAGGCTTTACTGCTCATGGATGGACAGAACGCTGTTGGGTACGACCGATATATTCATTTCGTACTCCGATGATAGAGGAACAACCTGGTCGCAGCCCCGCGCCGCGACTGATAACTTATCGTATCTCGTCGACCGTTTTAATCACTGGATGTCGGTCGACCCGGTTACCAGCGATGTAAACATATCTTTTTACGATACCCGCAACGATACGACTGGCTTTCGCTATATGACGGACATTTACCTGGCTCAGTCCAAAGACGGAGGAAACTCATGGACATCGCCAGACACCCGCGTATCAAACGAAAGTTCTAACGAACATGACTGTAGCGGTCTGTTTCCATGCCTGGGCATTAATTACGGCAACCAGCAGGGCGATTACGAAGGATTGGTTTCATATGGAGGCTCGTCGTATCCTGTTTGGACTGACAGCCGGCGCCAATTGGAACCGATCTCAGGATGCTCACGCGGCCTGGCGATGGAGGAAGTGTTTACCGCAAAGATTAGACCATAAGAAAACAGAAGCCAATGCTAAAAATATGAAGGAGCTTACATTAGCTCCTCCATTTTGTTCGTCCAAAATCGTATTGGCTTAGTCTTAATTCTGTATCTTCTTCCGCAAATTCAAAGAACGCTGGCGGATCGTGATGGATCATACAAGCTAGTGCTCGGCTCGTTTATCTTTAATTAGACCTTTGGAGTCTTGAGATGAAGACATCAACTTTTCTACGAATCGCCTCGGTTATCACTTTTCTTTATTTTGCCGGTCATACGGCCGGAATGCCGTGGACTCCGGGCCAGGGTCCGGCGGAATTGGCCGTGATCGAAGCGATGAAATCCAATCGTTTTGCAGCCATGGGATCTTCACGAACCTATTGGGATTTTTACTTTGGGTTCGGTGTGGTCATTAGTGTCTTGCAACTGGTGCAGGCCGTCGTGCTATGGCAACTCGGCTCGTTAGCGAAAACCGACGCCACGCGGCTCCGCCCGATCATCGCCTCACTTTTTATAGCGTTTATCGCCAATGCAATCATCGGTTGGATGTATTTCTTTGCGGTGCCGGTGGTCATGGCTGTCGTGATTGCCATTTGCCTCGCGCTGGCTTTTGTCTCAGCGGGAAAGCGAAGCTCTTGACTAGAGCAAAGTCGTAGTTTTTATTGACATATAGTATGACGAATAGTATTACTATTATATGAGCGTAGCTAAAGTAACGGTCTCGATCGAATCAAACGTTCTTAAACAACTTGACCGGCTTGTCAAGGAACGTGTCTTTTCCAACCGCAGCCAAGCCGTTCAAGCGGCTGTTGGTGAGAAGCTGGAGCGTTTGAATAAGACTCGCCTTGCACGGGCATGTGAGATGCTCGATCCGATCGAGGAAAAGCGCCTTGCTGAGCTTGGTGTTAATCTTGATCTTGCCGAATGGCCGGAATATTAAGAGGTGACATTTTTTGGGCTGAACTCGAACCCACCCTCGGCAACGAACAGGCGGGGCGGCGTCCCGTTTTGATTGTCAGTAATGATGTTTTTAATGACCGTTCCGGCACCGTCATTGCATTTGCTATAACGAGTAAGGAACCGCGGGCACCGTTTCCGCTGACCGTTGCTCTTTCAAATCGAGACCTTCCAAAGCGTTCGTGGGTAAAGGTCGGTCAGGTAAGAACTTTGGCGACAGAACGACTCGGTAAAAAGATCGGTCGGGCCTCAAGTGAAGATCTGGCGTCAATTATCGAGGGCTTTGACGAGATCGTTGGCGATTAGCTGTAAAATCTTTCGGTTATTCGTTTTTCGCTATTCGTTATGAGTTATTTCGAGAAAGTATAATTCGGTCATCGGTAATAAGTTCTGTGAGGTCTTCGATGAAAAAATCATTCTGCCTTATCTTTGTGCTGCTTTTCGCTGCGGCCGCGTTCGCGCAGCCGTATTCCATTCAGCAATACCTTAATATCAAATCGGCCAATTCGCCGACGTTTTCGCCTGACGGCAAGCGGATGGTGTATCTGACTAATGTCACAGGGACAGCGCAGGTCTGGGCGATGGATCTGCCGGCGGGCAAGCCGCGTCAGTTGACCAATTACGACGACAACGTCAGCTTTGTCCGTTGGCTCGGCGGTGGCGCAGGGATCGTCTTTGGTAAGGCTCACGGCGGAGATGAGAACACGCAGTTTTTCTGGATGAAACCCGACGGCAGCGGTGTTAGGGAACTAACCAACGACCCGAAAGTCCGGCACAATTTCGCCGTGGTTTCCGACGACGGCAAAACGATTTATTACGCCTCAAACAAGCGTAACCGCACGTTTTTCGATGTCTATTCGATGGAGATAGCGAGCGGTAAAGAAGAGCTGCTTTATCAGCAGGACGGCAATAACGACCTGGCCGCAGTCAATGACAGCGGGACTAAGTTTATCATCTCACGCGACGGCATCGAGTTTGGCCTCGACAATAACCTTTATCTGATCGACGCCAGGACAAAACAGGAAACTTTGCTCACGCCGCACTCGGACGCAACGCAGTACGGCAATGTCCATTTCACCGCCGATGGCATCGTTTATGCCAACAACGACGGACGCGAATTTATTAATCTCGCCCAGATGCGCAAAAAAAATGCTGCGGGCGACGATTGGTCACCCGCAAATCGCGAAACGACCATCATCGACCGCCGCGACTTCGACGTTACCGATATCGAGATGCCGCAGTATGGCAATGTAATGGCTTACACGATCAACCGCGACGGCCATTCCGAACTTGACCTGCGTAATTATGAAACCGGCGGCAAACCACTCATTGCGACTCTCGAGAGCAACGTCGGGATCGTCAAACTACCTGCACAAGGCATCGTCAGCGGTCTGACCTTTAACAAAGACCAGAGCAAACTTGCGTTTTCGTTCTCGTCGGCAAAAAATAACGGCGACATCTGGATATACGACCTCAAAACCGAACGCCTGACCCAAGCCACCCACAGCGACCGCGCCGGCGTTCCGCAGGAATCGTTTGTCGAGCCGCAATTGGTCAAATATAAATCGTTCGACGGACGAGAGATTTCGGCTTGGTTTTATAAATCGCGAAATAATGTCGAGTTTGTCGCGGGCGTCAAGGTCAATGGAGCACCGCAATCGATTAGACGAACCCTTCCTTTGCCCGTGATCATCTCCGTTCACGGCGGTCCGGAAGGTCAGGAACGTCCGGGTTTCAATGCTCTGTATCAATACTATTTGTCACGCGGCTATGCGATTTTGGCGACAAATGTGCGCGGTTCGACGGGTTATGGCAAAACATTTACACATCTGGACGACGTAATGAAACGCGAAGATTCGGTCAAAGATCTGGCATACGCAGTCGAATGGCTCAAGACTAGCGGCGGAGCTGACGCGAAACGGATCACCGTCATGGGCGGCAGTTATGGCGGGTATATGACGCTGGCGGCGATCACGCTTTATCCCGACCTGTGGGCGGCGGCGGTTGATACGGTCGGCATCGGCAATTGGGAGAGTTTTCTGAAAAATACTAGCGGCTATCGCCGCCGTCAACGCGAGGTCGAATATGGAAGACTCGACCGCGATATCGACTTTCTGCGTGCGATCTCGCCACTGTCGAAAGTGGATAGGATCAAAACGCCTCTTTTTGTGATTGCCGGCAAAAATGACCCGCGTGTTCCGTACACCGAGGCCGAACAGATCGTCGGTGCAATCAAAAAACGCGGCGGCATCGTCGAATACAAACTCTACGACGACGAGGGCCACGGCGTCTCAAAACTCAAAAACCGCCTCGAGCTTTATCCGCTGGTCGCTGATTTTCTTGACAAAAACATGAAGAAATAGAAGCTCAGAATGCGCGATTTATCGCGTAAAAGAACGCGATAAATCGCGCACTCTGAACTTAATATCGTTCTTAGATTCAAGTAGTAAGTGCAACTTTTGATTGCTCGTGATCTTTGAAATAGACTTCGTTGGGCGTTTGAAAGCCTAACGTCTTGCGAGGGCGATT
>JAYVER010000073.1:0-6072 GCA_043748725.1 Chloracidobacterium sp. | reverse complement strand
TTATCGCGTAAAAAAAAACGCGATAAATCACCCACTCTGAACTTTTGATCTTGAAAACAGGGAACGGTATATCCACCAGACAACGGCGTGCGAGACGTAAATGCCGGCGATAATGAACAGCGCATATTGCGAATATAAAAACACAAACATCGCCAGCGCGGCGAGCACTAGAACGGTGACAAAACTTTGCCGCCCGGCACCCGCTGTCTTGAAACTCGAGTACCGTAGCTTGCTGACCATCAGGATCGCCAGAGCGACGATCAAAGCCATGAGCGCGTACGAATAGTAATGGGCCGCCCTTGCGTCGTACGAGCTTAGCGGCGCAGGAGCAAAATGCACAAGTGCGGCAAGCAGACCTCCCGCGGGCGGTATCGGTAACCCAACAAAATTTTTCTTATCGACCTTCGCCGATCCCTCCGCCAAAACGCGCGGCCGCGTCGCCTGTAGATTAAATCTCGCGAGCCGAAATATACCGCACATCAGAAAGAGAAAGAGCACGCTCACGCTGAGATTATGCCCAAAGGTACCCTGGCTAAAAACGCCGCCGAACGCCCAGGCGTAAACCAACGCTGTCGGAGCGATACCGAAAGTAAGTACATCGGCCAGCGAATCGAATTGGACGCCGATCTCGGTCGCCGTGCGGGTTGCCCGAGCAACGCGGCCGTCCACGGTATCGAACAGGATCGCCAGACCTATGCCTAATCCTGCGAGATTGAAGTAATGTGCCGCTAATATCGGGTCTGTAAACGAGGTATGAAAGCCACGGATCGAAGCCAAAACAGCCAGAAAGCCCATTGCCACATTAGCCGCAGTAAAAAGCGTAGGGATTACGTATAATCCTTTTTTGATTCCGCGGTGCGGTGGTTTATTTTCTTCGTCTGCCATGACGTACGTGGAAAAGTGAAAATGTGAAAAAGTGCAAAAGTAGGAAAACTATGTCGCGTGATTTTTGAATACTTGATTACCTGCGCATGTTTACGTTTTCACGTTTTCACTTTTACTCTTTTTCACTCATCGCCCTAGCGATGATCGTCTCTCCGCCCTTAACCCGATCGCCGATCTTTACGGCAATATCGACATTGGCAGGCATTAAGATATCTGTACGCGAGCCAAATTTTATCAACCCGAATTTCTGGCCGCGCGTAAGATTATCACCTGCTTTTGGCCAGCAGACAATGCGCCTCGCAAGAATTCCGGCGATCTGAGTGCAGGTCACGGTTATGTCCTCGCCTTCGATAACTAGCGAATTTCGCTCGTTGACGAGGCTCGCGTTGTCGCGTGTCGCGGGTGTTTTTTTACCCTCAATATATGTAATTTCGTTGATCTTGCCGGTGATCGGCGAGCGATTGATATGGACGTCGAGCGGCGAAAGAAAAACGCTGACGAGCTTGGTGTCGTCCGTAATATCGATCCGTGTGACCCGTCCGTCGGCCGCCGAGACGATCAGCCCTTTGCCGGTCGGCGTTTCGCGTCGCGGATCGCGAAAAAAATAGAGCATGAATAACGCGAGGATCGCAAACAAAACTCCGACCGGCCACAGATGCAGCCAGACGAAGATGGCGGCAATGGCCACGGGGATCAGGACAAAAGGAATTCCTTCGCGAACGATCATCAGAAATCAGTCGTCAGTAGTCAGTGGCTAGTGGTCAGAAGCATCGGTGTTTCTGTCCAAACCAAACAAACCATAATACTACACAGTCCGCCCCAATTCTCGAAACGAGAGGGCCTATCTCATCTTCCTTTGCGGTCTTTGCGATCTCTGCGTTAAAAAATCATACACAAAAATGCCCGGTGCGTCCCACACCGGGCTAAAGAGGAGGAATCGAATGAAGATACTTTAACCCCTGACAGGATTATCCTTTGCAAAGCTGTATGCACACCAAGCGGCGAATAGATGGATGACCCACCCAAAAACGCCGACCGACCCGATCCACGAAACACCGGTCAATATTAACCAAATAATGCCAATGACAATTCTTCCGTTATAAATTTGCCCGAGCCCGGGGATCAGCAAACTCAATATGCCAGCTAGTAAAGGTTCTCTCATCGCGTGTCAAAGTGCCTCCGAGATGTATTACGACCTAACGGGAAGTTTGTTTCACGTTTTCGCGGGTCGGCCCGAGATAATGCTTCCTGGTCACCTAAATTTTTCCAGATGACATTTCAATTTTTCAGTGATTGCGGGCTTGCCGCTCGTATTCACAAAATTTGGAGAGTCTTTTGGCGTTTGGAAACACGCATTTGCCACTTGGAAACATCAATTTGTCATTTGGAAATACCTTAAAAGCCACGTGGAAAATTACAAGGGCCACAGAGCAAACCCCGCGATCCGCACAAGTGCGGGGAAGCAACGGGTGATGGCTAGAAGATCACCTATCAACCCGATCTCGATGCCAAACTGGATAACAAACTGAAAACTGAAAGCGGAAAGTGGAAAACGAAAAGCGGAAAACGGAAAGCCATCGCCCGTCTTTATTTTCCACTTTCCACTTTCCACTTCAGCACGTTGCACTCTTGACACAGACGCCCAGATGTGCTACATTCATTTCAGAAGGAGAAATGGACGTTTTATGAGAGCTGACTGGAGAGAGTGCCCGACGGGCTACAAGGGAGCGACGGGACGCTGGGCGGCGTTCTATGTGACAATGAACCGCAAGGGCGAGATCGTGCTGAGCGGGCCGACGTATCAAAAGATGGGCGAGCCAACGGCGGTCAATCTGCTTTTCGATACCGTCAACAGCCGCATTGGGCTAAAGCCGACAGCACTTGCGATGCGAAATGCCGTTCGCGTTGGGATACGCGGATCGCACGGCGGCCGCGTGGTGCGCGCCTATCCGATGATGCAGGAATTTCGAATCAGCTTGCCCGAAACCATCCGCTTTTACGACGCCGACATCGACGACGACGGCATCCTGATCCTCGACCTCCGCACCGCCCGAGTCCCGCCCCAAGTCCTCAAAAACGCCAGCCGCAAAAAGCGTCTCCTCGCGGAAGGAACTGGCTCTTGATTTCGGCACGTAGTGACGTTCTGATTGTAGCCGTGGTGTTTTAACCCACGGAAACGTGGTCGCCAATATGGTTTTCACCGCGTGAACGGTGTATTGAATGTAGCCGTGGGTTTCAACCCTCGGCTCTCTGATGTACAATTCCAACGTCTTTCAAACGACGGTTGACACATATCCCAAATGACGATTCAAGAATATATCGATAAAGTTGCTCGAAATTACGCGTCGGGCATTGCAACGGAGCACACATTTCGCGGCGATCTGCAATCTCTTATTGAATCGCTGGTACCGGAGATTCGGGCGACGAATGAGCCAAAACGCATTGACTGCGGCGCTCCCGACTACGTTATTACTCTTAAAGACATTCCCGTCGGTTACATCGAGGCAAAGGATGTCGGCCAGGACCTCGACGCCAAAAATCTTAAGGAACAGTTCGACCGTTACCGCGACGCACTCGACAATCTAGTATTCACCGATTATCTCGACTTTCGCTTTTATATCAACGCGACGCGGACGGCGACCGTGCGTATCGCGGAGATCCGCAATGGCAAGGTCGCTGCGTTGCCTGAGCATTTCGAAGCGTTCACGTCGCTGATAAAAGAGTTCTGTTCCCGCACACCGCAGACAATTAAGAGTTCCAAGCGGCTCGCAGAGATGATGGCGGACAAGGCAAAAATACTCGCGTTCATCATCAAGAACGCCATCGAGAGCGACGAGGTGAGCGAAGAGAACAGCACGCTCCGCGAGCAGATGCAGGCGTTCAAGGATATTCTCATCCACGACATCGACGCCAAGTCTTTTGCCGACATTTACGCCCAGACCATTGCTTACGGAATGTTTGCCGCACGCTTGCACGACAAGTCGCTTGACACTTTCTCACGCCGCGAGGCTGCCGAATTAATACCAAAAACAAATCCGTTCCTTCGCAAGCTGTTTCAGTTTATCGCGGCATTCGATCTCGACACGCGGATCGACTGGATCGTCGATGCTCTGGCCGATCTGTTTCGAGCGACCGATATTGCGGCCATTCTCAAAAACTTTGGCAAGACGACCCAGACGCATGACCCGATCATGCATTTTTACGAGACGTTTCTAGCCGAGTACGACCCCAGGCTTCGCAAATCGCGCGGCGTTTTTTACACGCCGGAGCCGGTCGTTAATTTCATCGTCCGCGCCGTCGATGACATTCTTAAGACGGAGTTTAATTTACCTCAGGGTTTGGCGGATACGAGCAAGACCAGGATCACAGTCGATGTGCAGGGCAAGCTACAGGAACGCGAGGTTCACAAAGTTCAGATACTTGATCCCGCGACCGGAACCGGAACCTTTCTCGCGTCGGTCATCAAGCACATTTACAAGGGCTTTGAGAATCAGCAGGGCGTCTGGAGCAACTACGTCGAAAACCACCTGATACCGCGTCTCAACGGTTTCGAACTTCTTATGGCCTCGTACGCCATGGCCCATCTCAAACTCGATCTGCTGCTGAGCGAACTTGCCGAGCGGAAAAGCTATGCTTTTCCGGCAGATGATGCTAGTGATCCGGGCGGCTCCGCCGCCGGGCAGAGGCGTAGCCTCGAAGAAAGTAAGGAGGCTGCCGGTGAAGCGGAGCTTCACCGCTCGGCGATGCGGCAATCCGCCGGTGGAAAAACGCAGAGATTCCAAATCTACCTCACCAACGCCCTCGAAGAATATCACCCCGACACCGGCACGCTCTTTGCCAGTTGGCTCTCGACCGAAGCAAACGAAGCCAACCACATCAAACGCGACACACCCGTAATGGTCGTCATCGGCAATCCGCCGTACAGCGGCGAGAGTGCGAATAAAGGTGAATGGATAATGTCGCTGATGGATGACTATAAGAAAGAACCCGGCGGCGTTGAGAAGCTAAAAGAAAAGAATTCTAAATGGATCAACGACGATTATGTAAAATTCCTTCGCTACGGCCAGCATTTCATCGAAAAGAACGGCGAAGGCGTTCTCGCGTTCATTAATCCGCACGGCTTTCTCGACAATCCTACGTTTCGCGGAATGCGGTGGAATCTCCTAAAAACATACGACAAAATCTATACAATCGATCTTCATGGAAATAGCAAAAAGAAGGAGGTTTCACCGGATGGAAGCCCCGACGTAAATGTGTTCGACATCATGCAAGGTGTCTCAATTAACCTTTTCATTAAAAACGGTCGGAAGGATAAGGACGATCTTGCGGAGGTTTTTCATTTTGATCTTTACGGAAAAAGGGAAACTAAATACTCATTTCTTCTTGAAGAATCCGTTGGAACCATTGATTTTGCGCGTTTGCCCAACGTCGCTCCAAATTACTTTTTTGTTAACAAGGATTTTGAAGTTGAGCAAACCTATTCAGAAGGATTTCTTTTGGAAGAATTGTTCGGGGTTAATGTACTCGGTTATCAAACCCATCGCGATGGGTTTGCGGTATCGATGGATGAAAAAGACTTTCGGGAAAAGTTAATGGATTTTGTGGGAACAAGCCTTACTGATCTCGAATTTACCGCTAAATATAATGTGGTGGAATCGGCGACGTGGAATTTAGCTCGACAGAGAGAAATTCTAAGAAATGATGAGTTTGGCTTTGAAAAATATTTAACGACGACAACATACCGCCCATTCGATAAACAGTTCACGCTTCTTCATTCCTCAATTTGTGATCGCCCAAGGAAAGACATACTTCGAAATATCCTGAATCGCGAGAATCTTTGTTTAAATGTTGTTCGCCAGACCAAGATGGATTCTTGGCATCACGCCGTAATTTCGGATTCGCCGACACCAGCGCTATTCGTTGAGTTAAAGGATGGGTCGAACACTTTTCCTCTTTACCTCTATCCCGACAACAACGCCCAGCAAACTCTCGACGGCAGAACCGAGCGCGTTCCGAATCTCAACACCGAGATCGTCGAAAAACTGGCCGCTGCCATCGGCCTGACGTTTGTGGCGGAAAAGGAAATGTCCCTGAAAGGGACAAAGATAATAGCCCAGGGTAAGGCCGAAGGCCGCGACCCTGGGAACGATCAACAACCACGACCCAACCCTGAAGGGGTCGAACAAA
>JAYVER010000072.1:0-2265 GCA_043748725.1 Chloracidobacterium sp. | reverse complement strand
GGATTATCAGATTTTGATGAGCAAATTTGACCGCCGAGCAAACTTTTAGAAAAAGCAACAAGCGGTCACGAATCGAAAGATTTTTTTTGCTCGAAAATTCGGTGATCGCTTCGCCTTCGACAAATTCCATCACCAGATAAGGTATGTTTTCGGCAGTTGTACCGCCGTCGATCAAACGGGCGATATTTGGATGTTCGAGTTTTGCGAGGATCTGGCGTTCGCGGCGAAACGAACGCTCGGTTTCGACGTTGTGCAAAAACGGCGGCACGATTTTTATCGCGACCTCTTTGCGATAGGCCTCGTCGATACGCGACGCGAGATAAACCGTTCCCATTCCGCCCTGACCGATCAGCTTTAGCAAGCGGTAAGGTCCGATATTTTGACCGATTAGTTTTTCGCCATTCTCGTCGTTAAGCAGCGTCAGGGCCGAATTGACCGCCGGGATTTCCATAAAATCCGGTGCGGTTTCGAGATTCGCCAATAGCTTTTCAACCTCGCGACGCAAACTCACGTCATCGCCGCAAGACCGTTGCAGAATCTCCCGCTGCTTTGACGGGGAAACGTCCACCACCTCATCGAGAATTTTATCGACAGCCTGCCAACGCAGCGATTTTGGGGTCGTTGAAGCCATAGTGTCAGAACAGCCCGCGTAAGCCGGCGGCACGAATGCAGTATACGTGAAACACTGACGGAATTAGAATAGTTACATCTCCGTCAACGTTTCCCCCGCTTACGCAGGAGGGTCTGACTTTAGGCTTTCAGGCGTTCGTAGAGCCACGCTTTTGCTTTTAGCCACTCGCGCTTTATCGTTATTTCCGAAACGCCCATGACCACGGCGGCTTCTTCAACGCTCAATCCGCCAAAATATCGCATTTCAACGATCTTTGCTTTGCGCTCGTCCATTTCGGCCAGATCGTTCAGGGCCTCGTGCAGTTCCAAAACGTCAATTTCATTTGTGACCGTTGCAATTTGGAGACCTTCAATTGCGATCCGCTGCAATCCGCCGCCGTGTTTTACGAATTTTCGAGCCCGGGCGTGATCGACCAATAAATTTCGCATTACGGTCGCCGCCACCGCGAAAAAATGTGCACGGTTTTGCCAATCAGTTTCCTGTTGGTTTATCAGTTTCAAATATGCTTCATTAATAAGCTCGACTGTTTGCAGTGAATAATCATGGTTTTCCCCCCGCAGAAAACGCCGTGCAATCGATCTCAATTCGTCATAAACGACAGGTAGGAGCGTTTCAAACGCCGTCTCGCTCCCGTTTCGCCAGTCAATCAAATTTTGAGTTAGCTCGTGTGTCTGCAACTTTTAGATTTCTGTCCGACGACTGAGAAAAAGGACTTTTATCCGACATATGAAATTCGTTGTAGCGGACGAAATCGGATTCAATTATCGCTAACAATGACGGTCGATGTCGAGTGGAAGATTAACCGCAAAGGCCGCATGTCCGGCGGAGTATTCGGCGGCACATATATATTGAGCATTTTTTCAAAGCGTTTCCGGTTCGAACAGCCCGGGCAGACGGTTACGATATTGGATGATCTCAGCGATATAAATTTTTTTGCCGAGCCAAATTGAAGGAATGGCTTATGTATTCGAGCAATGAGGCGACGCTCAGTTTTCGGTGAGCAACGATTCTATGTCGGATCTTAATGTTGATTCCAAAATCATTCCCGTATACTTTTTGGCCAGCCTGCCACTTTTGTCGTACAGAAATGTTGTCGGTAGAGAGATGCCCGATCCGCTCACATTCGGGTCATTGACTGAAAGCAAAATCTGATAGGGAATCTTGCGGGCTTCCACAAACGGCGGGATTTCCGCAGTGTTTTCATCCAGCGATACGCCGACAATTTCCACGCCGCTCGGCCCAAGGGAGTTTGCAACATTAACAAACCCAGGAATTTCGAGGCGGCATGGCCCACACCAAGTCGCCCAGTAATTTACGACAACAACTTTCCCGCGTTGGTCGGCGAAATCCCAATCCGCGCCTCCTTCGAGTTTCGGTAATGTAAACGCACTAACATTCTTTCTTCGTTCGACAGGTGAGACGCCAAACTGCCACCATGAGGCAGGCGCGAAAAAAAATAGAAACACAGCCCCGACCACAAACATTCCGAGCCATTCCATAAGCTGTCTGCTCCACCTATTTGTCCTTTTCTTAAGTTCAGTCGTAACAGGGCCATCCGCGTTCATTTTTCTTTCTCGCCTGAGGGAAACCCCGCTTTCATACCTGTGCCTTCGTCATCATTTTTCGCATCGAAC
>JAYVER010000071.1:0-2272 GCA_043748725.1 Chloracidobacterium sp. | reverse complement strand
TCCCTACCGGTCGTGTTTCCGCCTTTATATTCTCTGCCTGTACGGTTTGCACATCTTTATCGCCGCGGCCGGAAAGGTTTACGATCATTATTTCGTCCCGACGCATTTCTGGGGCGATCTTTATGGCATGTGCGATCGCATGGGCGGATTCGAGAGCGGGGATTATGCCCTCAGTTTCGGAAAGTGTTTTGAACGCGGCTAGTGCCTCGTCGTCAGATGCCGACACGTATTCGACGCGGTTTGCATCGTGCAAAAACGCATGCTCCGGCCCGATAGACGCGTAATCGAGACCGGCCGAGACAGAATGTGTCTGAGCGATCTGACCGTTATTGTCCTGAAGCAGATAGCTTTTTGTACCCTGAAGCACGCCGACATCGCCGCCGTTCATAAATCGGGCGGCGTGTTCGCCTAAACCGCTGCTGCGTCCGCCCGCTTCGACGCCGATCATTCGGACATTAACATCATCAAGAAAGGGATGAAACAGTCCGATCGAATTTGATCCGCCGCCGACGCAGGCAACCAGAACGTCCGGTAAACGGCCTTCTTTTTCGACGATCTGCTCGCGTGCCTCGCGGCCGATAACGCTCTGAAAATCGCGCACCATCAGTGGATACGGATGCGGGCCGAGTGCCGAGCCGAGCAGATAATATGTTGTATCAACATTAGTTACCCAATCGCGCAGCGCTTCGTTTATTGCATCTTTCAGCGTTCGTGAACCCGAATCAACCCCGCGAACCTCGGCACCGAGCAGACGCATCCGAAACACATTCAGTTCCTGTCGCCGCATATCCTCGGTACCCATGTAAACGACGCATGTCAATCCGAACAAAGCACAAACCGTAGCCGTCGCGACGCCGTGCTGTCCGGCTCCCGTTTCGGCGATAATGCGTTTCTTGTCCATTCGCCGGGCGAGCAGAATCTGGCCGAGACAATTATTGATTTTGTGAGCGCCAGTATGATTTAAGTCCTCGCGTTTAAGATAAATACGGGCACCTCCGAGGATTTCGGTCAGGCGTTTTGCGTAATAAAGCGGCGTCGGCCGGCCTGAATAATTTTTTAGAAGGTCGGCAAATTCGGCCTGAAAATCGGGGTCGTCACGAACGGTAAAATACCCGGTAGTCAAATCGTCAAGCGGCGCGACAAGCGTTTCGGGCACAAAACGTCCGCCGTACTCTCCCCAATATCCGTTCTCATTTGGTTCGTAATCAGTCATTTCTCTTTATTTCAGCCATAAAGTCCTGTAACTTTTCCTTGTCCTTTTTTCCAGGTAACGATTCGATAGAACTGCAAACGTCGATCGCGTACGGTCGAACTTCTCGAATCGCCTGCCGAACATTTTCAGTGGTTATTCCGCCAGCTAAGTACAGAAACCCTATCATCGTCCGGGCATCTTTAGCGATTTTCCAGTCGAAAGTTTTTCCCGTCCCGCCGTACTCATCTTTAGAAAAACCGTCTAATAAAATAGCGTGAGCATCAAAGTCGATTACATTTGCCAAATCAAACTCAGGTGTCACACGAACAGCCTTAATAATTTCTTTATTTGTACGTTTGTGGAGTTCAGTCACATAGTCGTGGCCTTCGTCGCCATGCAACTGAACTGCATCTAGTCCGGCGATGTTGGCTATCTCTAAGATTCTTTCGATTGGCGCATTCACGAATACACCCACTTTCCAGATATTTGACGGCAATTTGTCGATGATCTTACGAGCGTTGTTTGGCGAGATATAACGTGGACTTTTTTCGTAGAAATTAAACCCCAGTTCATCCGTCCCGCATTTTGCTGCAAGCAGAGCATCTTCTAAATTAGTAATTCCGCATATTTTTACTTTTACCGCAGCAGATTCGATATTTTCCTCTCCTACTTCCTTCTTCTCATCTTTCAGCCTCGTCGATAGATACCAGACAATAAAAATATTAATTGCGAAAATCGCCAATCTAATCCAAGTAAACCTCTCATACATCTCGAATATTTCAACTGGAATAAAAAGGGCCGTCGCGATGATCGTTAGATATTCGGCCCAACGCTTTTGCAGCCAGAGGCCGATACCCTCGATATACAGCAAAGACGCATAGATGAAAGCAACGGTGCTAAACTCAACAAGCTGGTTGTTTCCAACACCGGTCAGCCGTTCCAAAACGTCATGTACATAGCGGTTAGCAGCATCTATGCCATGTCGGCTAACAAAATCCGCCGCTGCCGCATGTACGTCCTGACCGAGCAGCGAAAGGAGCTTGAACGCGATAACGACTACAATCGTAGCCTTTAGCACCT
>JAYVER010000070.1:0-6102 GCA_043748725.1 Chloracidobacterium sp. | reverse complement strand
GGCCGGAGATCGAGTTCACCAAAATAAACAGAACCGACACCCCGGCCGCGACCCGCGTTTCGGCCCAATGCATCAGCAGCAGTATCGGCGTCAAAAATATGCCGCCGCCGACACCGACCATTCCCGAAAGCAGCCCGATCATCGCCCCGATCAGCAGACACGCGGCGATCGGCGGGTCCTTGACCTGGTCGTCGCCTTTCAGATTTATCGCAAGCCTCACCGCTGCGAGACAAAGCACAATGCCGAGGACGATTTTATAAACGTCCGTCGGCAGATGTATCATCCCGCCGACAAACGCCAACGGTATCGACGCCGCCGCAAACGGCAAAAATATCCGCCACGAAAAATAACCCGCGCGATAAAACTGCACCGTCCCGATCGACGCCACAAACAGATTCAACACCAAAGCCGTCGGTCGCGTAACCTCCGGCGCGACCGCCAAAAACGCCATCACCGCCAAATACCCCGAAGCTCCGCCATGCCCGACCGACGAATAAAGGACGGCGACGATGAAGATGGTGACGACAATACCAATTGATGTCAATTCCATAGAATTCAACAAAACGTCGGAACGCAGGCACCCTTGCCTGCAACGCCGCTTCCTGCGGCGTAATATTGTTTAGGGCCGTGGCTCGTCAGACGCTTTCGCGGCTTGCAGGCTGGGGAGCCTACGTTCCGACGAAGCGCTGCTCCAATGCCAATCACCGCTATCCTTACATAACTGGGCCTTAACCGGATTATTCTCAATATATTTCACGACCTTCGCAAAATGCACACAGTCGCGAATAAACCGGTCAAAATACTCAGAACTCCAAAATCTGCCTTGACGACCAAGTATTTTGTTAGCAAAATTAGCCGTAAATGATTTGATCGAATGCATTATCTCAGCAAGTGAATATCCGTCCGCCGGAGTGATCAAAATATGGACATGATTTGGCATTATGGCCCATGACAAGAGTTCATATTTATGGCCGTCAAATTTCAATAAGGTCTCGGCAATTGAATCTGCTATCCGTGCGTCACGAAGATACGTCGGCCCTTCTCCACGGTCTAAAAAATTATCGATCTCATGGTAATATTCAATCTCTGAAATTCGCCCACATTTGAAATTTCGTTGTAATCCTTGAATTACCGAGCGCGGCAGAGAATCGGCGAGGCGGAACGTGACAAATTAAGTGACGACATCGGCGTCATAATGTGGTAAATAACCGCGTTTGTATCGGCCTCGTCGAGCGTTTTGTTCGACTTGCTGTTCTTGCATTTTATATATCGCACAAAACGGGAACGCAGGCACCCTTGCCTACATCGCCCTTTCCTGCGGCGTAACGACCTGCCCGATCCACGACCTGTCAGACGCTTTCGCGTCTTGCAGGCAAGGGTGCCTGCGTTCCCATCCACTCATCCCAATCCACCAGCGCCCGCTCGACCTGGACCATGTGACGTTCGCGTTTATTGCGATGCTTTTTACGCAATTCGACAGGCAGAGGTTCGAGCAAGCCGAATGTGATATTCACCGGCTGAAAATTCTTGGTCTCAACGTTGGAAACATAGCGACAGAGGGCGCCGATGGCCGAGGTCTGCGGTGCGGTTATCATTGGCTGGTCGCGCAGCACATTGACCGCGTTTATCCCGGCGAGCCAACCGGTCGCGACTGATTCGACATAACCCTCCACGCCGGTGATCTGGCCGGCGAAGAAGATGCGCGGATTGTCGCGGACGGCAAGCGCCTCGTTCAATATTTTGGGGCTATTGATAAATGTATTGCGATGTATCTGCCCGAATTGCAAAAACTCAGCGTTTTGTAGGCCCGGAATCAATTTCAACACCCTTTCCTGTTCACCGTAACGCAGATGGTTCTGAAAACCGACCATTCCGTAAGCGTCGGCCATCATGTTTTCCTGGCGAAGCTGGACGCAAGCGTACGGCTCGTAGCCGGTTCGCGGGTCGTACAGGCCCTTCGGCTTCATCGGCCCGTAGCGCAGGGTATCGACCCCTCGACGGGCGGCTTCCTCTATCGGCAGACAGCTCTCGAACCAGTGCGTGTCTTCAAAACGTTTCAGCGGCACGGATTTAGCACCGATCAGCCCATCATAAAACACCGCATATTCGTCCCTGTTCATCGGACAGTTGATGTAATCGTCGCCGCCTTTGCCGTAGCGTGCCGCCTTGAACGCGATCGACATATCTATCGAATCCGCCGCGACTATCGGTGCGATCGCGTCGTAAAAATAAAGCTGCTCGTCGCCCGTGATCCGCATGATCTCACGGGTCAGCGCATCGCTCGTGAGCGGCCCCGTCGCGATGATCGTGACTGGAGGGCAAGCATCCTGCTTGCCTCTTGGGATTTCGACGACTTCCTCCCGTATGATCTCGATATTCGGGTGAGCCTCGATCCGCTCGGTGATCATCTCGGCAAACTTGATCCGATCCACCGACAAAGCCGCACCCGCCGGAACCCGCGTCGCATGTGCGACATCCAAAACCATCGATCCGCCGCGCCGCAATTCCTCTTTTAATAAATAAGGCGCCGAACCCGGCTCGTCCGTTTTCAGCGAATTCGAACATACGATCTCAGCCAGTTTATCCGTCCGGTGTGCGGGTGTCTGCTGTACGGGCCGCATTTCGTAAAGTTTTACCTTTACCCCCCGTTCCGCCGCCTGCCAGGCCGCCTCAACCCCCGCAAGCCCCCCGCCAATTACATTTATATATTCCGAGTTACTCATTTTGGGTTGAGTTTATCACGCGGAGAAAAGGAATAGAACGCGGATTTGACGGATCAAGCGGATAAAGACGGATCTGAAAAGACTGAATACATAGGATAGCTTCTAGTTTCAAATCAGTGTCAATCCGTAGAATCCGTCAAATCCGCGTTCTATTTATCCTTACACATACGCAATAACGAATATATTATCTCACCGAAATGCTCGCCGTTCGTTTTGCAGCATAAATGCGTGCCATAGCACGGCAATTGTCAAAGATTTTTGAAGTGACGATGCCTGATCCGGGCGGGTCAATCTCGGTCAGTTTTGCGGCACGGCCAGCTTTAATGAGCCACCCGGCAGCGGTCGCGGCGTTGAGGTCATAGGTCGGCGTCCACCCCACATTGAGCGGAGCTAAACCACCAGCATCTTCGAGGGCGGCCGTTGCGAGCAGATCATTTAATTCATTTTCGGACAGAGCGGGAGCGGCGTCCCACGCGGTCATTTGTTTTAGTTTGTCTTTTGGTGTGCTCATAGTTTTTGTCGGAACGAGAGGCACCCATGCCTGCAACGCCGCTTCTTGCGGCGTGACGTCCGTGATTATCCACGTTGCGACCGGGACGCCTTCGCATCCCGTGCAGGCAAGGGTGCCTGCGTTCCCATCTTTACGCTTTATTGGCTATCAAACACGCCAATGCCGTCGGACGGACGACTTTGGCACCGTAAACGTGCAGTCCCTTGACCGCGTCGCCGAAACGCTTTTCGGGCTTGTACGTCTGAACATCCAGTATTTGCTCGACGTAGGCGGTTGCCATTGCGTGGCCCGCGATGATCTTGTATTTCGTGCCCGTCGTTTGCGGGACGTTGTTCGATTTTAGGACGATAAATCCGGCTGCCTCGCCCGCTTCGCCGTTAGCCAGACGGCGATCGCCCGCCGCCGTGCCCGAGCGGACGAATCGGTCGTCCTTCAAAAGCAGCCCGTGGAACCAGGCCGGCACTATGCAAAATCGGCCGTCAATCGGCGTGTTCGCTTCGTCAAGCAATACGCCGAGATCAACGAGGTATTCGTAGGCGTCGTTTTTGGTTGGCACTTTGGGCGTGGTCGTCGAGCCTATTTTGTTGGCGGTCGGCACCGCCGCCTCCATCGCGGCCGCGAGGAAAGCATCGGCCTTTTCGCGAAGTCCCCACGCCGATCGCCGCATTGCCTCGTCCAGAACATTGACGTTCTGCTGCGCCCGGTCCACGCTGTCCACGTAAAAGTTAAAATATTTTGACTGATCGATGAGCAGGCTTTGATCAGCGTCCGACAAGATTTGGGGATCGCCGATATCCGAGTCCTTGACATAATCGCCTATCGAAACGTCGCCGATGGACCCGATCTTTACCGTATTTCCGGCTTGTCGGATATCACCTTCGTAGTCCCGATTGGACACGTTCGCCTGTCCATATATAAGAGCTTTTTCCAAAGCGACAAGCAATCTCGCCGCCCAAACTGTGGGTATAAATTCTAATGACATAGTTCTCCTTAATTAGTTGTGAGTGATGAGTTGTGAGTGATGAGTGAAGATTTCAGCCACAAACGCTCATCATTCATCACTCACCGTTCACCGTTAAGTTTTAGCCCCCAGCTAAGACGCTGCGGACATCCGCCCAATCGAGAGCGGCGATCTCGGCTGGTCTCATTTTTGTAAGAGCTTCTCTGGTCAGCGTGATTCCGCCGCCGTGCCCCGCGCCGCCGTCGATTGACGCAGTTGGTTTTTCATATCCGAACTGTTCCGGAAATTTTGCCTTCATCCGTTCGAGGATCGCGGACTTGTTCTCGAGCTTTCCATCTTCCGCAAACTGCAAATCACCCTTAACAGCGTCAAAGAGCAGTTCCGGGAAGCGCGCTCCCGCCTTTGTAAGAGCAGCCATAACCACAGCCCGGGCTTCGCTCATATGCATCGCAGCCTTTAGCGCAGAGTTCTCGGCCTGCAATTTACCGAGAGCCTCGGCATCGGCAGAAATTGCCTCCGGCGGCGATGCCTCGATGCCCAGGTCGTTATTTGTTGTATCATCTGTTTTTGGTTTCATAATTCTCCTGTTTTCACCGCATGAGTGGTGGCTGATTGTAGCCGTGGGTTTCAACCCACGGAATTGTCGGTAATGGATGTTGCGTCGCGTCAGCGACGATTGAATTCCCCCCGGTTACGCGTCGCTTTGGGCGACGCAAATCGTCTCTTTCTCCACCGTGGGTTAAAACCCACGGCTAAATTCTCGTCGTCGCTACGCGACCATCTTTTTCACATCAGCCTCGCCATAACCGGCTTCGATGAGTGCCTGTTCGACCGGCAGTCCGATCTGTTTCTTTAACAGAATGTTTTCCAATACCTCACGTTCCGACACCGCGGCGGGGTCTTCCCATTCGGTCAACAGCCGTGTGTCGCGGCCGCGGCCTTCAACTGCCAGGGCAAACGCCATTACATCCGACCAGACCTGGCCGAACGAGTCTTGCCGGTCACGCGCTTTGGCGATAAATCGCGTCTCGGCTTTTTTGAGGCTTTCGCCGGACGGGACGCCGCCTGTGGTTTGCAATAGATAATGCAGCGGCGTACCCGTTATCGAGGCAATATCGACGCGAAAGCTGTCCTTAACTTTTAGAAACTGATCGAGCTGTGCAGTGTCGAAATCGCCAAATCTCGCATTCGGGTTATCGGCGATCCACAGGTGATCGACACCTGCCGTAAACGGAGCTATGGCTTTGCCGGCAGCGTCGTATTCGATCTCGATGCCCGCCGCCCAGCGCTGACGGTACGCCGAAAACTCCATCGCAACGAGCATATCCAGCACCGATTTATTAAGGCCGTCCTGCACCGGTATCGCCGCGTCCAATTCCGACCGCCCCGGCATGCCGATGTCGGCATTATTGGCAAAATGAAAAACCGGAACGACGCCGTAGGGATTCAATATGACCGAATCCGAGTTCAAAGTTCCAAGTTCAAGGTTCAAAGTCGAAGAATCCGGACCCAACTTTGAACTTTGAACCTTGAACCTTGAACCAAAAGGCTGAAAGCCGTTCGCGTCCGGCAGCGTGCCTTCGCTTGCGGCGCGTGAGATATATTTCTCTATGCGATAGGGGTAAAAGAGATTGAGCCGGATGTATTTGTCTGCCGTTCGCCAATACTTGGCCGCGCGGATAATGCTGCCCGGGCAATCATCGTCGTAAACGACGGAAATATTTGCGGCTTTGTTTGGATATATGACCGCTTCGCCCCGAGTGTTCGGCCAGACAATGGCATAAGCATCGCCATTCTTGAGAGCCTCCTTATGCACCTCCCCCGCCCGCGTACCCATCCTGTTCCGCTGCCATATCAAACGAGTTGCCGAAGTGACAGAGTCAACCGAGTTTCCAGAGTTTCGGCTT
>JAYVER010000069.1:0-15655 GCA_043748725.1 Chloracidobacterium sp. | reverse complement strand
GTCACACCCGTTCCCATCCCGAACACGGCAGTTAAGCCTACTGGAGCCGATGATACTGCAGCTTTCAGTTGTGGGAAAGTAGGAAGTCGCCGGATTTAATTTAAGAAAAGCCCGCTCATGTGAGCGGGCTTTTTCTGTTTTTCTGGTACCTTTTGATGATAGAATAATTTTCGAGGTAAAAGTTATGTCGCCGACATTCGAAACAGTTTTAGAACAGGCAAAAGCTCTGCGAGTCGCGGATCGCCGCAAACTAGTTGAGGCGCTGAATAAACCGAATGGTCACAAAAAACGCCCAAAGAAATGGGACGACGATCCCGTAATCAAGGCCTTGCGCTCTTGGGTTGATGAAATAGAAGCATCAACCGATCCCGAGATTCGAGCGTCAATAGAAACTGCCGAACGAATTCGTAAATGGAACGACCGTGGATATAAGTTATGAAGCGTGTCCTTATTGATACGAATGTACTTGTGGTGGGTTGGCGGAATCCAGATGTGTTGTTGTCAGAACCGAATAATGTTTCTAAATGCATTAACTCTGTAACCTATATCGAATTTCTGCAAGGAGCCAATAACAGGCAGCGAGCTAAAACGAAAATATTTCTGGAGAGCTACGAACACATTCGTTTGGACGCGATTATCTGCGATAAGGCGATCGATCTCATTAATATGTACAGCCATTCAGAGGGGCTCAGGCTTGCCGATGCATTGATTGCGGCTACGTGTTTGGTTCTTGACCTGGACCTGCTTACATTTAACCGACGCCATTTTCAGAAGATCGCGGATCTGAAATTAATTTAAGCGTGATGATGTGTTTTCCGTCAACTGACTACTGACCTCCGACAACTGGTTCCATGATGTCGCCGGATTTAATACTAAAAGAGTCTGCCCGCAAACCTAGTTTTAAGACAACCTCCTTTTTACGACAAGTTGGTGAATACGATAGCGAAAATTGGTGTATTATCAACGAGATTGATTCAATAACTATTTTGATGGTTATGTTTTAACGGATAAAGACTATGAAAAGGTTAATTGGCATCGTTTTTGTGCTTATACTTCTGCTCACTAAATCAGGTTACACGCAAAATCGGCAACTGACTCAAGCAGTCTCCAACTCCGAAAAACGTATTGCATTAGTTATAGGCAATAGTGCTTATGTAAATGCTCCACCTTTGAAGAATCCGGTCAATGACGCTCATGATATGGCTCAAGCATTACGCACGCTTGGTTTTGACGTGATTTATCGAGAAAACGTAAATCAAAACGACATGAAGCGAGCAATTCGTGAATTTGGAACAAAGATTAAGAATGGAGGTATTGGATTGTTTTACTATGCGGGACATGGAATAGCGGTGAAAGGGGTTAATTATCTTGTTCCTGTAGATGCAAAGGTCGAAAAAGAAGAAGAAATAGAATACGAGGCGATTGATGCGGGGTTTGTTTTGGCTCAGATGGATAGCGCGGGAAATGGACTGAATATTGTCGTTCTGGATGCATGTCGTAACAATCCATTTGCTCGAAGCTCTCGATCCGGTTCCAGAGGACTGGCTCAGATGGACGCTCCGAGCGGGACATTGATCGCCTACGCGACATCGCCCGGTTCTGTTGCTAGTGACGGAAACGCACGGAATGGTCTTTATACTCAGGAATTACTGAAGTTCGTACGCACGCCGAATTTGGGGTTAGAGGAAGTGTTCAAGCAGGTTCGAATCTCAGTCCGAAACCTAACGCAAGGACAGCAGACCCCTTGGGAAGCGTCATCCCTGACCGGTGATTTTTATTTTGCAGGCTCTATAGGTGTAAAGAAAATCCTTAACGAGTCAGAGCCTCTTCGCGTGGAACCAGCATCGCCTAAAACCGCCGACTCTGATCCAATTGTGGGCACGTATATAGGCGAAAAAAACGATGGATCATATGTTGAATTCAAATCTGATGGAACGGTTTTTGTCTCGGAGGTTTATTCCGGCCGGGCCTACCAGGTTAGCGGTAAATATGATCTTGAGGGAAACCAGATCACTCTAAAACTCGACAACGGACTTGCGACGCGCGGGATCCGAGAGGCGGACAGTATCAATTTTGATGGCAGGGGTGTTTACGTATGTGGAGATGCTGCAAAAGTAGTTCCGCCCAAAGTCGTTAAAGAAATAGTTATTCGCACGGCCCATTTTTCAAAGAGTCCGTCAGAAAGAGTTGTTCCGTCACAATTGAGAATTAGCGGGAACGGTTGGGATGGTGGTTCAGATATAAAAGTGATCGTAAACGGTCAAGATATCAGTCACCTAATCGAGAGTCAAGTTAGATCCAATATTACACTAAAAGGAACTGCAAAAGACTTGAATATCCGGGACGGCAAAAATGAAGTCGTTGTCGTTGTAAAGGGCATAGCTTCAGACGCGTATGAATTTAAGCAAGCCTTGAGGTAAATAACGCGGCCGTCGTTGGCGGCTTTTCCTCGCGGTGGTTTTTCAGTCTGATGCGATACCACCGCACGAAAACGACGTCCGAACTAGCCAGATGCTTTGCACTTGGCTACTGCATGGCTGCCGCTTTGCGTCATCTAATTTTCACGCTGACCGACTACCGAACGAAGACAGCCCTTTTATCAGCCGCTCAACTTCTTCCATTGTCGTGTAACAGGTGCAGCCGGCACGGACGAGGCCATCGACACCGAGGCGTTCGACGACCGTTAGAGCATAGAAATCGCCGTCGGATGCAAAAATCCCATTTTCAGCGAGCTCGCGGGCAACATCCTCGGATGTGTGACCGTCGATGGTGAATGAGACGGTCGACGTTCGCGGATGATCGGGTGACGGCCCGTAAACCCGGACGCCGTCGATTGCGTTGAGTCCTTCCCATAACCGGACGGTCATTTCGTGCTGGCGTTTGTGCAATTCTGCAAAGACGGCTGCAAGTCGCTCACGTCGCGAACCGTGTTCGGCAAGAGAGGCGAGGAAATCAACAGCCGCGGCGGCACCGGCAATGCCTTCGTGATTTTGGGTGCCGGTTTCCATTCGTTCGGGCGAATAATCTGGTGACGGCCGCAGCTTGGGGAAATCGATCTTTTCGAGCAGCTCGCGGCGGCCATACATGATGCCGATATGCGGGCCGTAGAATTTGTAAGCCGAGCAAGCCAGAAAGTCGCAGCCGATCTTTTTTACGTCGATGAGTTCGTGAGCGGCGTAGTGGACGGCGTCGACGAAGGTGAGTGCCGCGGCTTCGCGAGCCATTTCCACAGCCTTTTCAAAATCGTTGATCGTGCCGAGAATATTTGAGGCGGCGCCGATAGCTACAACCTTTGTCTTTTCATTTAGCAGATCGGCGAGGTCATTGAGGTCGAGCTGCCCGGTCTCGATGTCCATCGGCATCACACGAATGACAACGCCGCGATCTTTTCTAAGCGAACGCCACGTGTCGGAGTTGGCGTGGTGATCGAGCTCGGTGACAATTATCTCATCACCCGGATTCATCTCGCGTCCGAGCGAACGGGCGAGGTGAAACGTGAGCGAGGTCATATTTTGGCCAAAAACGATCTCGTCCGGCGAGGCATTTAGAAAGTCCGCAATGGCTTTACGCGAGTCATCGATTATCTCGTCAGTCTCATTGCTCGTCGGATACGCCCAATGCGTGTTTGCGTTATGGTGATAAAGGTAATCGTTCATCGCCTCAACGACCCGACGAGGCACTTGTGTGCCGCCGGGACCGTCGAAATATGCTACGGGATGACCGTTATGAATTCGTTCAAGGGCCGGAAAATGGGAACGAATCTCGTTTACGGGGGCAACATTGCTGACTGCGATCATTGGGGTTTCTGCTAACATTTCCCACGATTATATAACGTCCGTCATAAATAGATTAAATCCGCGTTTTTCAAAGGCAGAAAAACTGCAACCTTGAGTCATCAAAACGATATAATTTAGATAGTTTTCGATTGCAATGAACTTTGAGAAATTTTTCAGACTGATCTCTTACGCGGCCGTATTTTGCGGCTTTTTGTCGCTGTGGATAACGGGGACGTTTGGCGTTATTGGAACGGGGATCATAATCAGCGTAATGATCGCCGCTTGGGTCATCGAGGGCACAAAATGGCAGATCTCGGAGAAACTCGGTACGACGCTGATCGTTCTCGCCCTACCGGTTTTCTATTTTGTGTGGCGTAGCCAGAGCGGGACGCTTTATGGCAACGAGGCGGCGATCGCGGGCAGTCTTTCGCGGATGATCCTGAGCCTGACGGCGGTCAAGCTGCTGCAAAGGAAGAGCGACCGCGACTGGATATTTCTTTATCTGATGTCCTTTTTTGAGGTTCTGCTCGCTGCCGGTTTGAGCATCAGCGCTTTATATTTGGTGACTTTTCTTGCGTACTTGCTGGTTATGGTTTGTGCCATTATTGCTTTCGAGATCAGGAAAACGTCGCGAGCCGTTGAGCAAAAGATGGCCGCCGGAACTATTGGTGAAAGCAAACTCTCCGTAGAGCGGCCCACCTTACCGGTGCGAAGGCTGCCGACAACTGCGGTTGCGTTAATAGTCTTTATTGTCATATTGGCGGTGCCGCTGTTCTTTATGCTGCCTCGTGTCGGCGGTGCGGGTTTCGGGGGCAAACAGGACGGAATCAACACACGAACCAGATTTTCTGACACGGTCAAATTGGGCGACATCGGAATCATTCAGCAAAGCGACGAAGTTGTAATGCGAGTAAAACTGGAAGGAAACACGGAAGATCAGGGCGGCTTGTATTTTCGCGGCGTCGCTCTTGATACATTCGACAATCATTCGTGGAGCAAATCGAGAACGAGAACGAAAGAGGCGCTCGTTAAGGACGACCACGATCTAATTCAGGTTGATTTTGCGACGGGCCGTCAGAACCTCCTCATTCAGACCATATACCTCGAACCGCTGGACACACCGGTTATATTTGCGTTGCCGCGTGCTGTCGGGATTCAGGGCAATTTTCCGGTTATTGAGAAAGATGCGTACGGAGCGCTCAGCTACCGGCGAAATTATGAACGCATAAGTTATAAGGTTTTGTCGGATCGCAGTTTGCCGGATCGGGCGTGGCTGCGCGAGGACAATTTCGGCTACGGTTCCGAAATGCAGAATTATCTACAGCTGCCGGAGAAATACGACAAGCGAATCTTCGATCTCGCATACAGCATCACATCAAAAGAAAAGAATCGATACGACCGGGCGTCCGCTATAGAAAAATATCTGCAAAATAATTTCGGTTATACGCTCGATCTCAAAGCCGGCGGCGCCGACCCACTAGCTGCTTTTTTATTCAATGTTCGCGAAGGCCATTGCGAATATTTCGCGACCGCGATGGCTGTCATGCTGCGGACGCAGGGAATCGCAACGCGTATCGTCAACGGCTTTCACGGTGGCGAATACAACGACACTGCGGATGTAACGGTTGTACGACAACGCAATGCTCACTCTTGGGTAGAGGTCTATTTTCCAAAGGAAAATGTGTGGGTTCCTTTCGACCCAACGCCTTTTTCGGGACAGACGTCGGCATCTTCGACGGGAATTGCCGGACAGTTTAACAAATATCTCGAAGCCCTCGAAACTTTTTGGATAGAGAAATTTGTCGCATACGACAGTCAGGAACAGAGTTCGCTGGTTCGGTCGGTGCGTAATGGGTTTGTAGATTATCAGTCAAAACTAGCCTCGTATTTCGGTCATGCGCAAGACATACTGATTGAATGGTGGGCCGATGTGCGTGGCGACAAAGGCACTCAGGCTAGGTTCGCTGCCATTGGATACGCCGTCGGATATATCCTCGCCGGCGTCATCGGCATTTTGCTGTTAGGCTGGTTGGGCCGAAAGGTAGTAAAATTAAAGGTTTGGGGTCGCATCTGGGATCGTCTCTTTGCAAAGCGGCACGCGTCTATCATCGAATTTTACGACAGGATGCAGCAGGTTTTAGCGAGCAAAGGTTTAGTACGCGATCCGCATCAAACTCCACTTGAGTTTGCCTTCGCTGTGAATATGCCCGAAGCGGTCAGTATTACGGAGAAATATAACCGTGTGCGGTTCGGCGAAAAGCCGTTGACGCTTGATGAGGCGGGCGAAATTGAGAGTTGGTTAGCAGGGATTGAAACAACGGATTTACACTGATTGACACAGATTTATTTTGGGGAAAAATCTGTGTTCATCCGTGTTAATCCGTTGTTCCGAAACGATATGAAGAAAGTCGGATTTGTCAGCCTTGGGTGCCCTAAGAATCTCGTCGACAGCGAGGTGATGATGGGCCAGCTTGCCGAGGCGGGCTATGAAATTACCAATAACGCCGCTGAGGCCGATACGGTCGTTGTCAACACCTGTGGATTTATTGAATCGGCGAAGCAGGAATCGATCGATGCGATACTGGAAGCCACACGCTGGAAATCCGGCGGTGCGGCAACCCGCGTGATCGTCGCCGGCTGTCTGGTCGAGCGTTACCGTGACGATCTGATGAAGGAACTGCCCGAGGTCGATGCCTTTATCGGCACCTCGCAGGTAGGCGATATTTTGAAGGCGGCGGATGCGGAATTTGATGCGAAAAGTTTGACGATAACGCCGATAGGAAATAAATCAGCGACCTATCTTTATGACGAATACACTCCGCGGATGCGAGCGACCGCATCGCACACAGCGTTTATCAAGATCGCAGAAGGCTGTGACCGGCCGTGCGCATTTTGTTCGATACCGGCGATGCGTGGGAGCTTTCGGTCGCGGCGTTTCGGCTCGATCATCGAAGAGGCGAGAATGCTTGCTAAACAGGGCGTCAAAGAAGTTGTTTTGATCGCACAGGACTCGTCGCGCTACGGCGAAGACCTCGGTGAGATTGACGCTCTCGCTGCTTTGATCCGCGCACTTGGCGAGATCGATGGAATTGAGTGGATCAGGCCGATGTACGCATTTCCGACGCATATTTCGGACGCCTTTCTCTCCGCCATTGCCGAGACGCCGAAAGCCGTCAAATATCTCGACATGCCGCTCCAGCACGCTTCGCGAAATGTGCTGAAATTGATGAAACGCGGCGGTACACGCGAATCGCTTGAACGCCTTATTTCCCGGGTTCGCGAGGCCGTTCCGGGCATCGCCATCCGTACTACTTTTATCACCGGCTTTCCCGGCGAGACCGACGAGGATTTTGAGGAACTTATCAAATTTGTGCAAAATTGCCGCTTCGACAATCTCGGCGTCTTTACCTACTCCGACGAAGAGGGAACTGCGGCTTATGATCTGCCCGATAAAGTCGATCCGAAAGTCGCTAAACAGCGCCGAAACCGCCTGATGAAAGAACAGGCGAAGATCAGCAAACAGCTTAATAAAGCCAAGATCGGCAACACATACAAAGTCCTTTTCGAAGGCCTTTCACAGGAATCCGACCTCCTTTTTCAGGGCCGGCTCGAAGGCCAGACCCAGGAGATCGACGGCTACATCCTCATTAACGATATGCCCGAAGATTTTAAACCCGTGATCGGCTCGATCTACGACGTTAAGATAACAGCAGCCCAAGAATATGATCTCGTAGGTGAGATTATCCATAATGCAGAAGAAGCCCGACCATTAGGAGGGCGTAACATTTCAACGTAGGTATATCGGCGTTGCTTTGCTTGCGTGTTACGCCATTGCTTACATGTGGGCCTCTGTACTGTAAAGACATATCACGCCGACGGTTTTTCTACCGAAATCGCCGGATAAGTTATCTTCGTGCCGTCCAATTTCGCAAATGAAGTCATTTTATGCGGTACTCGGCTTTTGAGGCTCATAATATCTTCAACCGTGATCCCTCGAACGAGCAACGCGTCGCCGATCAGCGAACGGTGGCAACGCCACGGGACGGCTTCGGCGCACATTATTGCGATCTGCTCTGTTTTGGCGAGTTCGATCAATTCTTTTAAGCTTGCCGCAAATTCGGGTGTCTGCATATAATCCGCGTAGCCGCGAAAGGATGCATTTCGCCATCCGGTATTTATTGAATCCTTTAGAGTGTGCCGCAGACCGCCAAGTCCCGCCATGTGATTGTATCCGATTCCGGCATTTTCCAACGATTCGGGCAGCGATTCATCGTATTGAGGATTGTGACGCGAACGCGGGATAGTTCGTACATCAACAATCCGTTTTACGCCGTGTGCCCGAAGTATCTCGATAAACTCGTCGATCGGATGCGTGGAATGCCCGACTGTCAGTACAAGAGCGGGTTTGGTTTTAATTGGGCTTTTCAATCGTAAATTCCAGGTCGTAAAAGTGTTTGCCGTCCACGATCTTGATGGTCATTTTGCCTGACAGACCGACAAGCTCGTCCGTTCCGGAATCGGGCACGACGGTGACATTCAATTCAAATTTTCCTTTCCGCATCGTGCCTGAATGCTGTAGTGAAAATGAGCCTTTTTTCCCGTCAAGCGTCCCGGTAAAGCGTTCCGCCGCGACATAGCCGGCCGAATCCTTAATTGCGGTGCTAATTCCCAGCATTTGCCCTTTGCTGTTGCCGATCAAATCACCGCTGAACTGTTTATCCAATGACAATCGTCCGATCGTCGGATCGCCAATGTTTGCTTCCGCCGGTTGGGGAGTTACCTTAACTTCAAATGTTCCTTTTGCATGTTTTGACACAGCTATCTCCTTTTGGTTTGTCTTTTGATCGGGTGATTTGGTTTGTGAGTTTGCTAGCAGGCTAAAGCAAAGGAATAGACAAAAATATGTGAAAATAGCCAGTAAGTTGTTCGTTATATTTTTCATAATCATTCTCATTGCTCACTATCTGAGAGCCTTTCGCATCCTATTTTTTTAGCCGATTATATATTAACACAAGGAAGTGCTCTTCGACTTATGCCAATCGAAATGTTGAAAACATGTATCCTACAATTATGTAGGATATTTGGATCGCGTTGCGATTCTTATGTTGTTGACTTTGTCCGGTAAATTTTGTGTTGTAGAATCTCATTTTTGAAATTCCGTTAGAAAAGATAATCAGTAATTTCACGAATATTTTCACACTAATTAGGAGAGATATGAATGCTAAAAATGTTTTAACTTACGCCGCCGACAGCCAGGCAAAATTTGTCTCCGTCCGGTTTACCGATTTGCCGGGAGCATGGCACCACCTTACGTTTCCAATCGATCAGTTAACCGATGACAGTTTTGAGGACGGTTTTGGATTTGACGCATCGAGCCTTCGCGGCTGGGCGGCGATCCACGAATCGGACATGCTGCTCGTACCTGATCCGTCGCGGTTCTGGATCGATCCGTTTACAGACGACACGACACTTTGCCTGATAGCGAATGCGGTTGATCCGATCACGAAGGAAGGCTACTGGCTTGATCCGCGTTCGGTCGCGATGCGGGCCGAGAGTTATCTGAAATTTACCGGTATCGCTGACACGATAAATGTCGGTCCTGAGGCTGAGTTTTTCGTTTTTGACGAGGCCCGCTACCACAACAATCAGAATTCGGCCGGATTTTATGTAAATTCAGAGGAAGGTCATTGGAACTCCGGTCGGACAGGCGACGAATATTCGTCGAACAACGGCTATCATATTCGGGCGAAAGAGGGTTATGTACCGGTCGCACCGCTTGATTCTCTGATCGATCTGCGCAACACGATCTCGTCGATACTTGGCGAGGTCGGCATCAGCGTTGAGTGCCATCATCACGAGGTGGCGACCGCCGGACAGTGCGAGATCGACTTTAGATTCTCAAATCTGCTGCATACTGCGGACAATCTGATGCTCTTCAAATATGTCGTCAAGAATACGGCTCACGCGGCCGGAAAAACGGCGACGTTTATGCCGAAGCCGATTTACGGCGATAACGGCTCGGGCATGCATTGCCTCCAGTCGCTGTGGAAAGACGGTAATCCGCTGTTTGCGGGCGATCAGTACGCGGGTCTTTCGGAAATGGCCAAATTTTATATCGGTGGTCTACTAAAACATGCTCCGGCCCTTGTAGGCTTTGCCGCTCCGACGACTAATAGTTATAAGCGTCTCGTGCCTGGGTTTGAGGCGCCAGTCAATCTTGCGTATTCGGCGCGAAACCGCTCGGCGGCTGTGCGAATCCCGATGTTTTCTTCATCGCCGAAAGCCAAGCGTCTGGAATTCCGCCCGCCGGATCCGTCTTGTAACCCGTATATAACGTTCGCGGCGTTGTTGATGGCCGGACTCGACGGCATTCAGAACCGGATCGATCCGGGTGAACCGCTTGATAAGGACATTTATGATCTGCCGCCCGAAGAATTGAAAAACGTGCCATCGCTTCCGGGCAGCCTCGACGAAGCTCTGAACGCTCTCGAAGCTGACCATGAGTTTTTGCTCAAAGGCGACGTTTTCGCGGCTTCGATGATCGAACGCTGGATAAATTACAAGCGCGAAAACGAGATAACGCCGCTGCGTCTGCGGCCGCATCCGCTTGAATTTGCGATGTACTATGATATTTAGTGGTCGGTGTCAGTTGTTAGTGGACAGAATTTGAGTCCCGTAGGGACGCCCGATAATAGCCCCGCGATTAATCGTGGGGTTAAATGAACAACGCATTTCGAGTCCCGAAGGGGACGGCTGAACCTCTCCAATGTTTTTCGTCAGCCGTCCCTATGGGACTTTGACCTTGATTATCCTTACCCAGCGATTAATCGCTGGGCTATTAACGGCAGTCCCTACGGGACGAAAAACTAGCGGCCTCAACAGGTTACACTTCATATTTGCCCACTTGTTTTGTATTCGTTACCCTAAAAGAATGAAGATCGAACCGGTTTTATTGGAAGGCGAACATGTGCGGCTCGACCCGTTGAGGGTCGATCATTTACCGGCATTGTGCGAGGTTGGCCTGGACGAATCGATCTGGAAATGGACGGCAAATGTTGTAGCGTCCGGGGCCGATCTCGAAGTTTATGTGCGCGACGCACTTGCCGATCGCGATCGCGGTGTCGCCTTGCCTTTTGTTACGATCGAACGCGCGTCGGGCAAGATAATTGGATCTACAAGGTTCGGCAACATCGACCGTTTCAACCGCAAGGTTGAGATCGGCTGGACATGGATCAGTCCCGGGTGGCAGCGAACCTCGATCAACACGGAAGCTAAGCTGCTGATGCTGACGCATGCCTTCGAGGTTTGGAACTGCATCCGTGTCGAGCTGAAAACCGACGCAAATAATGAAGTTTCGCAGAAGGCGATCCAGCGGATCGGCGCCGTCAAAGAGGGAATTTTGCGTAATCATATGATAACGGAAACGGGGCGTTTTCGTGATTCAGTTTATTTCAGCGTCATCGAATCGGAATGGGAATCCGTCAAGGAGAATTTAGCATCCAAGATACGATAGGATCGGACACGAAATGAGAAAGATATTTGCGTTAATTTTTGCTGTGGGTTTCACTTTGGGATGTTTGTCCCAAGCGAATACGTCTGCACCAAAAACTACAAGTACAAGCAAGAATACAACTGGACAAAATTCGAATGCAGGGGTTTCGTCAAACCTGGGCCAACCCGCAAATTCTGAAGTTGTTGCGTCAGATGCGCCAACGGATGCACCGGCGGGAAATGCTCGAGATCGGGTAGCTCGAAAACGCTTTATTGACGTGCCGTCCACCGGACCGCCCCCACCGCCACAAATGCTCGCGGCGCCTGAGAATTCGGAGATCGCCACGACCATGGATCGGAACGGTGCGGTCATCGAGATCAGAGTTTTTAAAAATCACCCGCAAATCGAAAAGGTCGAGTCGACATGGCTGACGCCAAAGCAAAGAAATGTCAGAATATTTTTGAAAGACGGACGAGTTGTCGAGACAAAGACGGATCGTATTGACAGCTTACGTATCGCTCCGACTGTTTTGCTGCTCGAAATTGCCGGGATCAAGGTTGCCAAATCGCCTGATTCTGATGCGCGGCCACGAAGATCTGAACAGAAAACGCACTAGAGAGAGCGTTATATTGTATAATTTTACCTTGGCTGATGGGGCTTATGGAAAAGTACAGTGTAATCTGCCCATGTTGTGATGCGACGTTGACGATCGACGCTCAAACAGGCGCGCTTCTTGCCCACGAGGAGAAAAAGAAAGTACACGGCTCGTTTGAGGATCTGCAAGGCGAACTGAGCAAGAAAAAAGATTTGCGCGAACAGATATTCGCGCAGGAAATGTCATCGATTAAGGATCGCGAGAGACTGCTGGAAGAGAAGTTCAAAGAGGCCTTGAAACGCGCCGATGTGGATTCTGACACGCCGTATAGAAATCCCCTGGATCTTGACTAAAAATGACCAAACCAATTGAAGCCGCGCCACTTGCGCCAAATATTCGAGAGCGAATAATTGTCGCTCTCGATGTGGAAACAGCGGATGAGTCACGCGAAATATCACGCGAATTATCGGGACAGGTCGGAGCGTTCAAGATCGGGCTGCAGCTTTTTACCACCGCCGGACCGGGGCTGGTTCGAGAATTTACCGAAGCCGGTGAAAAGGTTTTTCTTGATCTTAAATTCCACGACATTCCGAATACGGTCGCAAAGGCGTCGGTTGAGGCAGCACGGCTTGGAGTGTGGATGTTCAACGTCCATGCATCGGGCGGCAGAGAAATGATGGTTCGGACATCAGCCGAAGTTGCCGAAATATGCGAAAAAGAGTCGATTCAAAAGCCGCTGGTTATCGCTGTGACTGTGCTGACGAGCTCAAATGCTGAAACGCTGGAGGAAGTCGGGATCGTGATTCCGGTCGTTACTCAAGTCGAAAACCTTGCACGTATGGCGGCGGAATGCGGATTAGACGGCGTGGTGGCTTCGCCGCACGAGGTTTCCGCGGTGCGTTTGGCAGTTACTTCGCCGGATTTTCTCGTGGTTACGCCGGGAATTCGTCCGATTTCTGCAACGAATGACGATCAAAAGCGTGTAACGACCATTCGCCAGGCGTTGGCGAATGGTTCGGATTATGTCGTCATCGGTCGTCCGATAACTCAGGCGAAAGATCGACTCGAAGCTGTCGAAAGTTTTGTCCGCGAGGGATTATCCATTCACTAATGACCAACGGGAAGTTTCAACTTAAAGGCGTTCTAAAAAAATACAATGTTAAGAAATATTGAACGCGGATCGATGGTGCGATCTTGTCTTACTTTGCGGGCTTTGCGGCTTCGCGTGGTTATTTCACGCAAAGCCGCAAAGAACGCAAAGAAGGATGAGCGAATTTTTAGAACCGCCCTTAATTCTCACTTATTTCAGAGCGTTCGATTCATTATCGCGGTCGCCCTCCCGCTCGCGATCTTCGCCTCCTGTATTTACGGTACGCTGCATACAACCGCCCAGACATTTACGACTTCGCCGTCGTTGTTCCGCATTGGTGAAAAGCTTACTTACAATATCTCGTTCGGCAAATTTCGCGACGGTGGATTTGCCGAACTGTATGTTGTTTCCCGCGGCAAGCTTGCCGGAAAGGATGTTGTCGAGATCAGATCGAGGACGAAGACCCTCGGACTGGTGAGTGCTGCTTTCTTTCTGGTTGATGAAAATCGAACAGTTTTTGCGTCACCGGATACCGGACTGCCGCTTTACATCCGAAAGACAACAAACGACGGGCCTCTGCCAAAAGACACGGTTAATAATTATCTTAAAGACGCAACGTCAAATTTCGATCTCGTCACGATGATATATAAGGCGAGGGAAGCGGGCGGCAACGGCACATTTCCGTTTTTGGGGGGCGAGCAGATATATACCGCAACCTTTCAAACTACTGTCAGCGAGCATATAAAGACGGATGCCGGAGATTTTGAGACGACAGTGTCGACCGTTCAGAGCGAGCTGTTTAACGCCAACGGCATCAAAGAGATGAAGATTAACTTTACAACGGATGATGATCGTGTTCCTGTTTTGATAAGGTTCAAAACCTCGAAAGGAGAATTTCGTGCGGAGCTCAGGGACATCCACATAGACGAACCAGAAATCACTCCTACACCGACTCCGACGCCCGCCTCTACGCCGGTGGTAGTCGTGACTCCGCGTCCGACGCCATCGCCTTTGGCTTATATTGATAACAAACCGCTGTTGCCGGAACTTGGATTCGCGTTGGGCGAGACCCTTGTCTATAAAATCTCGACCGGCGGCAAACCGGTCGCCGCGATCACTTTGGCGGCAGCGGAAAGAAAGTTGTTTAAAAAGAGAGACAGTCTGCTTTTAACAGCGACGATCACGGGAACCGAACAGGGAATCACGGAGTTCCGATTGGGCGATGGGGTTAAGGTGCAGGTTGATCCGGACACTCTCGCTCCGCGCTCGTCGGAGAGTAAATTTGTCACCGTCTTTCCGGGTCTGAATCAAACGCTCACTTTTGATCAGAGAAACGGCAATATTTCTTTCGGCGGTACTGAGCCGTTTGACGGCCCGGTCGGCACGCACACGCTGCTTTCGCTGGTTTACGCGATGCGTTCGTTCAATCTGAAGGTCAGCAAGGATCTGAGCAACCCGGTTAACGACACGCGAGTTGCGGTGTTTTGGGAATCACGGCCTTATATCTTTACATTGCGTCCCGCTAATCCCGCCGACATTGTCATTAATGGTGAAAAGGTTTCCGCCCAATTGATTACCGTCAACACCGGCAACCCTGATCTCGATGCCCTCAGTCTCAAAGTTTGGCTCGGCACCAACAGCCGCGTCCCATTGCGGTTTTCGTTTGGGAAATATCAGGCTGATCTGGCCACTCAATCCTCAGATGCTCCTAAATAA
The DNA here is from genome assembly GCA_043748725.1 of Chloracidobacterium sp. GTDB lineage: Bacteria > Acidobacteriota > Blastocatellia > Pyrinomonadales > Pyrinomonadaceae > OLB17. Next base: position 986 of record JAYVER010000069.1, on the reverse strand, counting down.
ACTTTCTCCCCCACGAAATACACTAAAAACACGAAATAAAGACAAAGCAATTTTTGATTTTCTTTTCTTCTATTTTCGTGTGTTTCGTGTATTTCGTGGAAAAATATTCTCATTAATGAAATTGAAATCTGTTTTCAATTAGGATAGAATTATTCTGGAAATAAGTTTCGGACAAAAATGAACTTTGGGGACAACATGACACTGACCGATCTACCGATAGGCAAAGACGCACGCGTGACTGCGGTGAACGGCGAGGGCAGCGTAACCCGGCGGTTATTGGAAATGGGAGTTATTCCGGGTGTTGCAGTACAGGTGGTCAAGATGGCGCCGTTTGGCGATCCGATCGAGATACGTGTTCGCGGGTACAGTCTCGCGATGCGAAAAAGCGAAGCTGACGCTATCGAGGTCGCGGTTTGAAGAACTGTCCCACGAAATACACGAAGCATACGAAAAAGTTCTTGATCAGATGCTCTTGTTTTCGTGTCTTTCGTGTGTTTCGTGGGCAGTAGGGCGATGAATGAACGACAACGGACATAATTCAAACATTACCATCGCTCTTGCGGGCAATCCAAACGCCGGCAAGACGACGCTTTTTAACTCTCTCACAGGTCTGAAACAAAAAGTCGCAAATTATCCAGGCGTCACGGTCGAACGAAAAGAGGGGCCGTGGGCGCTGAACGGCAAGGCCGCCAATCTCATCGATCTGCCCGGCCTGTACAGCCTCGAAGCGACCTCGCTGGACGAGCAGATCGCCCGCGACATCATCACCGGCGAACAAGCGGGCGTCCAAAAACCCGACGCGATCGTCGCCGTCGTCGATGCGACCAATCTCGAACGAAATCTTTATCTCGTCACGCAGCTTTTTGAGTTCGGCATACCAGTTGTCGTTGCGCTGACGATGATCGATGTTTTCGAAAAGCAGGAGCACGAGATTGACGTCGAAATGCTTGCCGCGCTGCTGAAAACGCCGGTCGTTGCCGTCAATG
>JAYVER010000068.1:0-2278 GCA_043748725.1 Chloracidobacterium sp. | reverse complement strand
CTCGTCCGTATGTACCTTTTTCATCGCAAGAATCTCCTTTTCTCATCTTATTTGATTCTTGCCTTCCTACTGGTGTAATTTTAGGGGAGCAGGTCACCATCACAGTTATCGAAAAGAAGGCATTTTCGAAAAACCTAATCTTCAACGCGACGGAAACAAAGCAAAGGCATATCAGGTCAGGCAAATACGGGCTATTCTAAAAAAGTACGGTTTATGAAAAACGGCAAGGTTCAGAAATACGAGATTATTATTTACTGGGATGACGAAGACCGGATATTTGTCGCCGAAGCATCGGAACTTTCCGGCTGCATGGCTCACGGAAAGACACAGGTCGAGGCTGTTCAGAACATCAACGAAGCGATTCAACTGTGGCTCGAAACCGCCCGCGAATTTGGCGATTCGATCCCCGAGCCGCGTGCGCATCAACTCGCCGCCTGATTATCAAAACAACGCATCCATCGCCTATTCGAGGTTTCGGACGCCAATAAATAAATTAAGTCCATTTCCCGGCAACCGGTGGTCCGAATCTAGTGCCTTACTTTGGACGTAGCTTTTCAGGCTCGAAGGTTACCTTGACTCGTGCATTAAGAGCCCGTGCTAAACGACGTAGGTTGGAGAGAGAATGCCCCGTATAGCTCGGCGATTCGAGACGGCTGATGTGCTGCTGGGATGTATTGAGGCGACGTGCGACTTCTTTTTGAGAGAGACCCGCCTTTTCGCGAAGGGCCGTTAGCTGAAGTGCTATATCCCAGGCCTCGCCAGCCTGCTCAAAACGGGACGCAAACTCAGGGTCATTCATCTGCTCGCCCAAATATTGATGGAAGTTTGTCTTTTTCATTTAGCCCTCTTTTTCCAGTCGGCCATCCGGTCCCGTGCCGTGCTCAGGTCGCAGGCCGCAATCGCCTGCCCTTTATTCCGAATACCGTGAACGGCGATGATACGTCGTCCCTTCATAAAGAACCAGAGCACGCGAGTATTCAGTTTTCCGACGTGACGCAGTTCAAACAGCCCGTCGCCGATCGATTTCGACAGCGGCTCGCGATGGTTTATTCGCTGTTTCAGTTTCGCCAATCCGGCAACCACAGCCGCAAAGTCATTGGGGTCGGTTCTCTTGAGATCATCGAGAAACTCGCGTACCGGGCAACTCCCCAACGCTGTCTCATAAAATTCTACGCTGAAATCCATTTAAATACAACATCAATATTGATGTGCCCGTCGTCTTAAATCAAATCTTTAGGATCCGCAGATCTCGTCGATGGCTTCGCTGTATTTTTCGTCGATGACGCTGCGCTTGATTTTTAGGGTGGGGGTCATTTCGCCTTTGTCTATGGAAAATTCGCGGGGGAGCAGGTAAATGCGTTTGACGCGTTCGTAGTCGCTGAGCTCGCGGGTGAGGTCGACGGCGTCGCGCTGCATGCGTTTGATGAAATGCGGGTTTTCGCAAAGCTCTTCGCGTGAGCCTATCGTCGGAACGCCTTCGTCTTTCATCGCTTCTTTCAGAGCTTCCCAGTCCGGCACTATCAATGCACCAACCTGTTTACGTCCCGAACCGACGACGACCGGCTGCGAGATGAGCGGGCTTTGTTTTAAGAGACTCTCGACCTGGAGCGGGGCGACGTATTTGCCATTAGATAACTTAAACAGATCCTTGAGACGGTCGGTGATGTAAAAATGGCCGTCGGTGTCTTTATAACCGACGTCGCCCGTGTGGTAAAACCCCTCGGCGTCGAGTGCAAGCGCGGTTGCCTGCGGATTGTCGTAATAGCTGTGCATCACATTTTTGCCCCGAATCAGGACTTCGCTATCTTTTTCAGCGATCTTCATCTCGATGCCTTCGAATGGCGTGCCGATCGAGCCGACCTTGTTGTCATCGGGGCGGTTGGCACAAGTGACACAGGCCTCGGTCATGCCGTAGCCTTGGAGGATGGGAATACCGGCAGCCCAAAATGCGTATGATAGCTTTTTCGACAGCGGAGCGCCGCCCGATACAAAAAATCGCAGGCTGCCGCCAACGCCGTCACGCCATTTTGAAAAGACAAGCCGATCGGCAATCGCGTGTTTTGCGGCGAGCCTCGGCGAAACGCGTTCACGCTTGTCTTTCTTCGCCCAGTAGTCCTGGCCGACGACCAGCGACCACTCGAACAGCCGTGTTTTCCAACCACCGGCAGACTTACCTTTTTTAACGATCTTGTGATAGACCTGCTCGAAAAGCCTGGGCACGGCGGTCATTATCGTCGGTTTGACCTCGGGCAAATGCGACGCGAGTTGGTCGAACGAC
>JAYVER010000067.1:0-15750 GCA_043748725.1 Chloracidobacterium sp. | reverse complement strand
TTCCCGTAACGGTTTCGCCACCGATACCCGTGCAGGCACCACCCGTCGCCGTATGTGCAGCAGCGTCATACGGTATGTTGTAACCCGTCACCGTACACGTCAACGAAGCCGCACTCGCCGGTGTGATCGTATCGGCCACCGTGCCGCTCTTGAGGGCATAGTTGGCGCTTGTGAATGTCCACGCATCGGTCGGATAGCTGCCAACATTGGTATTCGTCGTTCCGCTCAGATTAAATGTTCCCGTAACGATTTCGCCACCGATACCCGTGCAAGAGGTAGGAGGTGTCGCCGTCGCCGTATGTGCAGTAGCGTCATACGGTACGTTGTAACCCGTCACCGTACACGTCAACGAAGCCGCACTCGCCTGTGTGATCGTATCGGCCACCGTGCCGTTCTTGACGGCATAGTTGGCACTCGTGAATGTCCACGGATCGGTCGGATAGCTGCCGGCATTGGTATGCGTCGTTCCGCTCAGATTGAATGTTCCCGTAACGGTTTCGCCACCGATACCCAAGCAAGATGTAGGAGGTGCCGCCGTCGCCGTATGTGCAGTTGCGTCATAAGGTACGTTGTAACCCGTCACCGTACACGTCAACGAAGCCGCACTCGCCGGTGTGATCGTATCTGTGATCGTCGTGTTGCCGATGTTGTTGTAGTTAGCCGTGCCCGTAAATGTCCAAAAGTCCGTGCTATAAGTGCCGACGGGCGTGTGCGTTGTGTTGCTTACGTTGACGGTGCCGACTGTCGCTCCTGTCTCGCCGTTTACACCCGTGATCGAAGTGATCGCCGCCATGTGCGGCAGACCGTCATACGTCACATTGTAAGGCGTCACCACTACCGTCGCGTTTGCCCTGTTTACCGTCAACAGCGCCGCGTTACTCGGGACATTATTTATACCGCCGCATGTGTTCGTAAACATAGCGCGGTAATAGTTTCCGTTTAAGGAAACGGTGGGATTTGTAATTGTCAGTGTGCCGGTTGTTACCCCGCTGTAGGGCGCGGCATTAGATAAGTTTGTAAACGGGCCTCCGACTCCGGCTGTGCTGACTTGCCATTGCACGGTCGGTGCCGGATTGCCGCTCGCGGCCGCCGTAAAGGTCGCGCTAGCCGCCCCGTAAGTAACGGCTTGGGCCGTTGGCTGTGTGGTTACGGTCGGAACAGTGCACGCCGCCGTAATGGTTTCAGTCTGAGTCGCAGACGGTATGCCAGTGGCAGCGCCCGTCAAGACGGGACTGCCGATCGCAGAGTCTTTGTAATAGAAAGTCGGCGTGTCCGATGCGAGGGCCGGAATCACTTCGGTGGTGACTACGGTGGTACAGGCTGCATCCGAATAGAACGCCTTTGTGCCCCCCGAGTTGCTGCTCAAGGAAACAGTCGTCGGGAACGAAAGAGTTGTCACCGGAACTCCGCCCGAAGTTTGTAGTTGGATCGTGAGCGCGGGTGAACAGGTATTAAGGACAATACTAAATGGGCTGTTCGTAAACGCCAAATGCCCTGTGAACGCACCAACACGGAACTGCGCAGAGTTTTCTAAGGCGGTTCGAGCCGCATCCGAAAAGACTTTATATGTCCATATTCCGGCAGCATTCGGGGTCTTTGTTTCGGTAGAATTTCCAGGGGAAAGTGTTGTTCCAACAAAGCCGACGCTCCCGCCGGGTTCGACCCAGCTCGTGTAGTGCGTAGTGCCGCCGAGACCTGTCATTCTTATGCATACCGGGTCTCCAAAGTTATAGGTTGGCAACGAAGGTACACCCGATGAAGATTGAGTCGTGGAGCAATCCGCTGCATAAAAAGTGAAGTTTATGGCATCTGTAAACGTCGTCTGTGCCGTTAGGCCAGAGGTTTGGCCTACAACCGTCAACAGGAACGTTACACCAAGGTCGCTATCTTGCACGACGTAATCCGAATTGGTGAAATTACCGTCGGCATCAACCGTCGACGAAAGAATTGTATCGGGTGTGCCATTGTCACGGTGTAGGGTGAGTTGCACAGTCTCGCCGGCGAGCCAGCCGCTGCCTGTAATGAATACTGTTTGACCAGGCGAATAATCGGTTTTATCCGTTGTGACTGTGGCAGAAGAAGCGGCAAGTATAACGACCGAACGCAAAGCGGAGCCGCTGCCGTTGGTGCCGCCGGCGACCAAAATGTGCTGCGGCATCTCGGTCAATGAATAGTGGCCGCGGTCAAGCATCTCGTCAACCGAGTCGACAACGCGGCTGCCTACGTCCCCCGCGCTCGTGTGAAAGAGAGCTGCGCGGGTATTGGCTCGTAAAGTTTTCGATATATCGGACTCGTCGCTGACGAGGCGCGCGTAAGCCGTAAAATATTCGCCGCCTACGTTGAACATCTCCATCGAACCGGCTTCGTCGCCGCCAATGACCTGAACTTTCCCATCTGCCAATACTCGCAGATTCGGACGCACGCGCGTGCCGCGCATTTCATTATGCGTCGCCGAAAATCTTAAAGTTGCCGTGTCAAAAAGTTCAGCGGAAGTACTGCCCGCGGCTCCCCCGCTGCCACCGACTATCAAGATTTTGCCGTTCGCAAGTAAGGCCGCCGAATGATTGGCACGCGAAGTGAGCATCGACGATTTGAGCGGCCTGCCTCTGCCTGTTTTTGGATCAAAGATTTCCGCAGTGCCATTTGCATCACCCCCGATAAAGACAATCCTTCCGTCGGCCAGAACAGTTGCCGTATGCCCGCTGCGCTGAGCATTTAGCTCCGGTCCTGCTGTGAATGTACCAGTCAAAGCGTCGTAAATTTCGGTTGAGCCGAGCGCCGCAGCGTCAACTGTACCGTTGGCCGTGCCGCCGCTCGTGCCGCCGGCGATCAGCACACGTCCGTCCGCGAGCAGCGTCGCCGTATGGCCTGACCGAGCCGTTCCTAGATTTCCAGTCGGCACAAATTGGCCGGTAACCAGATCGTATATCTCAGCGGAACCCGTCTCATCTCCACCCGTGAACAGAACTTTTCCGTCAGCGAGGAGAGTGGCGGTGTGCCCACTGCGCGCGTTCGTAAGAGTTTCCGCGGGCGCTAACGGCTCGGGCAAGGCGCGCTCCTGCGACGGCTGCATGCCAAAAAACCCTTTCACCGAGTCCAAAAAAGAAAAACCCGCGGCATTTGTCCCGGCCACGGCCAGTGTGGAAAGCAAGACGCCAAAAATGGCGGTCAATGCAATGCGTTTGACAAAGTAAAGAAACGATGATTTATTTATAGACATATGATGATACTCCTACATCTCCAATAGCCTTTGGTCTTAAGCAACCAGTCAAAATCTCTCTTTTTGTTTAAAGCGCTAACGAGCGACCTCTAAACAAAAAAGTATAGTTTGTACAAGTAAACACGGATTATACGGACAAATAAGCAAATGTCAACCTTTTTTTTTCGACTGTGATCGTGAGTCTGTAAATAACGAATGAATGGCTGATTCCAGAATTTAATTCAGCACCCTGAAAACCCGCCCGAGCGCAAAAAAAAGGCTGTGTGAAAAGTCTGGTGGTTTAGTATCCAAGCGTCCCGCCGGGATTGTCTGTATCTATTGATATGAATTGAATTAACCCCTCTTATGTGGCTCCTGGGGAACGAGGGAGACATGCCTCTCCGGCTTCATCGATCATCCGCCGGTTGAATTTATATTCCGGTTGGTCTACACTTGCTCGAACTTCAGAAAATGGCGACCGATCAGTCGGCCTTTGGAATATTGAGAGCTAATGGTTTGTTGCATATATGCAACGCTATTGCATTAACGCCGTTTTTGTGTCATGCTGATTTCGTTAGACGTAAATCAGTAAAACCGGAGCGAGCCTATGTTAGGAGAATCACCACGTATGAGCATGGACAAAGGAAAAGCGATCGAATCTGCATTAGCGCAGATCGAGAAAAGGTTTGGCAAAGGCGCGATAATGCGTCTTGGCGAGCGTCCGCACGAGGAGATCGGGGCAATCTCGACCAATTGTCTGAGCCTCGATGCGGCGATCGGTGTTGGCGGATTCCCACGCGGACGGATCATCGAGGTTTACGGGCCTGAAAGTTCGGGTAAAACGACACTTGCATTGACGGTCGTCGCCTCGGCGCAAAGGACGGGCGGCATCTGTGCCTACATCGACGCCGAACACGCGATGGACCCGGTATACGCGACCAAGCTCGGCGTCAATATCGACGACATGCTTATCTCGCAGCCGGATTCGGGCGAACAGGCGCTTGAGATCGCCGAAACGCTTATCCGCTCGAACAGCGTCGATGTGATCGTCATCGATTCGGTCGCGGCATTGGTTCCGCGGGCCGAGCTTGACGGCGAAATGGGCGATTCGCTGCCCGGTTTGCAGGCGCGCCTGATGTCGCAGGCACTGAGAAAGATCACGGCGATCGTCTCAAGCTCGAACACCTGCTTTATCTTTATCAACCAGCTTCGTGAAAAGATCGGCGTCTTTTTCGGCTCGCCCGAAACGACGACCGGCGGCAAGGCGTTGAAGTTTTACGCCAGCCTGCGGCTCGACATTCGCCGCATCGGAGCCATCAAGGACGGCGATAAGGTCGTCGGCAACCGCACCCGCGTCAAGGTCGTCAAGAACAAATGCGCACCGCCTTTCCGTGAGTCCGAATTCGACATTATGTACGGCGAGGGCATCTCGCGCGAAGGCGACCTGCTCGACCTTGCCTCGAATCTCAACATCGTCGAAAAAAGCGGCTCCTGGTTTTCGTATAAGGGCGAACGTCTCGGCCAGGGTCGCGACAACGTCAAAAATTTATTGAAAGAGAATCACGATCTGCTCGAACGCATTGAAGCGGATGTCAAACAGGAACTAGGGTTTGCAAAGACGGAAGTTGCGGCCGCATAAGAGATTTCACCACAAAGGCACGAAGGGCACAAAGGTTTTTTACATCGTTCTTTGTGCCCTTCGTGCCTTTGTGGTGAGATTTCCCGGATTTGACATCCCCAAACCGCTTATTTACACTTACAAATTCGCATCAACTCCCAAATTTGATGCGTATTGGCCAGGTAGCTCAGTTGGTAGAGCAGCGGACTGAAAATCCGCGTGTCGGCGGTTCGACCCCGTCCCTGGCCACCACAATTTATTCGGTAAAGGCGACTCTCCGGAGTCGTCTTTTTTCGTTTTGGATAAGGATAATTTACCCTTGTGGAAAACAGCGCGAATTTACCGTATAGTCAATCTAATGTTCGCCAATTCGTGCAGATCAGCAGTCCGTGGACTGAGCAACGGCTTTCGACCAAATTTTTTAAACAAATTTGTCCGTCTCCTTTCGATCCTGGTGGTCATTAGCTTTGTGCCGAGCCTGGTTGCAGCCGTTTCGGACGCGGGGACTATCAAAGGCACCGTCAGGGCGGTGGCAAACGGCGCGTCAAACGCCCAACCGACGACAATCGCGGGTGCGATACTGACTTTGGTCAACAAAGCAACTCCCGGCCAACCGCTCAAGGCCGTGACAAATGCGTTCGGCGACTTCATTTTCGAGAGTCTGCCGACGGGCGATTACTCTCTGACGATCGAAGCCGTCGGACTATCGACTGTCACTAAAGAAATTAAATTGGCGTCGGGAGCTTTACTGACGCTCGACATCGATTTGACGGCGACGATCAACGAATCGGTAACGGTGCGGGACGAAGAAGGCTTGCTAAGCACATCGGACACCTCGACGTCCAACATCGTGCGTACCGAAACGTTAAAAACTCAACCGCTTAGAACCGACAGTTATCAAAACGCGATCCCGCTAACGCCGGGCGCCGTGCGGGATGGGAACGGCAACGATTATTTAAAAGGCTCTCGCGCCGGTCAAAGCGGTTACACGGTTAACGGGGCGGATGTTACTGACCCGGTAACCGGCAAACTCGCCTTTGACATCCCGCTCGAAGCGGCACAGAGCGTGCAGATCCTGGAAAATCCGTATTCGGCGGAGTTTGGCAGGTTTACGGGCGGCGTGACAAACCTGCAAACCAAGGGCGGCGGCGATAAATTCAAAATTTCGGCCGCTCGGTTTTTCCCCACTTTTCATAATATATTTTCGACAAAAATTGATTCGTTTCGTCCGCGCGTGACCTTTGCCGGTCCGATCATCCACAAGCGACTGTATTTTCTGCAATCGTTTGAGTATCGGTTTTCACGCAATTATGTGCCGGGTCAGCCAAAACCCGACAATAACATCCTACAGGAAGGAGTTAACTCGTTCACGCAGCTTGATTTAAATATCAATAAGAGCAATGTACTAAAGTTTAACGCCGCGATATTTCCGCAGAAGTTTAGAAATTTGGGTCTCGATACTTTCAATCCGGCGTCGGCAACGCCAAATTACAAACAGCGGGGCGTGCTCTTTTCGATATCAGAGCAAGCCGTGTTCAAAAACACATCGTTCATATCTTCGGAGGTCAGCTACAAAACCTTCGACGTTGATATTTTTGCTAAATCGGGTCAGCCCTTTACGGTTATGCCGCAGACTAACAGCGGCGGTTATTTTGTCGACACCCGCCGCCAAACCAGGCGTTTACAGTGGCAGGAAACTTTTTACACTCACCCGATCAAGTTTCACGGCGAACATTCGATAAAAACGGGTTTTGAATTCGACCACACGCAGATCGGCGGGCAACTGCGTTACAACACGATTTTTGTCCGTCGGTTCAATCAGACGTTGGCCCAAAAAATCAGTTTTACCAGCACTGGGCGGCTTCGATACGGCTACAACGAAGCTGCCGCATTCGTCCAGGACAAATGGGTAATTAGTTCAAAGCTGACACTTGATTTCGGGCTGCGTTTTGACCGCGACGGCGTCACGAAGAACAATAATTTAGCTCCGCGTCTTGCGCTTTTATTTTCACCGCTCAACAATAAACGCACGACGATTCGCGGCGGCATAGGCATCTTTTACGACCGGTCGCTTTCCACTGGAGGTAATTTCGATCAGGACCCGATTGACGATATACCGGATCCAACCGGTGCATTCGGGCAAATTCCCAGACGCGTAGTTACGACCTATGCCGCCGACGGGACGACTGTGATCGACGGTCCGCGGCGTTTCGGCAATCGGATCGTAACGCCGCTTCGCACGCCACGGAGCGTTCGTTGGAGTGTTCAGGCCGATCACGCCATTACTCAGGATCTAACCGCCCGCGTCGGATTTCTTGAACGATATACGAAAAACGACCTGCTCCTCGAACCGCTTGTCGTAAGCGGCAGCAGAGGGAGATTGCAGTTGAGCAGCCAGGGGCGTTCGCGTTATGACGAACTGCAATTTCTGTTGGTTTATAACCGCCCGAAGATCGGACAATGGAATGCATCATACGTGTTTTCAATGGCCCGGGGTGATTTGAATACGTCGGACAGATTTTTTGGTGATGCCCCCGCTTATGTAGTTCGGCCAAATGCATACGGCCCTTTGCCGTTTGAGGCTCCGCACAGGTTTCTGCTTTACGGACAAATCGATGTTTCAAAAAAATATGAGATCCGCCTGTCTCCGCTGTTTGAGATCCGTTCGGGCTTTCCTTTTTCAAAGGTCGATGAGCGGCTTGATTTTATCGGCCCTCGAAATTTGGCCGGACGCTTCCCGACATATGTTTCTTTTGATATACAGGCCACCAAACGTATTCAGTTGCCATTTGTCAAAGACAGGCATGTCCGTGTCGGTATTGTGCTGCTGAATTTGACCAATCATTTTAACCCGCGCGACGTGCAGAACAATATCGGAAGCCCGGACTACGGCAAGTTTTACAACAGCCTCGGCACTTCCGTAAAAGCAAAATTTGACTTTGGCAATTAGTCCGCCCTGAAACAAACAGATTCGAGGGGAACATCCCTATTTTGGACACACCACTTTTACAATCTCTTTTTGACGAAACCGAACGCCGACCGTTGACCGTGTCGGAGCTGAATGCCGAGGTGCGTGGGCTGTTGGAGCGGCAGTTTGCCTCAGTTTGGGTCGAGGGCGAGGTTGTTAATTTTGTGCAGGCCGCATCGGGGCATTGGTATTTTAATCTCAATGACGGCACAGCCCAGATCAAATGCGTTTGCTGGAAAGGGACGAATTTTCGTATCAGATTTAAGCCGCAGAATGGGATTATGGTCCGGGTTCGGGGCAAGCTGACGCTCTATGAGGCACGCGGCGATTTTCAGCTCGTCGTCGAGTCGCTGGAGCCTTCGGGTGAGGGAGCGTTAAGGGCGGCGTATGAGCAGATCAAGGCGACGCTCGACGCCGAGGGGCTTTTTGCACCGGAGTTGAAGCGGCCAATACCGTTTTTTCCGCGAAAAGTCGGCGTCGTCACATCTCCGACCGGAGCGGCGTTTCACGACATTTTGAATGTGCTGACGCGGCGGGCGCGTTCGGTGAGCATTGTGCTTGCACCGACGCTCGTCCAGGGCGAGGGCGCGGCGGACAGCATCAGAAAGGCGGTCGTCGATCTCAACGAATACAACCGCAAGCCCGACATTGCTGACAAGATCGATGTGCTGATCGTCGGACGCGGCGGCGGCTCGGCGGAGGACCTGTGGGCGTTTAATGATGAGCTGCTGGCTCGAGCGATCCGCCTGAGCGAGATACCGGTGATCTCGGCGGTTGGCCATGAGATCGATTGGACGATTTCGGATCTGATCGCTGACTTACGTGCGGCGACGCCTTCGGCGGCGGCTGAGATCGTCGCGACGCGTGAGGAAGACATAATCCACGATCTGCGGTTGTGCGAAGACCGGCTGTTCGGATTGATTGACCGCAAGGTTTTTGAGGCAAATACACTGACGGCGAACGCCATCGGCGGATTGCAGTCGGGCTTTACGGTATCCGTCCAACGTGCCAATATTCGATTTTCGGACATCGCCGCACGTTTGACGCCGGCTACGCTCAAGGCAAAAGCCGCGGCTATTGCAAATCAGGTCGGGATGTTCGATCAGCGGCGTTTTGCGGCAATGATGCGCAGTTTGAAAACGAAAACCGAAAGACTGAACGTTCAAATGGCAAAGCTCAATGCTCTCTCGCCGCTCGCCGTTCTGACACGCGGATATTCCATCACGCAAACTGTAGATGGAGGCATTTTACGCGACCCGGCGGCGGTAAAACCCGGCGACAAATTGAAAATACGGCTCGAGCGTGGGAAACTGGATGCCGAGGTTTTGGCGACGGATTAAGGGGTAAATGTCGAGTTTTACGCTTCATTCAGGGGAAACAAATGATAATGCGCCTCAGACTCGCGGCACTGAGTTGCAGCCGTTAAGGATAATTCGCTGGATAGCGCGAGTGGTTGTTCTGTTGCTGCTGGTAGGAGGCATAGGAGCGTACTTTTACTATCAGAGCCTGAAATCAACGCCGCAGTATTCGCTGGCGTTGCTGGTTGACGCAGCTAAGCGGAACGATCAGTCAACTATCGATTCGGTGTTGAACGTCGATGCGGTGGTGGACGATTTTGTGCCGCAGATCATGGGTAAGGCTGCTGAGCTTTATGGTCGCGGGCTGCCGCCGACCGTGCTCGACACGCTTGCCGGTATGGCGACGCCGGTGTTGCCGGCGGTCAAGGAGCGGGCCAGGGCCGAACTGCCGCGTTTGATTCGCGATCGGGTGGAGCGATTTCCGAACGCACCGTTTCCTGCTATGGTTCTCGGTGCAAGCCGGTATCTCGACATCACGGTCGTAAGCGACACGGCGGTCGTCAGAAGTAAATTGCCCGAGCATCCGCTTGAATTGAAAATGCGGCGAAACGGCGACCGATGGCAGGTCACTGGCGTGAAAGACGAGCAGCTTGCGACAGATATTGCACGCCGTATCGGCCAGCAAATAATCGCGATTGCGACGAACGGCCTCAATAAGAAAACCGCCGACACGCTCGGCGTGGAAAATCTGGCCGATCTGCTGCGACAGGCCGAGGAACTGGTGAAATGAAAGTGAAATGTAAAAAGTTGAAAAGTGGAAAAGTGAAAAGGGAAAATTAAACGCAGAGAACGCCGAGCACGCAGAGATTTAATTAGCCAATTTTCTCTGCGATCTCTGTGTCCTCTGCGTAAAAATTTCCGGGGAGCCTTTAGAGGTTTAAGCTTATGGAAAAGTCATTCGAATCATCGCTTGCCGAATTGGAACAGATCGTCACAAAACTCGAGGACGGCGATCTGCCGTTGGAAGAGAGCCTTGAGCTTTTTGAAAAGGGAATCAAGCTCTCACGCGAATGCCGCGAGCGTCTGACGAATGCGGAGCGGCGGATCGAGATACTGATGAAAGACGCCGACGGCGAGATCGTGGTCGAAGATTTCAACCCCGAATCTATGCGTGGGTCTAACTAGCTTTGATTCAGAACCTGGCAAGAAAAGCGAATACCACAACCATCAGGACAAACGCCATAACACCCACTACAACAAAATAGATAACAATATTTGTCGTATTGTCTTTGCCCGATTTGCCGTTATATTTGTAGCCGCAATCAAGACATTTGACGTGGCTGAGCAACTTGGGGCCGAGTGCTCCGCCCCACCATGTAAAGTTTAGTGCCTTCGCATTTGCCGCCCCGCATTTAGTACATGGGGCGTAATTTGGTGCCATAGTTTTTAAGTGTTTATGGTTTCGGCGGCGCGACGACGAGCTTCTTTTCGAGAAGACTACACGCTTCTAGCGTGCTCGTCGGATCGATCGCCAGATTGTCGACCACTACCTGCTGGATCTTTCCCTCCTTATCCACGACAAATGTGGCCCTGTTGCCATATTGTTTCGCCTCGTTATAGAGGCCGTATTCTTTGGTTACCGTACGATCCCAATCACTTAACAACTGGAATGATGTGACACCGATCTTTTCGGCGAAAGCTTTGTTCGAGAAGCGGGAATCCATGCTGATTCCGAATACTTTTGTATTGACTGCATCGAATTTAGACATACCAGCCTGGTAGTTCTGTAATTCCTTCGTTCAGCCGCCTGTGAAGGCGAAAATGTAGAAGGCAAGCACCACATTGCTCTTGCCGCGAAAATCGCTCAGTTTCACCTTTTGCCCGGCTGTATCGGACAGCGTAAAATCAGGGGCCATGTCACCTACCTTTAGCTTCGTTGTCTGAGCGACAGTGGTTGCTTGCCCAAACGCCCCAACAGCAATCGCGAGCATCAGCGATGCCAGCAAAATCATACGTTTCATAAATTATCCCTCCAGTAACAATTATCGCCGCGAACTGAAAATTCTCAAAATGTACCAGAAAAGCAACGCGACGCTTGCAAACAGCGTCAATGCCGCTGCGACATGCTGTTTCGTATTATAAAGCGCTGCAGAACCTGCGACGTATTATAGAGGATCGCCGTCCCGGCGAACGCAACCATAATAAACGCAAAGACGTTACCCAACGTAAATCCAAAGAGGGCGCTGGCGATAATAAAGCCAAGAGCCGCAAATCCGCCGATTCCCAAAATAGGTGCAAGCCAGGAAAAATCGGTTCGCGTTAAGAATACCGTCAACGTGAGACCGGCAAACAGACCGAGCGAAACAATCCCGGCCTTGATAATGACTGTCGGGTCACCGGAAGCGTACGCTGCGACATATAGCAGCGGCACAAAAATGATCGCTTCGGCGATCACAAATACGCCAAGCCCGGCATATTGAACCGCAGTTGATGTTTCCGAAACCGCCCAGCGGTTAGAAAGCCACGAAATTAGCATAAATCCGCCGAGAACTGCTAGCCATCCGATGCTGCCGCCCGTAAAGATGAGCGAAGCGATCACCTGAGCCGTGCCCGATACGAAAAGAAGCGCCTCGACAGCAATAAACGCCAGGATCGCGGTGGCAAGTAAAATGTATGTTTTGCGAATAAAAGCCGCACGTTCAATAGGCGCGGTCTGAGCGACGGAATTTCCAAATGTAGTTGTAAAATTGTCCATAATTGTTACCGGTTGTTTGATTACCGATAAGACGCAAAGTTTGCTTGCGATCAGCCGCCGTTACCGGGCGAACTGCTGGTCCTGAATATTGAGTCAACACTCCAGACGCCTGAACCACGGGCAGAAATATAAAGAAACGCAAAACAATAAAGCACGGCGAGTTCGCCGCCGTTCATAATCGGAAGAGCACCGCCGGCCTGGTGCACCATAAAGTACGCGACCGCCATCGTGCCGCTGGAGATAAATGCCGCAAAGCTTGAGAAAAACCCGATCATTACCAGAAATCCTCCAACGAGTTCGATAATTGCTGCTACGAAAACTATGCCCTCGGCCGCTCCCGGCTGTTTCGTGGGCGGCCACCCGATCAAAATTTGCGTGCCGTGCAGCATAAACATAAACCCGAAAACGATGCGAAAGATCGCGTAAATATAGGTCGAATATCGTCCAAGAAATCTGTCCATTCGTAAGGCTCCTATTGATTAAGTTAAGAAGTGAAAACAGTATAGCGCATACTTTTGGAATCAGGCACAAAAAAGGCGGCCAAACAGAGGCCGCCAATTTCTAATGATTTATTGATCCGTTCAAGCGTCTGAGGGGTCTGCTTTTGGGGTTGTGGTTTTGGCCGCGAGAATATCAATTTTGTCAATTTGCGGCGGCTCCGCAAACAACTCATCGGCTTTTGCCATTAAGGCTGCGGCCACCTTTCCGTTCAAATGTGCGTCGCGGCCCTCGTCCGCTGCAAATGTGTCGAAAATACCAAACGTATTTTCGCTGAATTTGACAGCATACCAGGTAACTGTCAGCGGCTCTTCGTTTACAAGCGCGAGTCCGCCGTTCAAAAACGCCTCAACGGCTGCTTCCTGGCCGGGTTTGGCTACGAGTTTTACTGCTAATCCTTTCGAAATCATGTTTTTAGCCTCCTTGAAAAAAATACTTGTTATTTAGCCACAACGAATTTTGTGTCAGATAGACAGGATAATATCTGGAACTCCGATCCGCAAAAGTCAGAACCGGGAGCGACTGGGTCCTGGCGAGAACATAAAGAACCCAGTCGCTATCGCTCCCGGTTCTGACAAGAATCGTCTCTGCATTAAAAATCTTTTCTATTCCGCCTTGCTCACAGCTTTGAGCGTTTCCGGCTCGACGCGCGGTGCGGCTAGCCCGAGTTCCGGGGAACGCCAGAGGTTTGACACGAGCAGTTCGCGGATAAAGGTCATTTCCTTTGGCAGACGGTCGTAAAGTTTGAAGAAAAGCTCGTCGTGCATGGCGATTTCCTTGAGCCACAGATCGCGGTCGAGATTCATTACGGAGTCAAATTGTTCGCGGGTAAAATCGAGTCCGCGCCAGTCCATGTCGGAGTATCTTGGCATCCATCCAAGCGGCGTTTCGACGCCAATTGATTTGCCGCGGGCACGTTCGACGATCCATTTGAGGACACGCATGTTCTCGCCGAAGCCGGGCCATGCGAAATCGCCGTTTTTGTCTTTGAGAAACCAGTTAACCGAAAAAATGCGTGGTGGCTCGGGTATTTGTCGGCCAAAGTTGAGCCAGTGAGCGAAATAATCGCCCATGTGATATCCGCAGAACGGCAGCATCGCGAACGGATCGCGGCGGACCTCGCCTATATTGCCAAAGGCGGCGGCTGTCATTTCCGAGCCCATCGTCGCGGCTTGATAAACGCCAAATGCCCAATTAAACGATTGTAAAATGAGCGGCACGACACTGTTGCGGCGGCCTCCGAAGATGAATGCCGAGATGGGCACACCTTTTGGATCGTCAAATTTATCGTCCGCCACCGGGCATTGTGTGATAGGTGCAGTAAAACGCGAATTCGGGTGCGCCGCTTTCACTTCGCTCGCCGGGGTCCAGTCGTTGCCTTGCCAGTCGATGGCGTGTGCCGGCGGAGCGCCGTCCATACCTTCCCACCAGACATCACCGTCGTCCGTCAGGGCGACATTGGTGAAGATGGTATTTTCCTTGATCGACTCCATCGCGTTGGGGTTGGTTTTGTAATTTGTGCCCGGTGCGACGCCGAAGAATCCGAATTCGGGATTAATGGCGTGCAGCTTGCCGTGTTCGTCGGGCTTGATCCAGGCTATATCGTCGCCGACAGTAGTTATCTTCCAACCTTCGTCCTGAAAGGCCTTGGGCGGGATGAGCATTGCAAAATTTGTCTTGCCGCAGGCCGAAGGGAACGCCGCGCAAACATAATCTTTCTTGCCATCAGGCGATTCGACGCCGACGATGAGCATGTGTTCGGCAAGCCAGCCCTGGGCACGGCCAAGCGTCGAAGCGATCCGCAGAGCGAGGCATTTTTTCCCCAATAGCGCGTTGCCGCCGTAACCGGAGCCGTAGCTGACTATAGAGTTTTCCTCGGGAAAATGAATAATGTACTTATCTTTCGGATCGGGCGAGCACGGCCACGCGACGTCGGCCTGGCCATCGGCGAGCGGCATGCCGACCGAGTGCAGACAGCGTGTAAATTCGCCATCGCCCAGCGCTGTCAGTGCCTTGGTACCCATACGCGTCATGATTTTCATATTGGCGGCGGCGTATGCGGAATCGGTGATCTGGACGCCAAACTGCGAGATCGGCGAACCGATCGGCCCCATGCAAAAAGGGACGACATACATTTTTCGCCCCCGCATCGCTCCGTCAAATTTCTTTTTGAGAATGGCCTTCATCTCGACCGGAGCCATCCAGTTATTGGTCGGTCCGGCGTCGCTTTTGGCACGCGAGCAGATATAAGTGCGGTCCTCGACACGGGCGACATCCGACGGGTGCGAGCGGGCGAGGAACGAGTTCGGTCGCTTTTCGGCGTTTAATTTTATAAACGTCCCCGCCTCGACCATCTCGGCGCACATCGCGTCGTACTCGCCTTGCGAGCCGTCGCACCACTGGACGCTTTCGGGTTTGCACAGTTCGACGGCATCGGTCACCCAGCGGATCAGGTCTTCATTTGTAATGTTAGAGGGAATGGTGAAATCGGTCATAATAAAAGTTTCTCCAGACGATGTTTTAATAATTGCTTGAGCAAAATTGAATAAACGGGCAATAAGACCCGTTTTTTGCAGTTATTCGATTAGCTTATCACGGTATAACCAAAATGTTAACGCGGTTTAATAATTTCCAGAGGCTCCGATGCTGAAGGGATTGGCGGGAACGGCCTGCAACGGCGTCGAGATCGCTAGTCAGAACTTTATTGTGAAAAAGGGTCAATTACGCTATATTAACCGGGTCGTTTTCGAACAGGAGTTACAACAATGAAACAAGTACTGTTGATTGTGATGCTTGCCATGCTGGCTGTGTCGTCCACCTCGGCTCAGACTCAAAAGAAAGATGCCCATCCTACGGGGAGCAATGAAAGCCAGTTAATCGAACTGGAGCGACAGTTGTCCGATGCTCTTGTCAAACAGGATGCCGTGACACTCGACCGCCTTTGGAGCCGCGATCTTGTCTTTACATTTCCAAGCGGAGCTATGTCCGACAAATCAAAGCGTATCGCTGCTCAGAAACCCTCGGAAGCGTCTGCCGACTCGACCAATATCAATGATCTGGTAAAAGTACATGTGTACGGCAAAACTGCCGTCGTGACTGTGCTCTCAATCTGGAAAGGCAAAGCGGGTACTCAAGAATATAGTGAACAATATCAGGCGACTCATGTATGGGTAAAGCAACAAGGACGATGGCAACTTGTTGCCGCACATGTTAGTCAGGTGAAGAAATGATTTTGCCGATAGGCTCGTCTGACATCGGCTTGGAGCCGTTGCGCTTCTCGAACGCATTATTCAGGCGTCGTCTAACGAGGGCGATGTTGTTCTCGATCCGTTTTGCGGCTGCGGGACGACCATCGCGGCGGCGCAGAAGCTAAATCGTCAATGGATCGGTATCGACGTCACCCACCTCAGCGTC
>JAYVER010000066.1:0-6147 GCA_043748725.1 Chloracidobacterium sp. | reverse complement strand
CGTACATAGCGCGCTTCGAGATCAAGGGAACACAAAAAGAAAAACATCTTGAATTCTCGCCGATGAAACGTTTTTCAGTGGGCCGTACCGGTTCGAATGACCTCGTCATTGATGATGTAAGCGTTTCAAAGATTCATGCATCGTTGTCGGTCGACGCCGATGGCCGTCTTTCAACCGCCGATACGGGTTCGACGAACGGAACATTCCTGAACGACCAGCGTATTTCCTACGGAAAGGCAACGCGTTTGGAGGATGGCGATCAAGTGAAATTTGGCACTGTCGAGGTCATTTTTGAATATGTCCCGCGTCCCGTGGCAACAGAGACCGACAACAGTGATGAAGTTAAAAGCGAAACGACCGAGATCGACGGATTTGAGTTCAAAAAACGGGTTTCCGAGGATGACGCCTCGAAATCGCTGCCGGCAATACCGCTGCCGGACGAAACACTGAAACTTGAGCCAGGCAAGGAATTGAAAATTGATGAACCTATCGCAGTTGCCGAAACAGCGGTCAAAAATTCTGAGAATAATGTGAAAGCCGAACCCAAAGAGTAAATATGAATCTACTATTTTTCCTTTTTATCGACTGGACAAAATGGAAACCTGAAAATATATTCGGCGGGCAGATTCTCGAACGCACGCCCGCTGGTTTGACCATTGTATATCTCATCGGGTTGGGCATATTGATCGGATTTCTGCTTCTTACTTTTCTCGATAATTTTCGACGGCCAAAATTCGTTTTTGAACGGGATTTACCAAAGGAAGTCAGACGAAAGCTCACCCAAACCATCGCTAATCGCGGCCTTTACGTCTGGCAAACGCTGTTCGTCATTCTTGCGTTATTTGTATTTGGATTTCAGGTTTATTGGACTGATTACGCGGACGATACAAACGAACAATTTCAGGCGTTGAGCTATAAGGATCTCCGCAACCGGCGAACGTCTGCCGCGACCTTACGCGGCTGGATGCTCGATCGTACGGGCAGACTGGACGCGGCGCTTGCGTATTACAAAGTCGCAAAAGACGGTAGCATCGAACGCACTTTCCCGCTTGAAAAGGAAATGGCACATCTGCTCGGCACGGAACGCGGCACGCCGGGGCTTGAGCGGACGCTTTATAAGAAAGAGGCTGATCCGATGCCCGAGGCCTGGGAAATACTGACAAAATACAAAAAGCCCGAACCTGAACAAAAAGACGTCCGAACGACGATCGACCGCGATCTGCAGCAGTATGTCGCCCGTCAGCTGGAAGGAAAAAAAGGAGCTATCGTCGTCATCAATCCGCAAACCGGCGACGTTCTGGCAATGTATTCCAACCCGTCGTTCAACCTAGCCGAGGCGCAGAATCTCAATTCCTATCTGAAATTAGAAGCAAATAAGGATCAAAAGCCGTTGCTAAACCGTGCGACACGTGAGTATTACGTACCGGGCTCGACGTTTAAGACCTTGACGATGATGTCGGCATTTCGTGCGGGCAAACAGGATCTGCTGTTTAGCGATCTTTCGTCCGGAAATGAGCCCCCGTGCTATACGCCGTTTCGTGGTTCGCGGCCGATTTGCGATTCCGGTGGAAGTTGCGAATTATGCCGGACTGGTGTGCCGCTGCGCGAGGCATTTAAGGTCTCCAGCAACCAGTATTTTGCTCAGCTTGCGAATGCTCTCGGACGCGACCGCATGGGCGAAACGGCTAGATTGGTAGGAATTGCGGCGGTCGAAGCAAAAAAAGATGCTCTCACACAGGGTTATTTTCCCGACATTTGGAATACAAGCGACCGCCGCATAGCGAGTGCTCTGGCACCGGCAAGATCGACGATTGTCAATGGAAAGGAGCTGACACTTTACGATTTTGGGCTCGAAGGCATGGGGCAAGGGCTGGCGTCGCAAATGACGCCGTTTCAAATGGCGTTGATCGCATCTGTTCCGGGTAACATGTATGGCCGTTTGATGAAGCCGAAAATTGAAGCCGATCTTCAGCCACAGGCATTTGCCGACATCCTTTCGCCACAGCAAGCCAACGCCGTCCGCGAGATCATGTCCACCGTCACCGAAGAAGCCGGCGGAACCGGCGGACGTGTGAGGGCCGCTCTTGCCGGTACAAACATCGTAGCCGGTGGAAAGACCGGAACCGCTGAAAAAAGCGACGCCCCGCGTTACGATCCGAAAACCGGCGAACGGATGTTCGTCATGAAAAAGAAAAAGGACGAAAATGGCGTGATCGTCGAATATAAGGAATTGCTCACGTTTGACCGCACGGACGGCTGGTTTATTTGCATCGCCCCGCTGGAAAATCCTCAGGTTGCCATCGCCGTTGTTCTGGAAGATATTGGCAGTCAGTTCGGCGGAGGAACAGCGGCCCCGGTCGCGGCAAACGTGATATTAAAGGCGCGTGAGCTTGGGCTTTTGGGGGACCGATACAAGCCAAAGGCTCCAGTTCAAAAGCCGACGACAAAAAAGCATAAGTAACTCACCTTACGCAATTTTTGTTTTCGTCGCCGAAGGTGACCAATATTATAGCGTAGGGAGTAATGAGCGAAGCGAGTGATCCCTACGTAAGTCGCCGAAATGGAATTCCGTCCCTGAAAGGGACGAACAACCGCGATTGATTGTTGCTCACCTTTGGCGAGCGGTTGAATGTTTAATCAGACGTAGGGTTTCACTCGCTAACGCTCGATGCACCCTACGCTATAATGTTCGTCTCCTTCGGAGACAATAAGAAAACTGTCGGGGTAAGGTGAAATAAATAATTCAATAGTTTTTGTGTGAAAAACAGAACCTCATCTCATTTTTTTATTCTCATCTTGATCGTGCTTGTCACGGCCATAGCACACTATTCGATACACTACGGTGCTCTTATCCGGGGTTACGATACATCTTCAATCGCTGCCGTTAGAAATCTCTTACTCCTTTCATTTCTTGCAGTTCTACCAATTTTCTTAAAGCGATTTATTAAGTTTGATGGGAACTGGACATTGTACACGTCGGCAGTTTTACTTTTTTCGATCGGCCTCACCGTACAATATCGACTTTTCAGCGATCCCGAATATACCTCGCGCAAAGACAAGGCCGAAGCCCGTCAGGAAAAAACCAAAGTTCTCCAGATGCACTACATTCAGGAAAACTATTCGGCTGAAAAAAAGCGGATAATGGGTCTTCCGCCAACTCCGCCTTCGCCGGTTGATCTTTCGACCGAATCGCCGCGGCCCGCTAACGAAGGCTACTCAGCCGTATTTCTTTCCGGCAGCACTATAAATCCAATCCTGGCGTTTATTGGACTGATTGGCGCATTTTTAGTAATTCGACGTGAGGACGTTCTTAAACTATTGCAAAAAAACGGCTTCCTGGTCGTGCTTCTAACGCTCGGACCATTGATCGTGGCTGCGATCACCTCACACGCGGGCAAGTCCATAGGCAATATGACTCCGTGGGAACCGGCGAAAATTCCCTTTTTGATCGGTTTTGCGGCAATCCTTTCGGTTTTATATAGAAATCTCGCGCGCACATATTGGGGGATTCCCCGTGCAAAGGACGTCGTTCCGCTCATTTTCATGGCGTTCTTGCCGTTTATTCCGTTTTTTGTCCTAAAAGATTTTGGACAAATGATGATTTTCAGCGCCGTTTACGCAACGCTGTATCTGATCGCCGTTCGCCGCTTTTCGCAGCGTTTTGTGCTCGTCGGCAGCGTTTTGCTCGTGGCTTCCATTCTGATTGTCGGTGCGCTGCCTGACAAAACACAGGAAAAAATACCGCTGCTGCCGACAGTTGCCGCTCCGGTCAAGAAAATTCTGCCCAACCGTATCCAACAGCGATTTCATCTGTGGCTCGATGGTTTCGATCCGCCAACCCCAGAAACTACGTGGTGGAAAGAAGATTACGACGATTATTACAAAAAGCTGGTTGAAAAAGACCCGACGCTGCCGCAAATGCTGGCGGAGAACCCCGACCTGCAAAAAACAATAAATATCGATGCATGGTTTGACGTGCTGGCATTCCAGCCTGCCCAGGCGACGTTCGGCCTTGCTTCGGGCGGTACGACCGGACGTGGTTTGGGGCTTGGCTATCCCGAGCTTATTCCGGTCGCGGATTCGGACTATATTTTTGCCGCCCTGGCCGAAGAACTTGGACTTTTTGGCGGATTATTGGTAACCTTTGCCCTAATTGTTTTTGTCAGCGCGGGAGTTCGTACAGCCCGTGATTCGCGTGATATGTTTAGCAAATTATGTGCGATCGGGCTGTCGGCGTTTATCGGGTTTCAAGCATTGGTGAATATCGGCGGTATCACGCGTGCGCTGCCGATGACCGGAATTACCCTGCCGTTTGTCAGTCACGGCGGATTTAGCCTTATCACGAGTTTTGTAATGCTCGGAATGCTTATGGCTTTTTCGCATCGGAATTCGATTGACCGGCGGACGGACGCCATTGAAGTAACACCGTAGATAAGGTATCGTAATTGACGTAAATGAAGACTTAAGTCATACCTCGGAGAGTGGACAATGGATAATGGCATCTGCATTTCGTCAGCCGCCGTCAGTGATCGCGGCCTAAGTGAAAAAAGGCCGCAAAATGAAGACTCATTCCTCGAAATGAGCAAAAGCGGTATTTTCGCGGTTGCAGACGGCGTCGGCGGAGCGCAGGCGGGCGAAGTTGCCTCGCAAATGGCGGTCGAGATCCTCGGCGAGGCGTTTGCCAATTTTTCCGGCGCGGCCGATGTCGAAAGCGTAATGCGGACAGCCATCGAACGGGCGAATGCCGCCATTTACCAAATGGCCCAAGAGTTACCTCAACTCGCGAACATGGCAACGACCATCGTCGCTCTTCATCTTGCTGAAAACATCGCAACCATCAGCCACGTCGGAGATTCCAGGCTTTATCGGGTCGATCGCGATGGAGACCTTTATCGTGAAACCGCAGATCATTCCATGGTCGCCGAAGAGGTTCGGGCCGGTCGAATGACCGAAGAACAGGCCGAAAACCACCCCAGCCGTAATATTATCAGCCGGGCGTTGGGAGCCGAGCCAACCGTCGAGGTCGATATCAAGACCATAATGGTCGAGCCGGGAACGTCGTTTTTGATCTGTTCGGACGGCATAACCCGTCATGTCGGCGATCAGGAGATCAAGGGCGTACTGACATTTGGCGGCGATCCGGTTGATATTTGTGAATATCTTAAAGGCCTGTGCTACGAACGCGGAGCCGAGGATAATTTAACTGCGGTCGTGGTAAAAGTCACGGGCAACGTGGATGACGCAGAGGTATCGGTTTCCCGGTTTGCCATGATCGACGAGGACGAACCGACGATCGCGACGGCCAGATCACCGCTTGAAAGTACGGCTGACCTCGATGCGGACGATACCGAACTTCTAGAACTCGATACGCGAGAAATAGTAATACCCACAACGTCGGAAAGTTCCGACGCCGAAATTGCGACAAACGAGCGTCCGGCAGCAGATGATTTGGTCACCGAACCTATACTGGAAATGGCCCCGATACCAGTAAGTCCTGATGAACCAGAACACCCCGCTGAAACAGAAATAAAATCCCCGGCTAACGAAGACTTTCAGCAACCGGCTCAAAACAATACGTTTTCGATGTTCGGCGACTCGGGTGAAATTGATTCGGATGAAATACCAAGCTCACTCAGTAAGATCGCTTCGGCCGCTGCCTATATTTTAATTGGCGGGCTATTGGGACTCGGTATATATTATTTCATATTGGCTCCGAAACCCGTGGATACCGGCAGCCCGCAGTTGTCGGAAATGAGATCGGCTAATATTCCACTGAGCGCATTTGAAGAAAACCGTCGAAATGTGGACAAAGACCCGGCCGGATACGTTGCTAAATTTGCAGCAAATCCGCAGGACAGCGAAGATTTCTATCTGATTGGGCGAGCTTATTTGTTGTCCGGCGACTATATTAAGGCACGCTCCGCTTTTACCGAATCGCGAAATCGTCTAGGCGAAGCCGATCCAGTCAACGTCAAGATACTCGCATCGGACATCGCCATTGCATTAGCCGTGACCAACGATACGACTATCCAAAGCATGTTAAAGAAAGAGCTTGACGCCGCCAAGCCGCCTGCGAACGCGAACCGATAGGATCGAAAATCCACTAAATTATTGAGTCGTATTCTGACGCTTTGCCTCGAACAGGAT
>JAYVER010000065.1:0-15800 GCA_043748725.1 Chloracidobacterium sp. | reverse complement strand
GGTATAATCACGACTGTAAGCCTTTGCTCCAGGCTTTTCCCCATCTTCGGAATCTGTATCCGCACTCCCATTACCTCGCTGCAATGAATAATCCCATCATCTCAAGATCAAGGTATTTCGTAACGCTGACCTGTGCCGTGGCTATAACGGCGATATCACTGGCTGTGCTGGCCGGATGGATTCTGGATATCGCATTTCTGAAAACAGTTTTGCCAAATTTTCCGGTGATGAAGCCTAACACGGCCATTGCGTTAGCGATCTTCGGCGTTGGTTTGTTTTGCAGCGCAAATTTTCGCTCGGAAAATTTGTTCGGACGGGCCGCCTCTCTTTGTGGTTTTGCTGTATGTCTGATCGGCGCGGTTTCGCTGGCTGAGTATCTGGCCGGATCGGATCTTGGGATCGACACCATTATTATCCCCGCATCAAAGCACACAACAGGCCAATTTCCCGGTCGGATGTCACCTCATGCGGCATTCAATTTTGCGCTGCTCGGACTTTCCCTGGTAATGCTGAACGCTCGTTCGCTTTTGCAAAAAATAAGTGAATTTCTTGTCGGGATCGTATCGGCCACGACATTTGCCGCCGTGCTCGGGTTTCTCTACAAAGCCGAGCAGTTATACGGTATTTCGAGCTACAACAGCATGGCCCTGCACACGGCGGGTCTCTTCCTGATCTGCACGCTGGGTCTTTTTGCCGCAAACACCGGCAGCCGCTCAGTAAGATTGCTGACGAGCAAGAGCCTCGGCGGCTCGACGGCGCGGAAATTGCTGCCGGCGGTAATTTTCATTCCCGCTGTTGTCGGCTGGCTGCGGGTTTTGGGGCAGGACCGCGGATATTACGATACTGGTTTCGGGGCTGCGATGACGATCTTTGTTTGTGTGACGCTAATGTGCGTGATCGTTCTGTTTATATGTTCTGCAATTCACACATCCGACAGTCTTAGAAGGTCGGCCGAGAACGAGTTGGCCGAAAAAGAGCAGCGGTACCGCGAGCTCTTTGACTACGGCCAGAGCATGATCTGCATACATGACCTGGACGGAGTTTTGACCACCGTCAACCCCGCCGCTGCTCATTCGATCGGATACGAGCGCGAGGAGCTGATCGGTAGGAATATACGGGATTTTATGCCGGAAGAGCTGAGGCCGCAATTTCCCGCCTTTCTTCGGCAGATAGAGAACGAAGGGGCCGCCAACGGATCTTTCGCCCTCATCGCGAAAAATCGGAAACGGATCGTTTGGCAATACCAAAGCATTCTGGTCTCGGAGCCTGAAAAAGAACCATATGTCCTGGGTAATGCTCAGGACATCACAAAACTTGTCGAAGCCAAAGATCAACTGAAAAATCTATCGCTCACCGACGACCTCACGGGTCTTTACAACCGTCGCGGCTTTCAGACGCTGGCCGAACAGCAGATCAAGCTCGAACGTCATCAGGGTACTGCCCGCGGGCTCACGCTTATGTTTGCCGATCTGGACGGGTTGAAGCAGATAAACGACCAATATGGCCATGAGGCCGGTTCGGATGCGATTATAGCCTTTTCAAAAATCCTCCGGTCGGCGTTGCGCGACGCCGACCTTGTTTCCCGTTGGGGAGGTGATGAATTCGTAATACTGGCCATCGGGGCGCCCGGTGAAACCTCAGACATGATCATCGCTCGGATCCATACAAAGTTACAGCAGCATAATTCCGAGGGCAGTTCACCATACGATCTGGCCTGCAGTATCGGGGTAACGCCCGTGCCTAACGACGGCCAAAAGTCGTTTGAGAGCCTTATTGCCGAAGCCGATCAGGCCATGTACCAGGAAAAACGCCGCCGAAAATTAAATTCTATCGCTGCTTAAAAATGCCGCCATTTTCCCAATCATGGCTGTGGTTTCACAGACGTTGGAATCAAAAGCTTTGGTTACAGAACACAATCTAATTATGTTGCGCTTTGCTCACAATTGCGCTATAACCACTGGCAAACAAGGTTATTATCCCGAACGGCGGTGCATCACAGGCGACACTGGCGTTTCCCGGGACTTGGAATTATTTAGGAGGTGAAAAAAATGAAAAGGCCTGGATCCGCTTTATGCTTAGCAGTGATTTTTGCTTCGATCGTTTGTATCCGCGCCCAACAGACGCTGCGCTACAACTACATATATAGCTGCAATAAGGAGCGCATAGTTGTGGACCATTGCCGAAAGGACAGCGATCAGCCCGGATTTGCTCCTACAAAGCCCGAAAACGACTATTGCCAGGTCTATTACCCGGACAGGCCAAAGAGCGGCGGTTTTGACGCGATGGGAGTTGTCCTTCGCGGCGATCTTATAAAAACGCTGCAGGCATGCGGAGCGATGCAGCAAGTGGCTCCAAGCAGTCAGGCCTCAAAAAAAGATGCCGACTTCCGAGTTAAGTATGAAAAGGCTCTAAAGGATGT
This sequence comes from Chloracidobacterium sp., assembly GCA_043748725.1. GTDB lineage: Bacteria > Acidobacteriota > Blastocatellia > Pyrinomonadales > Pyrinomonadaceae > OLB17. The sequence continues at coordinate 13,381 of JAYVER010000065.1, read as the reverse complement.
GAAGAACCTTTATAACGCCGAACATTACGAGAAATCTATCGCGGCGGCTGATGCACTGCTCAAAACATACGGAAATGATGCAGATGCACTCTATTACAAGACAATGTCCTATTACAAGCTCAATGATTGGCAGCAGTCTGTCGATACATGGAACATGTATTTTCTTTATTCCGAATCGGAGAACGTGACGTCGTTCGACTGGCTTGTTTACGGCGACTCAAAGCGGCACCTCAAAGCATACGACGCAGCGTTGAAAGCGTTCGAGAACGCCAAGCGGTGCTTAAACCTGATGATGCGATTCCCGGCGTTATTAAGTTGCGGATAGGACAAACTTATTATGAAATGGGACAGTTTTCTAATGCCGTCGCCCCTCTTAAGGACGCTGTACGACTGTTTCCGAATGACCCCGAGCCGCATTATTCTCTCAGCCTCACATATGTGGCGACCGGCAAACAAGACGAAGTATGGAATGAATATTATTTGTTGCTGAAGCTGGATAAGTCATTAGCGGGCAAACTCGCAAGGGAAATACTCAACAAGTTTCCTAAACGGTAAAACGATTAACTATTCCACGTAACAAACATCCCGACCGCCGCGGCGAACATGACGGCGGCGGCCAGCCAGCCGACGATGTTTGTAAACACGCCATTTGTCCGAGCCCCCATTACTTTTTTATTGTTTGAAACAAGCATTACAACGATGAGCAATGGCGGAGCGACGACCCCGTTGATCACAGCCGTCCAAAAAAGCGCGCTGATCGGATTAATGCCGAGGAAATCTATTGCAACACCGACCAGCGTTGATAAAGCGATGATGCCGTAGAATTTCTTGGCGCGACGCGGCTTTTCGTCAAGGCCCGAACGCCAGCCAAATGTCTCCGCCACCGCGTAGGCGGCCGAACCGGTCAGCACCGGGATCGCAAGCAAACCTGCACCTATTAATCCGATCGCAAAAAGCACGGTCGCCAGATTTCCCGCCAGTGGCCGTAATGCTTGTGCAGCTTCGGTAGCGGATTGAATGTTCGTTTGTCCCGTAACATGAAGCGTCGCACCCGCCGATACGATCACAAAATAAAACACCACATTGCAAAAGAGCATGCCCGTGATGGTGTCGATCTTTTCTTTTTTGATCTCGGCATCGGTCGCTCCCTTTCGCTGTCTGACTGATCTGCGCCCCTCGCTCTTTTCCTCTTCGACCTCTTCGCTCGCCTCCCAGAAGAAAAGATACGGTGAGATCGTCGTGCCGAGTATCGCGACGATAGTCGTAATATATTGGCCGTCGAAAGTGATCTGCGGCAGAAAGGTCGCCTTTATCACTTCGCTCCAATTTGGATGAGCAAGAAATGCCGCTATTACGTAGGCAAAGAGCGAGAGAGTCAGCCACTTGAATACTTTGACGATCAGCCGGTATGAACCCCATATCTGGAGTACCAGGATCGCAACCGCTATCGGCACCACCATCGCCCATATCGGGATTGGCACAAACATATTGATCGCCGCCGAGATCGCCGCAATGTCCGCACCAGCATTAATGGTGTTCGCGATAACAAGGCCCAGAACCGTAGGATATAAGAGCCAGCGGGGATAGAATTTGCGCAGCACACCGGCCAGCCCGCGTCCGCTGCACATGCCGATCTTCGCGCAGATATGCTGGACGACGATCATCAGCGGCAGTGTCATTACGGCCGTCCAAAGCGTCGCGTAACCCAGGGCAGCACCGGCTTGAGTGTATGTCCCGATCCCCGACGGATCGTCGTCCGACGCACCGGTAATTAAACCGGGGCCCAGCCGGTCGAGTAAGCGTTTTATCGGATTATCGTGACGGTTCATAAAAAAACCAAAGCTAATTCTGCTTGCGGGCCTGCGACTGCACGGCGGTTATTGCGACGGCGTCGACAATGTCTGTCGCGATGCAGCCGCGTGAGAGGTCGTTGCATGGGCGGTCGAGGCCCTGGAGGATCGGGCCGATGGCGGTGCCGCCGGTGAGGCGTTCGGTAAGTTTGTAGGCGATGTTTCCCGCGTTTAGATCGGGGAAAATGAGGACGTTTGCACGTCCGGCGACGCTTGAGCCGGGAGCTTTTGAGTCGGCGACCGATTGGACAAGAGCAGCGTCGGCCTGGAGTTCGCCGTCAATGGCGAGATCGGGCATACGGGCGCGGACGGTTTTTGTGGCTTCGACGACCTTTTCGATAAGTTGATGTTTCGCACTTCCCTTGGTCGAAAACGACAGCATCGCGACAAGCGGCTCGACCTGCAAAAGGGTACGACATGAATCAGCCGAGGCGATGGCGATCTCGGCGAGCTCGCCCGCGTCGGGGTCGATCACAACGCCGCAGTCGGCGTAAATCATTGCGCCGTTAGCCCCAAACTTCTTATCCGGCACGACCATCAGGAAAAAACTCGACACGGTTTTGAACCCTTCGCGAACGCCGATGCATCGCAGGGCCGCCGCGACCGTGTGAGCCGTTGTGTTCGTCGCCCCAGCGACCGAGCCGTCAGCTCGGCCTTCGCGCACCATGAGATTGCCAAAATAGAGCGGGTCTTTTACCGTCTGTTCGGCTTCCTCAAGCGTCACGCCTTTTGCCCGGCGCATCTGATGATAAAGCGTCGCCAACTTTCCAAAATCCGGAGATTTGCGGTGGTCGAGAATCTCGACGCCATTGAGATTCGCTCCGGCCTGAGTCGCGAGATCACGTACCTTTTCTTCGTTGCCGAGTATCGTTATGCGTGCAATTCGGTCGCGGGAGCAAACAGCAGCAGCCTCGACGGTGCGAATATCTTCGCCCTCGGGCAAAATAATATGCTGGAGATCGGCGGCGGCTCGCTCACGGATTTTTTGCAATATCATAGATTTAGTCGCCAACGGCGACAAACATTATAGCCTGGGGTGCAATGAGCGAAGCGAATGAAACCCTAGGTGTAAATCAATATCGGCCCGACGCTGAAGGCGTCGAACAATCAATACGGAGATGTTCGTCCCTTTCAGGGACGGAATCCTGTATCGCTCTCGACCTAGGGTTACGCTCCGCTCCACCCCAGGCTATATTATTCGTCGCTTTCGGCGACAAGACGCAATGAGTAATCGAATTTACCATACAATCAATCCGCGCGAAACTTGCACAAAGCAACGGTTGTTTTTTAGACTGATACATAAGGGTTGAACAAAAAGAAAAATGAGTAAAATGCGTGAGTCGAAAACAAAGCTAAAACGACGGGGAAAATCGGAACTAAAGGGCCGGATGCGGAGCTTTTTAATGTTTCTGCCAAATATGGTGATGCTGCTCGGCCGCCTTATGAAAGATGCACGCGTGCCGTTGGCCGAAAAAGCCCTGCTTGCGGCAGCGATCGTTTATGTAATTTCGCCGCTCGATCTTATCCCTGACTTTTTCCCCTTCATTGGCCAGGTTGATGACCTTTATGTCGTAGCTTTGGTGCTGCTGCGGCTGGTCAACCGAACCGACGAGTCGATCGTCCGCCAGCATTGGACCGGTGGCGGCGATATTGTCGCTCTGGCCGATTCGATCGCAAAAATCGCCCCGAAATTTCTGCCGAAACGCATTGCCCGCGTTCTCACATCGAGGGTTGAACTTGCCCCCGCAGGCAAGATTTTGCGTGACATTGCTCACCAGAAAGGGCATTTGATCCGAGAGATCGTCGTGGAAGAAAATATTGAGATCAACGCGCATTCGGTGATGGCAAACTAGGCCTTTTTTGATTTTTTACTCGCGGCTAGCAAATTATTGCCTATTCTTGTGGATTTCCAGCGTCTTTGCGACTATATTTAGGCAAGCTCGTAAGACTATCAGATCTTAAAATATTTGACGCCGCCAGCCGGTTTTTCGCTATAATGATTTTCATTAGCGAAAGTAACGAAAGGCCGGAATACGAATCCTATGTTTGAACGCTACACGGAGAGGTCCCGTCGGGTGATCTTCTTTGCCCGATACGAAGCACTCCAATACGGTTCGCAGGTTATCGCGCCCGAGCACATGCTGCTCGGTCTGATGCGCGAGGACAAGACGCTCTCGGCCCGCTTCTTCCCTTTCCGGCACGTCCTGACCGTTGACAGCATCCGGCGCGACGTCGAGGAAAGGATCGCCGTCAAGGAGCGCATACCTCAGTCATCCGAGCTTCATCTCTCCGCCGCCACAAAGCAGATACTCTTTTACGCAAACGACGAAAGCCGCCAATTGAAAAACCGCCACATCGGCCCCGAACATCTGCTGCTCGGCGTCGTCCGCGAAGAAAAAAGCGTCGCCGCCGAGATACTTTTTGGCTACGGACTGCGTTTGCAGGACGTTCGCGACGAGATGTCGCGTCAGAGCGGCATTCCCGGCGTGCTGGCGGCAAATAAAGAAAATTCAAAGACGCCCGGCCTGCTCGAATTTACCCGCGATCTGACAGTCGAGGCCGCCGAAGGCCGTCTCGACCCGCTTGTCGGCCGCGAGGCCGAAATGCAGCGTATTATTGAGATCCTCTGTCGCCGCACAAAAAATAATCCCGTTCTGATCGGCGAATCGGGCGTCGGCAAAACCGCCATCGTCGAGGGTCTCGCGCAACGCATAGTCGAAAAAGAGGTACCGAGTTTTCTCGAAAACAAACGTATCCTGTCGCTCGACCTGTCGCTGATCGTCGCCGGGACGAAATACCGCGGCCAGTTTGAGGAACGCCTCAAAAAAATAATGGCCGAGCTAAAAGAGAGCAGCGAGAATATCGTCTTTATCGACGAACTTCACACGTTGGTCGGAGCAGGTTCGGCCGAGGGAACGCTCGACGCGGCAAATATCCTGAAACCAGCGCTCTCTCGCGGCGACATCCAGTGCATCGGTGCGACGACGCCGAGCGAATTCCGCAAAACTATCGAAAAAGACAGGGCGCTCGAGCGCCGTTTTCAGTCGGTCAAGATCGAGCCGGCGACCGAGGCCGAGGCTCTCGTGATTATCGAGGGCATCGTCGAACGCTACGAGGCGTTTCATCAATTGCGTTACTCGAAAGAGGCTCTCGCGTCCGCCGTCACACAGTCGAACCGCTACATCCCCGACCGATTTCTGCCCGACAAAGCCATCGACGTGCTCGACGAGGCCGGTGCCCGCGCTAAATTACGATACCAGCACGAAAATCGCGGCGAGCAGTCGTGGAAAGAAACGGTTGAGAACTGGAAACGTGCTGCAGCCAACGAAGATCAGCTCATTTCTTACGAGCTTCGCTCGCTCGAAGATTCCTTCTTCGCCGTCGAGGTGACCAAGGACGATGTCGAGGATGTCATCGCCCGCTGGACCGGCGTGCCGATCGCATCGATCAAGCAAAAAGAAGCCGAAAAACTGTTGGCAATAGAAACTGCTCTCCACGAACGAATAGTTTCGCAGCGTCCGGCCATTTCGGCCTTGGCTCGTGCGATTCGCCGTTCGCGTGCCGGATTAAAAAATCCCCACCGACCAGTCGGATCATTCCTATTCTTAGGCCCGACCGGCGTCGGCAAAACCGAGGTTGCTCGCTCGATCGCCGAATATCTTTTCGGCTCGGAACGCGCCCTTATCCGCTTTGACATGAGCGAATTTATGGAGAAACATTCGGTCTCCAAATTCATCGGCTCGCCACCGGGATACATCGGCCACGAGGAAGGCGGCCAGCTTACCGAAAAGCTGCGGCGGTCGCCATACGCGGTCGTGCTTTTTGATGAGGTCGAAAAGGCTCACCCCGATCTGTTCAATGTTTTGCTCCAGGTATTTGAGGACGGCGTGCTGACCGATGCGCTTGGGGTAACGGTCGATTGCAAACACGCGATCTTTATAATGACTTCAAATCTCGGCGCCCGCGATATTCAAAAACGTACCAGTCTCGGTTTTCAGGGCTCGGGCGACGCCTCACGCGAGCGGTTGGAGGAGCAGGTGATGCAAAAGGTCAAGCAGACCTTCGCCCCCGAATTTATCAACCGCGTCGATGAGATCATCATCTTTGACGAGCTTTCGGACGAAGACCTACTCCGCATCGTCGATCTCCAGATCGCCAAGTTGAACAAGGTCGTCGAAGGCCGCGAGCTCAAGATCGTCCTCACCGACGACGCCCGCAACTGGCTGGTCGCAAAAACCTTCGTTGACCGCAAATACGGCGCCCGCCCGCTAAAACGAGCCCTCCAAAAATACGTCGAAGACGAACTCTCCGAAGCCCTTATCCAAGGCGAAGTCTCAAACGAAAGCACCGTCGAAATCTACGCCGCCGGCGATAAACTCGCATTTAGATCGGTAAAAACAAAAACCACCGAAAAAGAACTCACGCAAAAAGCGTGAATCAGTAGGGAGTAAGCAGTAGGCAGTCCGAGGTCGATGGTCAATATACTGCTTTCTACCAACTGTCTCCAGCGTACCGCCTTCTGCTTATTGCCACTGCCAACCTCACCGACGCCGGCCGACTGGGGCCGCGTACAAATATGAGAGAACCAACCCGTGCCCTCCCACCACCTCGTCCGCTTCGCGGCCACTCCTCCTCAGGCAGGAGGAGAGTTGCGGCCACCCCTCCTTCGTAAGGCGGGGAGCTTTAGAAACCCGGTCGCTGCCGCTCGCGGTTCTGACTATTTACGTGTATAATTCGTAAGTTTGTTGGATAGGCGTTGGAAAGGCAACCTGTGGTTGGTTAACAGAATCAAACAGCCAAGAAAAATCTGAGTTTGAAATGCCGTGTCTGTTGATTTATAATATTGGTTTAGGATAAATACAGCGGCCAAAAAGAAGCTTTTCGGAGCTTTTTAATTTGCACTCAAAAGGGAAGTTTCCTGCTTTATGTACAATCTTCGGACTCTCGGATTTGTAATATTGGTTTCGGCATTTTTAGGCATTGCGGCCTATGCCCAAACCGGGACGAGTGCGACCCAACCGGCTGCGCAGCAGCAAGTTGTCGAGAGTGTTGACATTCAGGGCAACCGCCGGCTCCACGACGAAGACCTTATCTATTACATCAAAACCCGGCCGGGCGACATCTACGATCCGGCTGCTCTCGAGCGCGATCTGAAAGAGCTGCTTTCGCTCAACTTTTTCGATAAGTCCAAGTGCCGTGTGCTGACCGAGGAAGGAGTGCGCGGCGGCGTGAACGTAATCTTTGAGGTGGTAGAACTTCCGATCATACGCGACCTGCAATTCAAAGGATCAAAGGCCATCACCGAGTCGGACATCCTTAAAGAATTTCGCGAGAAACGCGTGGGCATCTCGAAAGAATCGGTTTATGACCCCGTAAAGGCGCGCAACGCGACGCGCATTTTGCGCGAAATGCTCGCCTCGAAGGGCTTTCCAAACGCCAAAGTGACGGTCAAGGAAGACGAGGTTTCGGCCACCTCTATCGCCGTTACATTTATTATCGATCAGGGCAACCGCTCGCGTATAGTTCAGATCGAATTCGAGGGAAATCAGCATTTTAAGAGCAGCGAACTGCGCGATTCGCTTGTGCTGGTGAAGCAAACCGGCCTAATTTCGCGTGTTAAGGGAACGGACATTCTCGATCTAAAGAAATTACAGTACGATCTCCAGAAAAATGTTCGTGCCCACATGTTTTCAAAAGGCTATTTTCAGGCCCGCATAGGCGAGCCGGAAGTTATCGGCCTCGGCTACAAACGGACAGGGCCGCCATTTATCGGTAGTTTCCCGATCCCGATCATTACTTCGCAAGACGATACGCTAAAGATCAAGGTGCCGGTGACCGAGGGTAAGCTCTATCGCATCGGCGAGTTAAAGGTCGAGGGCAATTCGATCTTTTCGGAGCAGCAAATACTAGGCTACATCGGCCTCAAGAAAGGCGACATCGCCGATGGTAAGCGATTGCAGGATGTCGTGTACGAAGACCTTAAAAAAGTATACGGCGGCCAGGGGTTTGTAAATTACGTCGGTGAATTTGACCCGGATTTTAAAGATAATCCGGCCAATCCAAACGAGGGAATTGTTGATATTACTCTAAAGATCGAGGAAGGCAAGCAGTTCACGCTTCGCCGCCTGGAATTTACCGGCAATACATTTACCCGCGACAAGGTTATGCGACGCGAGTTTTTGCTGAACGAAGGCGATATTTACAATCAGAATTATCTTGATATTTCGGTCTCCCGTCTCAATCAGACACAGTATTTTGATCCGATCGACAAGGATCACGACGTTGAGATACGCACGGATGAGGAAAAAGGCGACGTTGACCTGATAGTCAAGGTCAAGGAAAAGGGCCGACAACAGATCTCGTTTAACGGCGGAGTTTCGGGCATCGGCGGGTCGTTTTTTGGACTTGAATATTCAACCAACAACCTTGCCGGACGCGGTGAGATACTCTCGTTTAATCTGGGAGCCGGAAACCGGCAGCAGAGCCTCCAATTCACCTTTCAGCAGCCTTACTTTCGAAACCGGCCGGTATCGGTGGGTTTTTCGGTATTCGCGAGCAGGTATCGATTCTTTGGCGAAGGAACATTTTTAACCCAGAATACCAGCGTTTTGAACGACTTGTTTAATCCTCTCGGAACGGTACGGACTGACATTAGCAACCTGTTTACCCAGACCACGTTAGGTGGAAATATATTTGCGACGGCACCGCTGTCGGAAATCTTCTTTAAGAAGCGGCGCTTTACGCAGTTTTCGCGTATCGGCCTGACCTATCAACTATCTGCGACCAGCATAGCCGATCCGGCGGTTAATCAGTCGGCTGACCCGGCCGCGCGTATCCCGGTTATCTATCGGCAGCCCAATATCCTTACCAGTCAAATAACTGCAACGTTTGTCTACGACACGCGTCAGCCGTCAGCAAACGGCATCGACACGCTCAATGGTAAACAGCTTTCGGTTTCGCTCGGACTGGCGGGTCTCGGCGGTGACGTTAGAACCTATCAGCCGAGCATCCAGTACTCGCAGTTTATTCCGATTCGGAAAAAGAAAACGAAAAATCCCGAAGTTTTGGCGTTCAGGTTACAGGCCGGTACGATCGGAACACTGGGTCTCACCAACAAGGTCAGAAACGCAAATTCGATCTCATTTATCGGCGGCGTCCCGGCGTATTCGCGATATTTTCTGGGCAGTGAAAACGACATTCGCGGGTACGATTCGCGTTCTATCGGGCCGGTCGCTCCATTCGATACGTTCATCACCAGCCGCAATGTTGCCGTGGCAACAAACGCATCGGGTACGGCGAATACCAATACGGGACTTGATCCGCGTACACTCGGCGAGCTTACAACTATCGGCCAGTTAACCGGAACAGGCGGTGCAAATCCGGCGCTTTTCTCGCGTAATTTCCGTTTTATCGGCGGCGACACCGAACTACTCGGCAACGTGGAGTACCGCCTGCCAATATTTGGCCCGGCTACGATGGCTCTGTTTGCCGATGTCGGATCGGTTTTCAACCTTAGAAAGAGCGGCATCCAAACCATTAACAGCGAATTTCTGCCCGACGATACATTCATAGGCGCAGGACGGGTGACGGCTTTGGGTCTGATCAATACGCCGGTACTGGAAAGCAGCTTTGGCAGCCTACTCTACTATCGCGGCCGCGTGCTGACCAAGACAGACTTTATCAACGAATTTTGCCGCGGCAACCGGTTTGGCTGTCCGACAAGCCTTTCGCCGCAGGTGCAGCAATTATTTCTTCGCGGCGAAGTTCAGCAGAATACCCAGCTCAGGGTCGATGACGCAAAGTTTGGCAAGCTCAGCGATTTCAAAGCCAGCATCGGCGTTGAGCTTCGGGTGCAGGTGCCGGTCGTAAATGTCCCGTTTCGCCTGATCTATTATTACAACCCGAACGCCAAGTTTGGCTTTACCCAGGAATTACCCGGAATTTTTCTGCCCGGCAAGCGCAACGGTTTCAAATTTTCGGTCGGCAGGACGTTTTAGGCTATTGAGATAATTGACTTTGAGTTTTCTTTTAATTACTATAGCTATTCTTTTTTGAAACGGTAAGCAACAGTTTTCGCAGAATATGTTTCAAAGCATTGTATAAATATTTGACGGTCATTTGACCTTTCTACAGATTTTAAGGAGTTTTACACAATAATGAAAAGAATTACTTTACTTGCCGTTAGCTTTGTTTTTGCAGCTGTTTTTGCAGTTTCGACATTTGCCCAGGCGGGCGCCCAACCAGCTGCGACTAAGATCGGCTGGCTTGACACAGGTGCTTTCGGCGATGAAAAAGAAGGCGTGACAAGATATGTCGGCGGATTAAAGGCTCTCGATACTGAGATGAAGCCTAAAGTTTTGGAACTGCAAACGATTCAGGCTAAATTGAAGACGATTTCAGACGAATTGACGAAGGCACAAAACTCTCCGCCGAACGTCCCTATCGACCAAAAGGCTATTCAGGCAAAACAGGAAGAAGGCCAGAAGCTACAGACGGATTTTGAATACGCAAAAAAGAAGTACGACGCTGCCCTAGAGGCGAGAAGCGGCCAAGTCCTCGGTCCGATCTCGGCGGACATCTCGAAAGCCATTCAGGATTTTGCCAAGGCGAAAGGTTACGCTGTGGTTCTCGATATAAATGCTCTCGCTCAGGCGAATGCAATTCTTGCGCTTGATACGTCGGCAAATATCACAAAGGAATTTATTACGTACTACAACGCGCGTCAGCCGACAACAGCAACGACGGCGACACCTAAATAGACGCGAGCGATAAATTTATTGTTTCCGACATGGCCAATAGCCGGTGAAACCAATGTTTTCCCGGCTTTTGGCTTATGTGTTTTCTAAAGTCCAACGATATGCCGATCCTCGACTCGATCGCTATTCAAGAGATACTGCCGCATAGGTACCCGTTTCTGTTGGTCGATAAGATCATCGAGATCGAGCCCCGCGTCCGGATCGTCGGCATAAAGCAGGTCACTGCAAACGAGCATTTTTTTCAGGGTCATTTTCCGGGTGTTCCGATCATGCCGGGCGTTTTGCAGATCGAGGCGCTTGCACAGGTGGGAGCGATCCTCGCCTTGCGCGAATTTGAAGATCGCGAAAACAAGATACCTTTTTTCAGCGGCATCGATAATGCACGTTTTCGTCGCCCCGTTGTGCCTGGAGATACGCTCCGGCTCGATGTGACCGCTCTGCGCATTGGCAGCAAGGTGCAAAAAATGCATGGCGTCGCAACGGTCGATGGCCAGATCACAGCTGAGGCCGAGATCCTGTGCATCATTGCGGACCGAAACGCTGCTTGAATTTTCAAAATGACATCGTTTATTCACGAAACGGCGATCATCGCGCCAAATGCCCGGATCGGCGACGATTGTTATGTAGGTGCTTTCTGCACTGTTGGCGAATCGGTCGTGCTTGGCAGCGGCGTGCGTCTCGATTCGCATGTCGTCGTTAACGGTCGCACCACGATCGGCGATAAGACACATGTCTATCCCTTTGTCTCGATCGGCCTCGCACCGCAGGACCTAAAATATGCCGGTGAGCCAACCTCGACCGAGATCGGCAAGCGAAACCACATCCGCGAATTTGTCACCATCCATCGCGGCACGGCCGGCGGCGGCGGCGTCACGCGGATCGGCGACGACAATTTGCTGATGGCTCAGGCACACGTTGCACATGATTGTCAGTTGGGCAACGAGATCATAATGGCCAATGCCGCGACGCTCGCCGGTCACGTGGACATCGCCGACAAAGCGAGTGTCGGCGCGTATTCCGGCGTCCACCAATATTGCCGCATCGGTTATGAGGGCTTTGTGGGCGGCTATTCGGTCGTGGTCAAAGACGCGATGCCCTTCGCCATAATCCAGGGCAATCACGCAAAATGCTACGGCCTTAATCGCCTCGGCATGAAGCGCCGCGGATATTCAAAAGAGATCATCGATAAGCTGAATCACGCATTTCACCTGCTGCTTTCCGCCAAACTCAACACCACACAGGCTGTCGAGCGGATCCACGAAGAAATTAAGGATTGCAATGAGGTTGATCTGCTCACACGATTTATCGAAAGCTCAAAACGCGGGGTTGTAAAGTAACTATTTTCGCCGTTCTCCCAAAACTGCAAGGACATCGCCGATGGAAATATCTTTCGCTCTAAGTAAAATCAAATAGTGGAAAAGCAGGTCGGCGGCTTCGGATTTGAAACGATCCGTGTCATTGTCTTTCGCTTCGATCACCAACTCGACCGCCTCTTCGCCAACCTTTTGTATGATCTTGTTCAGCCCTTTCGCGAAAAGCTTTGCAACATAAGAGTCGGTCGCGGCTAGTTTTCGTCTCTCGTCGATGACGGTTTCAAGTTCGGTTAAAAGATCGCCAGGCACGTTTCGTATTTCGTTCGATTCGCCAAAGCAGGTAGAGGTTCCGGTATGACAAACCGGTCCAGACGGCGTTGCTTTAATCAGCAGCGTATCGGCATCGCAATCCGCCGTCATCGACACAAGCTCAAGATAGTTTCCGCTCGTCTCGCCCTTAGTCCAAAGTTTTTGTCTGGAACGCGAATAGAACGTGACGCGGCCGGTCTCTTTCGTAATCTCGATGGCGGCCGCATTCACAAATCCGAGCATCAAAACCGTGCCGGTTCCGACATCTTGCACGATTGCGGGAATTAGGCCGTCGGGGTATTTATCGTAATTCAATTTCATATCCTTACCTCGATCCCGCGCGAGTTTAGAAATAATTTCAACTCCGGGATGCCGATCTCGCCGTAATGAAAAACGCCGGCAGCAAGCGCGGCGTCGGCCCGTCCGTTAACAAATACATCGGCAAAATCATCCATCGTGCCCGCACCGCCCGACGCGATCACCGGCACCCGCACGACCGACGATATTTCCCTCGTCAACCCACTCTCAAATCCGCTCTTTGTTCCGTCCGCGTTCATTGATGTCAGCAAAATCTCGCCGGCACCGAGTTCAACGCCGCTTTTTGCCCATTCAACCGCGTCGATCTCAGTCCCAATCCGACCACTGTTGAGAAAGACCTTCCATCCGTGGCTCGACCGCTTAGCGTCTATTGCGAGAACAATACATTGCGAACCAAAATTCGCCGCCGCTTCGCTGATGATCTCAGGCCGCCGTACCGCCGCCGAATTAATAGAAACCTTGTCCGCGCCTGAATCGAGCAACAAGCCGATATCGTCAACGGATGAAATGCCGCCGCCGACGGTAAACGGGATGTTCGTTTCGGCCGCGACTTGTCGAACGATATCAACGAATGTTCCTCGACCTTCATTCGTCGCGGAAATATCCAGAAGCACCAATTCGTCCGCCCCTTCGGCGCAGTAGCGGGCCGCAAGCTCAACCGGATCACCGGCGTCTCGAAGGCCGATAAAATTGATGCCTTTCACCGTTCTACCATCTTTTACGTCGAGGCATGGGATTATTCGTTTAGCCAACATACTTGTTTAGATCCTCAAGCTTTATGCGACCTTCGTAGATCGCCTTGCCAATTATCACGCCATCGCAGCCGATACCAATA
>JAYVER010000064.1:0-15807 GCA_043748725.1 Chloracidobacterium sp. | reverse complement strand
TTTCATTCCTCCATTATATAATCCTCTTACCCTACAATCGACAACAACCGACACATTTGTAGGGGTTTTTCAAAGAACTCTATTAGTTTACAGTTGACAGTTTTGAGAGGAGTTATTTTCCTATCCTCACTTTTTCACGCAATTTATTGATCGCGACAAACGTAATATCGGCTGACGTAACCCTGACAATTTCCCCTTTATTGCCAAACCGCTCAGCCTCTACTTCAACGTGAATCGTGATCGACGTTTTCCCGACATTTAGCGTCGTCGCGTAAAAGCTGACCAGATCGCCGATAAACACCGGCTCGTGAAAAATGACCTCTTTCATCGCGACGGTGACAAAGCGTTCGTGCTTTGTATGCCGCACGGCCTCGACGCCGCCCGCAACATCGATGTAGCTCAAAATAACGCCGCCGAAAACCGTGCCGTGAGCATTGGTGTCGCGCGGCATCATCGTCAGCCTTATCGCGGCGTCTCTTATCTTTTCATCGTTTTTGTCCGTCATAAGGTGAACCATACCGGAATAACTGAAAAATGAAAACTGAAAAGTTAAGAGATGATTTTCAAATTTTCAGTTATCAGTTTTCACTTTTCAGTTTTTCCGAAGTGATTTTCTTAAGTGTCCAGTCCTTGATCACCTCGCGTAACTCGTTCAGGTGTTCGTCGAAGAAATGTCCGCAGTTTGGGAATACTATCAGTTCGGCGTCGGTGTTTCTTAAAACTTTGTTATATAGCCGCCGCACATTTTCAATCGAGCCGAATTCGTCGCGGTCACCATGGACAAAAAGGATCGGCTTTCTAAGCAGCTTCAAAAATTCATAATCGCCATATTTATCGACCGGCGTGCCGATGCTGATTAATCGTGTGACGCGGTCATCGTTAAAACCGACCTCAAGCCCCGTTCGCGAGCCGAATGAAAATCCCGCGAGTGTGATCTCCTCGCCCGGATAATGCCGGCTTAAATAATCCAGCACATCGCGGACATCTTCTTTGCCGCCTTCGACCTCATTATGCACGCCGGTCGAGGCCCCGACGCCGCGAAAATTAAACCTTACGGTCGCGAGCCCCGCGTCAACCAAACCCGCTGCCGCCCGAAAAACGACCTTATTATGCATCGTCCCACCGCCCAGAGGATGCGGATGGCAAACGAGCCCAACGCCGCGACGTGTCCCGGCCGGTTCCTTGATTATCGCCTCAAGCTGGCCGTGCGACGCCGGAATTAACAGGTTGCCTTTTGGGTACATTCTCGAAACTAAGATTTTAGTTGCTGGTGAGGTTAATCGCAAACAATGCAGTTCGGATGAGCTTTCTTCCGGTTGGATGAGGAACTGTTTTGCGGGTCGGGAAAGAGTTCTCAGGCAGTTATGGCAAAAGAAGTCTTGATCGTCATAGCCGCGACGCCCGAGCAACCGTTGTACAACTTTCAGAGATCACCGGTCTCGATACGTCGAGCGTCAGCCGCCGATATGACGCCGCAAAGAAAAATTGGGAAGCGACTCGAAATTGGTTTTGGCTAAAGACCTCATAGATGACCCCATCTTTTTTCCGTGTTGTCCTTGTCCCATTTAACGTTGAGTAAAGTGCGGGTGCGACGTTCTGCGCAAGTTTTTACGATTCGATTTCGCTCTTTTTAGCGGGTTATAGAACTCTTTCGATTATTTATACAATGGCGGGCGATAATCATTATGAATGTCCGGTCGTTAAAATATGTGGGATCAAATCGAACGGCACAAGGCCAAACGCAGGCAAAAATCTCCTCGGCAAGTTCCTCGGCCTCAAGGTGATCTTCCGTAAACTTTTTTGAAATTCCCCAAATCAGAGCGCCGTGTTTATCGATGCAATCGTCAACGGCTCTCCGATCTTTGTTTGCGATTCTTTCAAACAGCGTAGAGGATACAACCTCGGTGGTTGATGGCCGGTTAAGCACCTTTCCCCCCACAGTTTTTAAACTTATAGAAAGTGGGGATTCTAGTTGGTCCAAAAGGTGCTGGCTCATATTCTAACTACTGCGTATCCAGACTGCGCAGGAATGCGATGAGTTCTGACCGTCCGGTCGTGTCCGAAAGATAGAACGGATGCGGAGCACTCATTCCCCGTGACGGATCGAACAGCATCTCAAGCGTTGACACCGAGTTGTCGTGCAAAAACACAGGCTTGCGAGACAAATCTAGCAGCAGCGGCAATGCTGTGCCTCGGATGTCGCCCCGGACGCTGGCGTTCACTACGGCCATCTTGTCGTCAAAGATATTGCCGCCGGTGTCCAATACCGGGTTTAAGGAGGGCATTCGCTGTGCTAGCGTCGCCGGATTATCTCCCGGAAAGATAGTCTTCATCGGAACGATAAACGTCGGGACCGGTTTCGACTGACTTAGATTATGGCAGGTCGTGCAACCCTCCGTCCTAAACCTGTCCCGTCCCTTCGCGATCATCATGCTGTCCCCGTGATCACCGGCTGGTGCCTGGAGGCTTGCTAGATAAGCGCTAAGGTCAAGCAGCTTGTTATCGTCCACGCGAATGCCGAGAAACGTCTCTTCTTTGCCGGGCAGTCCGGTCGTCGATCCCTTGACGTAAGGATAGCCGGTTACTTTGGTGTCTTTTAGAATCTTGACGTAATCATCGGCGATCTCGTCACCGGCCGCACCGCCGAGAGTATGCAAAAACGCACGACCGCCGGGTGTCGTCAGATTTGTCGGGTCAAAGAGTCCCGTGTAAACCAAATTGCTAAAATTATCGAGCTTGGCTATGGCCCCTTCGCTGCCGTACGGAGCGGCAAGATCCTGTCGAAAAAGCGGCGTATTGTGCATCGGATCGCCGTTGCCGTCGGGACTGTCGTCAAACATTCCAACGGGATAATACGCGGGCGTCGTCAGGTAAGTATCAACCTCTTTTTCGCTCGATTTTTCCGTAAGCCCTTTCGGTGCGCGTCCGATTGTTTTGCCTTTGTTCGCATCGAGAGATAGCTGTAAAACCGGATAGAGCGCCCTCGAATTTGCCGCTGTCGCAAAGACCGCGCCCATACTAAGGGTGTGAGCCGCTCGGCCGTCCAGGCGATGTCCGATAGTGCCTCCGCCCGGCACGTTCAAGATCGCGGCGTCTGTTATTGTATGGCAAAGAGCGCAGCTTACGCCGATCTTGTCGCCTTTGGTCACGTCCAACTTTCCGTCTCCGTTACTGTCCTTAACGACGAAACCGATGACCGAATTAGCATTAAGCAATTTGATCGTCGTTTTTGGATCGTTGAAGAGTTTTGACGTCGCTCCGGTCGGATCTTTTTTCAACTCAGCGGTAACTGCCTGCTGTGTCGCCTTGTCAAGAGCATCCACATCGACGCTCAAACCGACCTGGAGTGCTTTCAGTGGGGTCAGTTTCGATTTAACGACGCCCTGCGGGACGCGGGCGGCATCTGTCCAAAATCCCTCATTGCCAAATGTCTCGCTTCGAAACACCTCGCGGCCCGCAGCTGCGTTGCCATCGAGTCGCTGCGGCAATTTTGTCCCCTGGTCAGCCGGGCCGTCCATTCCGGGCTGCATTTTTTGGGCCGTTGCTAAATTAAACCCAAAATACCCACCGATCAGCAAAAACAAGCCGATCACGATAAGCTTTGCGGTCCACGTATTTTTCATTATTTTACCCTCCTGAAGATTTTATCGCCGTTAGAGCGGCCAGTTTTCCGACCTCTATCCTCTCTCCGCGATTGCGTAAGAAACGGGCCAAAATATAGTGTTGCAAATAAAGGTAAGGCCGGCGGGATGATTGTTCTGTACTTTAGCATACATAGCGTAAAGATTTTGCGCAGCATTGGACACAAAATGAAAGGAGTTTTCAATATCAATAGCATTTAACTTTGAATGGCCAAACAGTCTGTTTTCGTGATACTTTTTTCAATTAGTTCGTATCTTTTGCAATTCCAGAAATACAAGCTCTAAATGGAAGAAATTACAAACGAAACGCCGGAAACTCCGGAGCAGAATAAGGCTGAAACATCGGCAAAACCGCTCCCGTGGCGCGAGTATCTTGAGACCGAAGCGGCAGTTCGCGTGATCTATCTTATTTTCGGGTTCCTGGCGATCCTGATGGTGATGACCTTTTTGCAGACGCGGACGGACGCGATCTGCTGCGGGGATTGGGACGGCTATTATCACATCAAGTGGAGCGGACTATTATGGGATAATTTTAAGCATCTCAAATGGCTGCCGACGTTTGAGTGGCTGCCGCTAACCGTTTTAAATCCGAAAAATTACGCCGATCATCATTTTCTTTTCCATCTATTGCAGATTCCGTTTCTGTGGTTTTTCGAGCCCGTAACTGCTGCAAAAGTCTCGACCGTTTTCTTTTCGACGCTTGCCATTTTCTCGGTCTATTGGATGCTTTTCCGTTACGGGGTCAAGCACCAGTTGATATGGCTCGCGGCGATAATGACTTGCTCGAACGCCTTTTTTTACCGGATGAACATGGCCAAGGCGCCGCCGCTGACGATCATCATCACGGTGCTCGGCGTTCATCTGCTTTTTCAGCGAAATTATAAGTGGCTGCTGCCGCTGATGTTTGCGTTCGTGTGGACTTACAGCCTGTTCCCGCTCTTGTTGTTTGCGGCGATAATCTGGGTGATCATCATCGGCTGGAACGAGCGCCGGTTCGAGTGGCGGCCGCTCGCATACACGGCCGGCGGCATGATACTCGGCAATATCATCAATCCGTATTTCCCGAATAACCTCTATCTTTTCTTCGAGCATTTTGCAGAGAAATTTAAGATCGGCTCTGATTTCGTCGTCGCGGTCGGCGGCGAATGGTATCCGTATTCGGGAATGGAATTGCTGATGAATTTCCCCGTAGCGCTTATCGCGATGCTTATCGGTTATATTCTTTTTGTTCCGCGGGGAGCCAAGCTGCCCGAAAAGGCGGCATTTTTTCTAATGTTCACGACTGTTTTGCTCGCCTCGCAGTTTCGTTCCAAGCGTTTTGCCGAATATTTTCCGCCCTTTGCGATACTTTTTGCGGCGTTTAGCGGGCAGTCGTTTACTACGCCGCAGGCCGTTGAGCTTCCCGAAGATTTCAAACGCGACATCGACCCGTATCTCGACGCGGCGAAACCAACCGAGCGAGAGGCAGCATGGAATACGGTGCGTCAGGCGTCCGTTTGGGCCGTTGGAATTTTTCTATGCGTATTCTGGCTTTATAACCTCATCGGCATACACAAATGGGGTTTTGACGAGGCCGGAATGATGGACAATATTGTCACTAACGAACATAACGACAAATATCGCCGGGCGATGGAATGGGCGACGGGGCTTGACGAGACCGGTGCTGAAAACATACGAGCGGGCGAGCGGATTTTTAACACGAATTGGGACAAATTCCCCAAGTTGTTCTTTTACGACACCAAGCACACTTACGTGTACGGCCTCGATCCGAATTACCTTTATTCGCAAAATCCTGAGCTTTACAAGCTGCTCAAGGACATAACCGAAGCCAAGATAGACGATGCGGGCCCGATCATCCGCGATAAATTTGGAGCGAATTACATTTTCACCGACGCCAAAGAGAACACCGACATGATCGCCAAGGCGCTCGAAAGCGGCTGGGTCGAGACGGTTTATGAAGACGATGAGGCGCGATTCCTAAAAATCCGCGCTCAAAAAGGCAATGCTCCCGACGCCGCCAAGGACGAAGCAACCGAAACGTCTGACGAGAAAAAAATACTCGACGAACAAGAACGAAAAGACGCAGCGAACGGCAATGCAAATATCGATGACAACGACGAAGAAAATTAAAGGTGCTTGATAAATCCAAGATATTTATCACAAAGAACACCAAGTGAAGACACAAAGGACACAAAGAAATCTTGGCAATTCTTGGTGAGCTTTGTGTCCAGCCTTGTGAACTTTGTGATAATAATTCTTTGATCAGCGCAACGAAATTTCCTATGACCGAAAATGAACTCGCGCATAAAGTTATTGGTCTCGCAATAGAAGTTCACTCTGATCTTGGACCAGGTTTGTTAGAGCGTGCGTACGAAGAATGTCTTTTTTATAAGGTCGTGAAATCAGGACTCTTTGCAGAAAAACAGAAAGCAATGCCGTTGATATACGAAAACGTCCATCTGGAATGCGGTTATAGAATCGATATACTGGTCGAACAGAAACTGGTTCTCGAAATTAAGGCAGTTGAATCTTTGCACGATGTCTTTGTCGCTCAGGTATTGACATACTTACGTCTAGGCGGTTACAAACTTGGCTTGTTGATTAACTTCAATGAACTCATGCTTCGTAATGGAGTAAGACGAGTCATCCACGGAACCTTGTAGAGTCGAATTTCTTAGTGTACTTTGTGTCTTCTCTTTGCGTTCTTTGTGATATAGGCTTTAAGTCGGCAATATAATGAGACGCTTAATAGTTTGCACATTTCTGTTTGTTTTTCTCACTTTCTCTTGCGGGGCGAACGAGGGCATTTTGCGTTCGGGCAGGGACGCTTCGCCGCAGGCGAATGCCGGAAGCCAGAAGACGCCGTTTGCAAGGGAACTCGAGTCGATGCGCGACGCGGATTTTAAATTCATCTACGTCCTGCGCCGCAAGGACGGGGCCGCGATCGACGCCGAAGATCGCGGCGTCATAAAGCTGCAAACCGCTGATGCCAACCGCCGCATAGCGGCCGATGACGATAAAGCTTTTATTATCGGCTCGAATGTCCAGATTCCGCCGCAGAATATGATCGCTCTTTACAACCGCTTTGCGGTCGAAAACTATTCGCCAACTGCGGGCCTCGAGACAAACAGTAATGCAAATGCTAATAAATAGCGTATATTAATGGAGAATATGCCCGAACAAAAACCGCTGGAAAAGGAGGCTGCGAAGACCAAGCGGCCGCTTCCCGAATCTAATCTGTCCGAGCGACACGTATTGCTCCATCCGTCTTCGCCAACGGTTCGCTCGATCGCCCGCGTCGTGGTCATAACGCTGCTGCTGCTTTTTGTGGCCGGTTTTGTTCAGACGATATTCGCGTCCCTGGCGTATTTATTTTTCCTGATAATGCTGTCGGTGTTTTTCGCCTACCTGATCGATCCGCTGGTGAAGATGATCCGGTATCCTTTCAAAACGAGCAATATCGAACGGTTTATGCCGCGTTCGATCGCCATCGTGATCGCTTACGCGGTCGTATTTACCGGCCTCGCACTTGCGATCGCCAATATCGCGCCTCGCGTCATCGAACAAGCTAAGGAATTTGGCACGAATCTACCGACCTACGGCGCAGCAATGCGCGAGCGGACAAAAGATCTGAGCCAGCGTTTCAAGGGTCTGCACATTCCCGAAGAAGTGCAGGCCGAGCTTAACAAAAAAGTGACCGATCTCGGCAGCGATGTTACAGCGGCGGTGGGAAATTTTCTGCTGGCGTCCGTGACCTATCTGCCGTGGCTGATACTCGTGCCGATACTGGCGTTTTTCTTCCTTAAGGACGTCAATCTCTTCCGGCTGGGCGTATTGCGGGCTTTTCCCGCCGGCCCGTGGCGGATACGGGCCGAGTCTGTATTGCAGGATGTCAATACGACGCTCGCCGCCTATACGCGGGCGCAACTCACGTCGTGTTTTTTGATCGGGCTTATCTGCACGATCGGGTTTTATCTGTTGGGGCTCAAATACGCTTTGCTGCTTGGCATTCTGGCGGGCACTTTCGAATTCGTGCCGCTGTTGGGGCCGGCAACGATCGGGCTGGTCGTGATACTTACAGCGGCGTTTTCCGACGATCCGTGGAAGGCTCTCTACGTCGCCATATTTTTGATCGTGCTGCGTGTCATCCAGGACTACATCCTTTACCCGCGGATCGTCCGCGGCGGGATTCACCTGCATCCGTTGGCAATAATCCTGTCGGTGCTGGCGGGCGAACAGGTCGCCGGAATACCCGGCGTTTTTATCGCGATACCCATCGTCGCCGTCGCGACCGTCATTTACCGCCACGTGCTAGAGCATAAAGGCAGCCGAAGCCTGCTCTCAAACTGGATCGAAGATACCGAAGAAGCGACCGAGGAGGCCGTGTAATATGTCCCCGCTCGCCTGGCTGGTCGCGTTCTTTTTTATACTTTTGTTACTGAGTGTTCTGGTTTACGTGCTCGTCGTGCGGGCGTTTTACTGGGGCGACAAAAAAGGGCCGCCGAACAAAAAGAGCTGATGCCATTAAACCTGCCTTTACTTTGTGTTTCTTTGTGTCTTTCCCTTTGTGTTCTTTGTGATTTAATCCTTGTTTTTAACACAAAGGACACAAAGGGAAGACACAAAGTGCGCAAAGCGAATTCAAAACATGCTGCCAAAATCCGTTGGGTTTTCTATCAAAACTTCAATTTCGACAACATAGCACGGTAGCGTAAATTTTAGAGCGCCGAGTTTTACCGCATCTTTTGCGGTTGTCAGCAAGCTAATGGCCACGTTTTGCCTTGCAATCTCTTCCACTTGAGCGATGTGCTCCTGCTTATAAATGTGGTGATCGGGAAAGGCTTTGAAACCGGCAACATCAAGATTTTCCTGCTCCAACTGCCGCACGAAATTAGCCGGATTGCCGATACCGCAAAACGCAAAGACGGGTCGTCCCGTAAACTCAATCCCCACCTTTCCCCAACTACCGCCGGTCCCCTTTTCTTGACTTTGCGTTCTTTGCGGCTTTGCGTGAAACTCTTCGATGCCAATAATTGCCGGAATACGGTTTGAAGCGCAGAAAATCCAAGATTCCGGGCTTAAATTTGAGATTTGAAATTTCAAATCCGAAATGTCTTCGGCCAGATTCGCCCTTGTTATGACTACAATATCTGCGCGATTGAGGTTATGTAGAGGCTCGCGAAGCCGTCCGGCGGGCAGCATTTTGCCGCCGCCGAACGGATCGGTCGCATCGACGCAGACAATATCAACGTCGCGTTTTGCTCTGCGGTGTTGAAAGCCGTCATCGAGTACGAACGTCGTCACGCCGAATTTACGCTTTGCCCACTCAGCGGCGGAGACGCGGTCTGCATCGGCGATAACGATGGCCTTGCCTATAAGCTTTTGAGCTAATTCGTAAGGCTCATCACCAGCTTCGCCAGTTTCAGCAAGAACCTCTTCGCCGTCGGATACTAAAACTCTCTGATTCGGATTCTGCCGACCGTAACCGCGTGTCAAGATGCAGACTTTCTCACCGCGATCCGCCAAAATCGCGGCAACATAAGCAACCAGCGGCGTCTTTCCTGTTCCGCCCGCTGTGATATTGCCGATGCTGATGGTTAGAGCGCCAAGATCATGCGTCTCGAACACACCGGACGCGTACATCGCATTGCGTATATCCGCTAATTTGCCATAAATTGTACCCAGTAACGACAACATCGTCGTTAATTATCAATTATCATTAACAGATTGCCAACAAACGTAGAGATCGAAAAACTCTTTGTGTTCTTTGTGTCCACACTTTGCGAACTTTGTGATAAAAGATTCTTTCAAATCCTAATCACAAAGAACACCAAGTGAAGACACAAAGAACACAACGAAGAAAAGAAACTATTTTTTATTTGTAACCTGAATCAACCTATCAAGTTTATTTTGCGCCTGGCCGCTGTCGATGCTTTGCTCGGCGAGCCGCGCGGCGTGCATCGGGTCGCGTGCAAAACCGCCGAGAACGAGGGCGGCGGCGGCGTTAATAACGATCAGCGAGCGTGCCTCGTCGCGGCGGCGGCTGGCGAGGACCTCGCGGATGATCCTGGCACTTTCTTTTGGAGAGTTTGTTTTAAGATGATCTATACTGTTGGATTTTAGACCAAAATCCGCCGGTGAGATTGTAAATGATTTCACATCGCCGTCCGTGACTACACCCACAAAAGTCTTGCCCGCGAGCGTGATTTCGTCCAGCCCATCCTCACCATGTACGACCCAGGCCTGCTCCGTTTTCAGCAATGCCAGAGCGTTTGCTACCGGCTCGACCAGCGAACGGTGCCACACACCGATCAACTGCCGAGTGGGAGCGGCGGGATTTGCAAGCAGACCGAGCACGTTGAGACATGTGCGTATGCCGAGGTTGCTGCGAATTTCGCCAACGCGACGCAATTCCGGGTGAAACTTTGGAGCAAACAGAAAGCACAGCCCCGCGCCGCTCAGAGCGGTTTGAGCGACCGCCGGTTCGCCCGCGACCTTGACGCCCAATTCGCCAAGCACATCTGCGCTGCCGGTTAGACTCGTCACGCCGCGATTGCTCTGCTTTGCAACTGTCAAACCGGCTCCGGCGGCGACAAGTGCGGCGGCTGTCGAGACATTAAATGTTTTTGCGGCCGATGAGCCTGTTCCGGTGATATCGACGGTGGTTTTGCCCGTCGCTTTGATCTTGATCATCTGCGAGCGCATCAAACTGGCCATGCCGGCAAGCTCGGACGGGGTTTCGCCCTTTGCCGTTAATGCTGCCAGAGAGGCGGCGATCTGCGCCGGGTTTGCATTGACGCTGGTCAGCTCGGAGAAGAAAGCCGCCGCCTTGCCGGCATTGAGGTCTTCGCCGCGGATCAGACGCGACAAAAACGGGAACAGCGGGGTGTCGGCCTTGGCATTTGTGGCGGAAACCGGCGCGGAAAGCAGCCAATCGGATTTCAAGCTTGTCATAATGACGGACGGGTTGGAAACGTTTCGTAAGGCGAGTGCGAAAGGAGACACACGTCTCCTACTTATAATATGTCAGAGTTCGAGGAAGTTTTGCAATAACTTTTTCCCGTGCTCAGTCAAAATCGACTCGGGATGAAACTGCACACCCTCTATTTTTTTCGTCCGGTGACGCAATCCCATGACGAGTCCGTCGGGCGATGTGGCCGAGATTTCAAGGCAATCGGGCAGGCCATCATGCTCGACGATCAGAGAATGATAACGTCCCGCGGTAAATGTCGTTGGCAGATCGCTAAAGATCGTTTTTCCGTCGTGACTGATCTCGACCGGCTTGCCGTGAACCGGCTCAGGCGCCCGCACAACTTTGCCGCCAAAATGCTGCCCGATCGCCTGGTGTCCCAGACAAACTCCTAAAATCGGCACCTTGCCCGCAAACCGCTCGACCACGCCGAGCGAAATACCAGCCGCATCAGGCGTTCCCGGTCCCGGCGAGATCAATATCCGCTCTGGTTTGAGGTCATTTTCGATCTCGTCGACCGTTATTTCGTCATTGCGGACGACCTTCATTTCCGCACCAAGCTCGCCCAGATATTGGACGAGATTGTATGTAAATGAATCGTAATTATCGACGACAAGCAGCATCTAAATGATTTGTGCAAATTAGCTGGCCACCAGCCGTTCATATTTACTAATTGGCGTAATCACTCTATCATAAACTCGCCATCGAAATTGAGGCCGAATATATATATGCACCGAAAAATTCTGTTATTGCTCGTGGTTCTAATATTTACCCGTACAGCGTTTCCGCAAACGGTTCCCGATGCAAAAAAGACCGAGGATGCCGCAAAGCTCGAAAAAGAAGCGGTCGAATTTCTTCGCGAAACCTCTGCCGATGTAAATAACATGCGTTCGAGCGAGAATCGCATCAGTTTTAACTCGGAACTGGCGTCGCTGATGTGGTTTCACGACGAAAAAGAGGCGAAGGCTATGTACGCGATCGTCATCAGTGAATTCAAACGGCTCGTGATGCAATACGATGTGCAGATGAATTCGCCTGCTTTACCGACGGACGACGACACGTATGGAGGGATTTTTGGCGGCGATCGTTATGGACGCACGCCGGTTGAGCGTAAATTCCGCGTCGCTCTGGCCGTGCGTCAGCAGATCGCGATGAGTCTCGCCGAACACGACCCCGATAATGCATTCAATTTTTACGACGATTGTATCAATCTGATCTCAAACCCTGAATTAAAAAAAGAGACTGAGGCTAGTGATAAAAATTTCGAGCTGCAATTGATCAAACGGATCGCCGAAACTAATGCCGCCAAAGCCTCGCAATATGGAAAGGCAACGCTTAAAAACGGCTTTAGCCAGGAACACGTCGAACTTCTCCATAAAATTTATGCAAAGGATCAGGACAAAGCCATCGAGTTTGGGGCGGCAATTCTGAGCACGATAAAGAGCGATAAGCCCAAGATCGACAATCTGTACGTGTATTTCTCGCTGCTCTCATTTGCCTCTGAAAATTTTGATGCGTCAAAAAAAGGCGATGGCAAAAAGGCGATCTACAGCCAATCCGACCTCCGAGATATGGCGGAACTGTTCGGCCAAACTATACTGGAAAACAACGAAGCAGGTTTTTCCGGCGTCGGCTATGCCGAGCTCATTGGAAAATATGCCCCGTCACGCGCGGCTCAGATCAGGGCGAAATTTCGGTCATCGACGCTTCGCGGCAATACGTCGTCAAATATGGCTGCGAGCGCTTCGAATGCGAATGAGGCGGCTGTCGAGATGTCGAGGATAAACGGGGAAACAACCAATGTCCAAGCGGTTGCTGACGAAGCCCGCGAAAAGATCAGTCGCCAGATGATGGGAGACGTTCTGAGCCTTGGCACCAAAACACTTTCGAAGGAAGAACGTGAAACGATAGTCGCGCAGTCCCGCAAAATTATTTCGCAAACGCCGGGCAAAGAGAAAAAGCTTATGGGTCTGAGTTTTTTGGCGGCACGTGTCAATCGCGCAGGTGATAAGGAACTCGCCGCCGAGATAATGAAAGACGCCGCATCGCTCGTCAACCCGCAGCCGAAAAATTATCAGGATTTTATCTTTATCGCCATGCTTGCCAGCGGCTATGCCGAGGCCGACCCGGACAAAGCGTTTCCGCTGCTTGACGACACGATCGGCCGGATAAATGAGACGCTCAATGCTTTTGTAAAAGTCGCCGAATTCATCGATACAAACCAGGAGATGATCGACGATGGCGAGGTGCAGGTCGGGGCGTTTGGCGGATCGATGGTCAGCGGCCTCACGTCCGAACTGGGCATAGCGGCTCCGACTATCCGCTCGCTCGTCAAAGCCGATTTTGCAAAAACCAGAGGCCTGACAAACCGGTTCGAGCGTCCGGAGATAAGAATTTTAGCAAAAATGATGGTACTCAGAGCCATCCTCGACGGCAAAACCGAGCCTGCGACAGACGACGCGGCGATGATCGAATTGATGATGACGACCCAGTCGGCTCCGCCAAAGCCAACGACTGGTCGCCGCCCGCATTAACTTAGGCTCGTCCCCAACAGCCACGATCCGCCGTCAACGACCAGCGTCACGCCGTTGATGTAACTCGCGGCGTCAGACGCTAAAAACAACGCGGCGTTCTCGATATCAGCGATCCGGCCAAAACGTCCGAGCGGTATTTTGCGCGTCAATTTTTCTTTGAGCTCGGGCATCAGGAGACGCTTCATTCCTTCGGTATCCTCGATCGGCCCCGGTGCGATGCCGTTAACTCGTATGCCGTGGCGTCCCCATTCGACCGACAGATTTCGCGTGATCGCGTCAACGCCGGCCTTGGCCGCCGAAACATGTATCTGCATCGGCGTCGCGAGATAATGCAGGGTTGCGGAAATGTTGAGGATTTGTCCTTTCGATTCTTTCAGTGCTTCAAATGCCGCACGACAGACGTTGAATGTGCCTTTTGTGTCAATATCGACGACCGTGCCAAAACCATTCGGCGAAAGCTCGTTGGCAGCACACAGGAAATTACCCGCCGCGCCGTTGACGACAATGTCGATCTTTCCATAATGCTCGACAGTTTTCGCGATAGCATCTTCAACCGCAGCGTAATCACGAACATCCGCGGTCACGGCTAAACATTCGCCTCCATTTTCCTCTATAAATTGCTTTTGCGGGATCAGATTGTCCTCTTTGCGGCTCGTTATCGCGAGTTTTGCGCAATGCTCCGCAAACGCCCGAGCGATGCCGCCCGTGATTCCCGTCCCGCCGCCTGTTACAAACGCGACCTTACCCTGTAAAATATCGCTGGCAAATACTTTTTCCATATTGATTTTGGATTTTAGCACAAGACGGCGATCGCAAAGAATTTAACAGGGATACAGAGGATAAAAAGGATATGAAAAAAAACAATTCGAAAAAAATATCTCATTTATCTCCTTTATCTGTGTTTATTCTGTCTCTGTTTCTCTGCGTCTCTACGGTAAATTTATCCTGCGGTTCGAAACCGACCGATCTGCGGACACTCGCCCCGGCTGAAACGCTTGTCTATCTCGAAACCAACGACCTCGCCGCCGCATTGCAGCCGATCATAGACAGCAAGCCTTTCAATGAAGTAGCAAAGAAAAAGCCCGATTTCTCAGCCCTCAAAGGCGTGCAGCTTGCGGTCGCGGTGACCGGATTCGAGACATCAGAAGAAAAGCTTACTGAGGAACACTCCGTCGGCCGCGTCCAGCCTCATTTTGTCGCCATTGCCGATACGCACGCCTGGAATTACCAGGCCGTTAAATATGCCGAATTGAAACTGGGTTCGTTCGTCGAAAGCATCTATGATAACGCACCGACGCTCGAAAAGTCCGATAAGAGCGGCGGCAAATACTTTACATGGACAGCAAAAGATGGCCGTAAAGCTTACGCGCTCGTAATCGACAGCCTGATATTTTTCGGTAACGACGAAACCGCCATCGACAAATGCCTCGCCGTCCGCCGCGGCGAAGCCGACAGCATTATCAAAACCGGCAAAATTCCACCCGCTGACCCCGCGACGCTCGCCTCCGGTTACGTCTCAACCGAGGGCATTGCCCAGATCGCCAACATCGTCGGGCTGAAATTCGCCTCCGAAGCCGGCGAAGACTCCGACGTCCAATCCGCCATCGCCGGCATCCTGCCACAGCTCCTGCGAAGCTCAATCACGGACATTAGCTGGACGGCGACGAAGAAAGGGCAGGGTTATGAGGAAAAATACAAGATCACGACCCCGCTTGAGATCGGAAAGGTTTTTAGCGAAACTCTTGTTCCCGCCAGCCAATTCGATGCGAGTGTTTTTGAATTTTTCCCCGATGATGGGCCATCCGCTACGCTCTACAATCTCAAAGACCCACAGATTGCGTGGCGCAGCGTGCTTCTGACCGTTCAAAAACAGACTGATCCGCTTGCGGGGAAAGTAATCGGTGAGTTTTCCGGAGCCTTTTTCGAGCCGTATGGAATTCGTGACCCGGAAGTGTTTTTGGTTGCGAGCGGAGCCAATATTCTGACGGCGAAATTTGATGACGAAGGCGAAAAATCCGTCGTCATTGCAACGCTGAAAGATATTGAAAAGGCGAAAAAATCGCTTGTCGCCGGACTCAAGCCAAGCAAACAAGCGACTGATGAAACCGGCGTCGAGGTATGGAAATCAGAAGACGCAGAAATCGCAGCTGCTTTTGTTGAGAACAAAATCATCGTCGGCGATGCCGAAGGCGTCTTGAAATGTCTCAAGGCCCGGACAGACGGCCATACCTTAAATAAAAACGAATGGATAATGCGTCTCTTCGCGACTAATGCGGTGACAACGACCCTCGCCAGAGATAAAAGTATGGCGACTACATTGGCAGAGGTTCTCTCGGAAAAAAAATCCGACGATGCCAAAGCCGTCTCGAACTACTACACCGAGACCCGCTTCACCCGCACCGGCATCGAGCGCCGCACTGTCTCCGATTTTGGGCTGATCGGCTCGATCATTGCTCAACTAAACCCGGAGTAAGACGAAGGCATATTTTACAGGGATAAAGAGGGTGAAAGAGATAAAGTGGGACGGTTTTGTCTTGAATATCCCTCTTATCCCCTTCATCCCTGTTAATTTCAGCCTTTTTTTGCGTTGCGTTTAAGTTTCCGCACATTTCGCTCGATCCAGCGTTCGGATTCTTCGTAATACGCAAATTTTTGCTCATTG
>JAYVER010000063.1:0-15826 GCA_043748725.1 Chloracidobacterium sp. | reverse complement strand
CAATTCAGCATCGTCAACGGCACTTCCGTACAGAATCCGTTTGCCGAGGTCGATTACAAAACGAGCGGCGGCGATGACAGCTATAATGCGCTTCAGATGTCGCTGGTGCGCAGTTTCCGCAGCGGATTGACGATGAACGCCCAGTACACATTCGGAAAGAGCAAAGGCCTGTCGAGTGGTTCGAACGAAGCCCGCACTTCGGCGCAGCTTGATAATTTCGAGGCCGACCGCGGTCGCAACAACTTTGACGTGCGTCATACATTCAACTTCAGTGCTTTGTATGAGCTACCGGTAGGAAATGGCAAAAAATTCGATTTCGGTAAAACGGGCAACATCCTGCTCGGCGGTTGGGAAGTCGGCGGCATCGTAAACGCCCGCAGCGGCGTACCGGTCGAGGTGCTCGTTGTCCGTCCAGATGTCGTTATTCAATGTAATCTCGCAGGCGGTTGTCCGAACGGAGCGGGTGGAACATTCGCAAATGGGTTTGTTGCTAACTTGCCGTCATTCGGAACGAGCTTCCCGGCATTGCCGGTCGGTTTTACTGCGGTCGTAAACACACCCGGCGGCGGCAATTCACGAAACATCCGCCGGCCAAATCTGATATCAGGTATTAACCCGTTCCTGAACAACGACCGCAACTTTATTAATCCGGCTGCTTTCTCGATACCCACACCGGGAACATTTGGAAACTTTTCGCGAAATGAACTTTCGGGACCGAGCTTCAAACAGGTGGATATGATCTTTGCAAAACGATTTCGGTTTACAGAGACGATGAATTTCGAATTCCGAACCGAGGTATTCAATATTTTTAACAAGACGAATTTCGCGAACCCATCGACGACGCTAAACAACGCATTGCCGAGCCTCAGTTTTAACACGACTACGGGCATCTATTCGGCAGGCACAACGAACGTCGCTCAGCCCGGCCAGGCCTTTACCCAAGGTGCGGCCGGAGCGACATTCGGCCTGCTCCGATCAACCGTCGGACGCACCGTCGGGCTAGGCTCAAACCGCCAGATCCAATTCGGGTTCCGGTTTAACTTCTAACAAGGGGTTATTGAGGGGAAAAACAAGGCGAGTGGCTTAGGCCGCTCGCCTTTTGTCTTCGATAAAGTGCGAAAAATTGATTTCATATTGATTCGGCAAACTCGCCTAGTCTCGTCTTTATTTCATCCCGAACGCGGCGATAGACGGCGAGGCGCTCTTCGTCAGAAACGGTGATTGCGGCCGGATCGTCGAAGCTCCAATGAATCCGCATGGCATGACCCGGAAAGACCGGACAGCTTTCCCGCGCGTTATCGCAGACGGTGATGATGTAATCAAACTTTTGCGCGGCAAATTCATCGACGGATTTGGAACGGTGCTGTGAGATGTCGATGCCGATCTCGCGCATTGCTTCGATGGCTTCGGGACGGACGCGCGACGGAGCTACGCCGGCACTTTCAACCTCGATTTTATCACCAGAGGTGAAACGCAAAATACCTTCGGCCATTTGGCTGCGTGCTGAGTTTCCCGTGCACAGGATCAGAACCCGCTTTTTGTTACTCATATTTATTTTTCTGTATTGTTCGCTTTGGCGGTCGGAATCAGCCAGCGGAAAACGAATGTTGCCGCAAACGCGGCGATAAACTGCACGACAATAAAAGCCGGAGCATCAACCGGCCTGATGCCGGCAAAGGTGTCGCTGAGGCTTCGAGCGATAGTCACCGCCGGATTTGCGAACGAGGTCGAAGACGTAAACCAGTACGCGGCGGTGATGTAAGCCGCGACTGCAAGCGGCACAACGACGGCCTTGTGCAGACGTGAACAGCCGTGAATGACGGCGATCAGGCCAAACGTCGCGACGAATTCGCCAAGCCATTGCGATAAGCCTGTTCGCGTCTTTGTCGAAGCAAAAAATGCCGGAAGATCGAACATCAGATTGGCGATTCCAACGCCGAACAAACCACCGGCGATCTGTGCGACTACGTAAAACGCCGCATCGCCCCAACTAATTCCGCGATTCACCGCATCCGAAACAGTCACCGCCGGATTAAAATGCGCCCCCGACACCGGGCCAAACGTCAGGATCAATGCAACCAGCGCCGCTCCCGTCGCGAGCGTGTTTGCGAGCAGAGCAATGGCGACATTGCCGCCCGCGAGCCGTTCACCCATAATGCCCGAACCGACTACCGCCGCCAGCAAAAAAGCCGTGCCTAGAAGTTCAGCAGCAAGCCGTCGTAACATTTTGTGTTTTATCTCTCACATCAACGAACGTGGGTGTGCAGCAAGTTTCACCGGCGCTATTTTTCGGTTCCTCGGCCAGATTATCCTCGAGGACGACAAAAACTTCCCATTCGTTGCCGTCCGGATCGTGAACCCATGCCTTGTCTTGTAGAGCGTAGCAGCACGTCGTCTGCATTTCTTCACGCGGGACCAACCCGGACTCCTCCCAACGGTTTTTCATCGCCAAGACATCTTCCGTTCCGGCGACCTGAATGCCAAGATGAGATAAAGCACCGCTGTCGGTGAAGGGCACTTGATTGAGAGTGAGATTGAGCGGCGGATTTTGCACGTCGAACTTGGCATAGCCGGTGCGGACCTTGCTTGGTTCGAGTCCGAGCATCTTCTTATAGAATTCGAGACTGACGCCCACATCTTTCACGTTTGTCGCGAGATGAGCCTTTAATGTATTTATCTTTTGATCATTTGCGGTATTCATAATTTTCTCCATTTTGTAATTATAATTATGGATAAACATAATTGTATTTCAAGAATACATCGGACAATCAATTATGTCAAGACATAATTGAAGTGTGTTATAATTATTTTGTATGGAACGCGAAAAGTCTTTTGATCCGGCACTGTTTTTCGCCGCATTGGCCGACCGGACACGGTTGCGGTTGCTCAATTTAATGCGAAACGGCGAGGTTTGCGTGTGTTTTTTTGCGGAAACGCTTCGCACTAATAATCCGAAGATATCACGGCACCTTTCCTATCTAAAACGGGCCTCGCTCGTCTCAGGCAGACGCGACGGAAAATGGATGCACTATCGGATCAATAAACCAACCGACAAAAATGCGTCGGAAGTTTTCGATGCAACAATGAAAATGCTCAAAGCGGACAAAGAAATGCAAACCGACCGCAAACGACTGGTCGGTGTGTGCTGCGCTCCCGCCGCTCCGGTTGCAATTCAAGGCATCGCCCGCAAGCAGAAAACATAGAATTATTTAGACGCCGTAGTTTGTTTTACTGTCGGGTCGTATGGGGTGGCCTGGTATTTTTTTACGGCGTCCTGGGCGTTGTCGTAATTGTCACCGATGGCTTCGGCACGTTTGTAGGCGGCGGAGGCGCGGGTTCGGTCGCCTTTGGCGTCGTAGGCGTTGCCCATTTTTATGTTCGACCAGACGGAGAGCCAAGACGGGTTTAGATTGCCGCTCAAAGCCGCTTTGAAATCATCGATTGCAAGGTCGTAATTTCGCTGTTCGAGGAACAGCAGACCGAGGTGATAGTAGATCCACGAATTTGACCGGTCGAGCTTTAATGCGGCTTCAAATTGGGCTTGCGCTTCGACGTAATTACCTTCCTTAAGCTGTTCGATGCCGCGCCGGGCGATCGACGAGACACGCAGATCGGGCGAGATGCGGAGCAGTTTATAGTTCGGGTCGATAACGACGGCGATGGGTTTGCCGGTTGACTCGATGTTAAAATCGGCGCTGGCCTCGTCCATATTGAGCGTCACTGTCGATAAACCCTTATCGCCCTCGGAGCGAAGCTGAACATCGACCGGCAGTTTGAGGTTGTCGTAATTCTGCTTGACGGTGCCGCGCGTGACAAACTGGCCGCCGCGCGTCCGGATAATTAGGTAATCGCTCGAAAACTCGGGGACGCCCGTACCCTCAACCCACCTGGCAAAGAAATAACGAAGATTCTCGCCGGCGACCCGTGAACTGAGCTTTTCAAAATCAGCCAGCGAAGCACTTTTGCCGCGATATTCCTGCAGATATGTACGCAAAAGTTGGTCAAATTTTTGATCGCCAAGTGTGTCACGGAGCAGTTTGAAAACAAACGCTCCCTTGCCATACATAATGTACTGGTACGCGATGCTTTGATCGTCGAGATTTGACGGGGCACGCAGCAGCGACGCGGTCTGTTCAAAAGTCAGCGATTTCTCAAGCAATTCGCGGCGAAGCGAATCGAGTTTTGCGGCGTCGAGCTCGCTTTCGCGTAGGGTGAACGCGCTGTATTCGGCCAAACCCTGCGAGAGCCAGGCGTCGTCAAATGATTTCAGCCCGACGGTCAAACCCCACCACTGGAAAGCGGCTTCGCGTTGGAGGCGTTCGACGGTCGCGTCGCGAGCCTCTTCGAACTGTCGGTTGGCGATAAAGAGCATTCCCGACGACGAGTAAAAATCGAGACTTTCGTCGTCAATCTGGGCGACGAACAGACGCTTACCGCCCGCCGGGACGCCAAAACGTTTTGAATAAAATTCTAGTGCTTT
The DNA here is from genome assembly GCA_043748725.1 of Chloracidobacterium sp. Lineage (GTDB taxonomy): Bacteria > Acidobacteriota > Blastocatellia > Pyrinomonadales > Pyrinomonadaceae > OLB17. The sequence continues at coordinate 11,346 of JAYVER010000063.1, read as the reverse complement.
CCCTAAAGTCTCGCCATACTTTGCAACATTCGCATCGTTGCCCGGCCGTGTAAAAAATTGCAGCTCATATTCGCCAAAATGCAAGGTTTTTGCGGCGTATTTTCCGTAAGCAAAGTTTCCGATGAGGGCCGGGGTTGACTGCACAAAATGATATTTTCCACCAGCGTTCGAAACCGGAGCATCGCTGAAACCAATGAGTTGAAGCCCAGAAGGAAGCGAAATCGTTATGTCCGACGTGGCAGGGTCGGCAGCGTAGTCATGGAATGGAAACCAACGCGCGGCGTACATCAGATAACCCTGGCTGTCGCCGATGTATGCGAGTCTTTTCGTCAGCAGCGGCCCGCCGGCGGGCAGGTCGAGGATGCCGCTGTATTTGAACCGAAGTGTTACAGGTGTGCCTTTGACGACGTTGTCGCCAAGATCGATACGGACGTGCGGGCCGAGGTCGCTGCTATTTGTCTGGTCCTGAACGAAAGTGATCGGATTGGTCGTTGACGTTGTCTTGATCGGCGTTTTTAATGCGGGCAGCGTTTGTTGGCCAACAACTGTCGAACCGATCCGCGTAATTGTGTCGATCTTTAATGAGCCGTTCAACTCGAAGGCAACCGAGCGCGTGTCCTCAAGCGGCGTGAATGTAACATCGACTGTCGCGTTAATTTTCCGCTCGGTCGGCATGAGCGACACGTCCATTACGTAATGAGTGACGTCAAACGGCGTCCGTTTGACCTGCTGGGCAAATGTCGCAAGCGTGAGCAGCGACACAATAGCAACTATCTTAAAAGCGTTTCCTATAAACTTTTTCATTCTCTTATCCGCAAAACCAGCCCAATTAAATATGCTCTCTTTTGATGTCGGCAAATCTTAAATCGTTTGCTTTTATGCCGTAAGAGCGTGCAATGTCATCAATCGCCGCGAAAGAAATCGACCGAGATCACCTTTTCGGCTATTTGTTTACCGATTGCGGCCACCTTCTGATGCTCATCATGAATAGTATAACGTTCGAGCGCGTCCCGGTCTGTAAAAGTGGCGACAAGGCCGGTGTCGAATGAGCGTTCGAGGTGCAGGACGTCGGCGCCGAAATCGAAAGTTAATATCTCTGGTATCACACCGACGAGAGCCTTGAGTTTATTGCGATGATCTTCGCGTGCAGCTTCGTCAGTTTCGGGTTTATATTTCCAGCAAACTATATGGATCAACATTAGGAATATTTTCGCATAACTCGATTAACATTCTCATCTTTGCTGAAACTGTTATTTGTTTCCCGACGAATTGTAAACATAATGTATGCAAGATAACTTTTTCCAGCCGTTCGAAGATCTCGCAGGCTCGATACTGAGCGGTGCCGCAGGGCTTTTGGGTTACAGCGGAGTCGAGCTGCTTAAACCTCCGACTGACGGAAAGGTTACGCTACCGGACGATCTCTTTGCCCAAGCCGGTGCGCAGACCGAGTGGTGGTACTACACCGGTCATTGTAAAACCCAAAGAGGACGCGAATTTGGATTTGAGCTCGTCTTTTTCAAACGCCGCACCGACCGGGACAAGATAGGCATCGTGCCGATGAACGTGCTTGCAAATCCGATGTATTTTGCCCACTTTGCCATTTCGGACGTAACGCAGCAAAAGTTTCACTACGAACATATTCGGAGTTTTGGTATGCCATTCGACGTGCCAGTTTCGATGAGCGAAACTTCCTGTGACGTCAAGCTCGGCGACTGGTCGCTGCGTGAGGTTTCAGGCCGCCATATTTTGCGAGCGGCTTTTTCTGATGGAATTGTATTCGACGCGATACTTGATCCGTCCAAACCCGTCGTTTTGAACGGCGATAACGGCATTACAAAGAAAAAAGACGGTACGTCAAAGCATTTTTCCTACACGCGGATGAAAGTCGCCGGACAGCTCAGTGACAATGGCGACATCGATCCGTTTATTGGCACGGCGTGGATGGACCGGGAATTTGGCAGCTGGGAACAAGGCAACTGGGACTGGTTCAGCATACAGTTTGACGACGGAACCGAGCTGATGATGTATGAGTTTCAGGACGATACAGGTAGCTTTAACGGCGAATCCACCAGCACCTACGTCGACGCGGAAGGAAAATGCACCTATCTAAAATCGCAAGATTTTGAGATCGAAGGTCTCTCGACATGGGTCAGCCCGCACACAGGGGCCGAGTATCCGTCCGGTTGGGAAATCCGCGTACCGGGGCTGGACATCGATATTAAAATCACTCCTTTGATCGAGGATCAGGAACTCGACACACGTGGTTCAACGATAATCGTCTATTGGGAAGGTGCGTGTAAAGTGGATGGCACGAAAGGCAGTTCCGATGGTTCAGGCCGGGCATACGTCGAACTCGTCGGCTACGATATGTCGCATATGCAGGCGGGTATTAGTGACTTTCTATTTGGCAGAACAATTCAGAAAGTAAAAGATATATTTATCTAAGTATCTTTGTTTTCGCACCATTTTTTCGTCACGTCGTGACGATAATCAAACATTTTTTCCAGTTTAGGCACAATTGCAAAAGGAGTAACCAAGGCGCCCAATATCCACATCGGCGGTTCGTACTCTACCTCGTCTCGCAAAATTGCACCGTTTGGGTGCGGTTCGACAATGTGGCGGTGCCTCCATTTTGCAAAGGGTCCGCTGATCTGAACATCCGTGAAACTTCGCGGCGGATCGTAAGCGGTGTGTTCGGCAACCCAACGCGTCGGAATGATTCCGAATATCTTTTGTTCGATGATTGCTTGCGACCCTATCTTTGTAATATCTGCTTTTTGAATAATGGCTACGTTTTCCCACGGCGGCACCAGTCTCTCAAAAGCATCGGGCAGCTCGTGAAAAGCAAAAACACGCTCGGGCGGGGCACGGATCACAGATTCCTTTACAAATCTCATTGTGGATTAAGATAGCACATCGCCGGACACGCTTTAGATAAGCGGTTTACTTCCCGCTTTGTGTTCTGAGCGAGTTTGCGTGAAAATCTCCTAAACAAACGGGAGACATAATTGATGACTGAAGCGGCACAGGAACCAGGAGCGGTTTACAACCATCAGATCTCAAAGTCGAAGATCTGGCAGGTAATCGGAGCTTCGTCGGTCGGGACGATGATCGAGTGGTATGATTTCTATATTTTCGGCAGCCTCGCGGTGACGATCGCACCGCTGTTTTACCCGCCGGAGAATCAGACGTTTGCCTATATCGCATATCTCGCGACCTTTGCGGTCGGGTTTATCGTGCGTCCATTTGGAGCTTTGTTTTTCGGGCGGATCGGGGATCTCGTCGGCCGGAAATACAGCTTAATGGTCACGCTGTTGATAATGGGCGGCGCGACGGCCATGATCGGGCTGCTGCCCACCTACTCTCAGATCGGTATCGTAGCTCCGATAGTACTGCTGCTTATCCGCGTAATGCAGGGATTAGCGCTTGGAGGCCAATATGGCGGAGCGGCCGTTTATGTAGCCGAGCACGTTCCCGACAACCGGCGCGGTTTCTATACGTCGTTCATTCAGACCACTGCATCTCTCGGGTTCTTTCTGTCTCTGGCCGTGATCCTCATCGTCCAGAACACGATGAGCGCCGATCAATTCGGCGGAAAGGCCGGTGCCTTTGGCGGATGGCGGATACCGTTTCTGGTGTCGGTCTTTCTCGTCGGCATCTCGCTTTACATACGCAACCGGATGAAGGAATCCCCTATCTTTGAGCAAATGAAAAGCTCGGGAATGACATCGGTCAATCCCCTGATCGAAGCATTCACAAAATGGGAAAACCTTAAAATCGTGCTGATCTCACTTTTCGGAGCGACCGCCGGACAAGGCGTCGTTTGGTACACGGGACAGTTTTACGCCTTGTTTTATCTTCAATCGATCCTGAATGTTAACGCGACATCGGCGAACTACATTATCGCCATAGCATTGCTGATGGGAATGCCGTTTTTTGTCGTTTTCGGTGCATTGAGCGACCGGATCGGCCGCAAATGGATCATCATTGCCGGCTGCGTGTTGGCGGTGGTGACATATTTGCCGATCTATAAAGCCATGCAGTCGGCAGCCGGTTCGAATGTCGTGACCGCAACCTCGCAGAAAAATCCTCTAACCGGTGCAATATCGCTGACGCCGCAATCTGTGGATGAATCGGGTAAATTAGTTACGGCGCCAAAAGTTTTGCCGTACACAACATTTGGCGATCTAACTTCCAATCCGACGGCGTGGGCATTGATCCTTCTCGTTTTTGTCCAGGTAATCTGGGTGACGATGGTTTACGGCCCTATCGCCGCATTTTTGGTCGAGGTCTTTCCGGCGAAGATACGATATACGGCGCTATCTCTGCCTTATCACATCGGTAACGGAGTATTTGGCGGCATGTTGCCACTCATTGGCTTGACGGTCATCGCCCAAACCGGCAACATCTACGCCGGGCTTTACTATCCGATGATCGTAGCCGCGATAACCGCCGTTGTCGGTTCGATCTTTCTAAAAGAAACACGCGGGCATAAGATTTGGGAAGAAGTACAGGAGTAAAGAATTCACGTGAAATTCTTACAGTCTTTTATTCAATAGCTCCCAGACCTTTCGTAGGTGCCGTTCCTCGACGCGGATACTGCCAACCGAGAGTCGAAGCGTGTATTTGCCGTTGAGCTTTGTGTGCGAGAGAAAGGCTTCGCCCGATGCGTTTATGCCGTTCATTATATTTTCGTTCAATTTGTTCAGATCGGTGACGCCTTTCGGGCATGCGCGAAAGCAAACCAGGGCAAACGGGACGGGTGCGAGCATTTCCCAATTTTCATTTTCTTCAACCCAGGATGCAAATAGCCGTGCGAAGCGGCAATGTTCGCGTAGGCGTGCGATGAGGCCTTCGCGTCCGAAATAGCGGATGACGAACCATAGTTTCAATGCCCGGAAACGACGGCCAAGCTGGATGCCGTAATCCATGCCGTTCTTGACGCCTTGCGAGTCGCCCGTCTTTAAGTATTCGGCAACCAGCGAAAACGCCTCTTTCAGCACGTTCAGGTCTTTGCAATATAAAACCGAGAGATCGAAAGGCGTAAACAGCCATTTATGCGGATTGACGACGATCGAATCGGCCCGTTCCCAGCCTTTGAAATATTTTCGGAATTCGGGCACGATCGCTGTTGAACCGGCGTAGGCGGTATCGACGTGCAGCCAGATGCCGTATTTCTCACAAATATCCGCGATCGCGTCGACCGGATCAACGCTCGATGTCGATGTCGTGCCAACCGTCGGGATCACGCAGATCGGCAAATATCCGGCTTCGATGTCTTCGTCGATAGCGTCGGCCAATCTTTCGGGAATCATCTCAAACCGCTCGTTACACTCGATCTTACGCAAAGATCGCAGGCCGAGACCGAGAGTGATCACGCACTTGTCTATCGACGAATGCACATGTTCACTGGTATAGACTCGCATCAGCGGCAGATCGTCGCGGCCGCTCATTCCCAAGTCACGGATCTTCAAATTTGCCTTTTCGCGAGCCGCCGCCAATGCATGCATCGTCGAAACCGACGCCGTGTCATAGATAATCCCCTCAAAATGCTCAGGCAGATCCATCATCTGCCGCAGCCAATCGAGCACGACATCCTCGAGCTCGGTCGATGCCGGCGACGTTCGCCAAAGCATCGCTTTCATATCAAAAGCGGCCGCGAACATCTCGCCGAAAACGCCTACCGACGAAGTCGATGTCGAGAAAAGGCCGTGAAAATTTGGATGATTCCAATGCGTAACGGCGGGGAGAATGAGCTTATCGACATCGCCGAGAATGTCGCCAAAATCCTCACCATTTTCCGGCGCCGACATTGGCAAATTGTCCTTTAACCAATCTGGCTGAACCTGAGAGAGTACAGGTAATTCCTCTATATGCTCAAAATAATTCGCTATCCAATCGACGATCTCGTACCCGTATTTGCGAAAATCCTCGGCGGGCATATCGCCAAATTTACCTAATTTTTCGGCCATAGATTTATCGAAAACCCGCAAAGTGTGAAAACACACTCGACAGTTTTTGTAATAGAAGTATAATATCACCAACGAATATCTCGCCAACGGCTTAAAACTGAAGATATACGACACGCCGAATTCTTCCCCGGATTTCGCGGTAGCGACATTTCTAATTTCGCTCGAGGAAACTATGGCAGTTGAGCCATCGGAAATGGAACAAACGAAAGAAGGCTTTATTCGCGGGCTCGGACTGCTCGATTCGACGATGATCGTTGCCGGATCGATGATCGGTTCGGGTATCTTTATCGTGTCCGCCGATATTGCTCGTCAGGTCGGCTCGCCCGGATGGCTTCTCGTCGTTTGGATCGTGACAGGTCTTCTGACAATGATCGGTGCTCTCTCATACGGCGAACTGGCCGCGATGATGCCAAAGGCCGGCGGGCAGTATGTGTATCTTCGCGAGGCTTATTCGCCGTTTTGGGGATTTCTCTATGGCTGGACACTGTTTTTGGTAATTCAGACGGCGACGATCGCGGCAGTTGCGGTCGGGTTTGCCAAATTTGCCGGCGTGCTCTTTCCACAAATTTCGGTGGACAATTTTCTTGTCGAACCTATCCGAATAGGTTCGTCCAGTTACGCATTTTCGCTCTCGACCGCACAGCTTGTCGGGATCGTGTTGATCGCTCTATTGACGTGGATGAATACGCGAGGACTAAAGCTCGGCAAACTCGTCCAAAATATTTTCACGACCGCAAAAACCGGCTCGTTGATTGCGCTCATAGTGCTGGGCTTGATCGTCGGGCTCATCTGGCATCCGGATGTTGCGGCTGCAAATTTTGGCAATTTATGGACGGTTCGCGGTACGCTTCAGGATGTCGGCGGAGGTTTGACCGCCGCTGCCGCATTTGGCCTTTTTGTGGGAATTTGCGTTGCTCAGACCAATTCGCTCTTTTCTGCCGATGCCTGGAACAACATCACATTCACTGCCGGCGAAGTGAAAGATCCAAAACGCAACATTCCACTCTCGCTAGCGATGGGTACAGGTCTGGTCATCGGCCTTTATCTGTTGGCGAATGTCGCATATCTCGTAACGCTCAAATTTGAAGCTATACAAAAGGTGGATGCAGATCGCGTGGCCTCGGCAACAGCCGACGTAATATTTCCAGGTTTTGGCGCGGCAATAATGGCGGTCGCGATCATCGTGTCGACGTTCGGCTGTAATAATGGCCTAATACTCGCGGGTGCGCGTGCCTATTATGCAATGGCCAAAGACGGTTTGTTTTTCAAATCGGTGGGCGAATTGAACAAAAATCATGTCCCCGCGTGGGGCTTGGTTATTCAAGGCATCTGGGCGGCTTTTTATGTTCTGCCCCGCACGGTCAAGACCGCGGCTGACGGCAAAATATCGTACGGCAATCTTTACGGCGACCTACTGACCTACGTTATCTCGGCCGCTCTGATCTTTTACATACTGACGATCATCGGAGTTTTCATCTTGCGGGTGAAACAACCCGACGCCGAGCGTCCGTATAAAGCATTTGGATACCCGATCATCCCGGCGTTGTATGTTGTCGGCGCATCGGTAATTTTGGCAGTTCTCTTTATCTATCAGACGACGGCCACGTGGCCGGGCCTGCTTATCGTTCTTACGGGAGTGCCGGTTTATTTTATTTGGAAGAGCATAGCCGCGAAATCAGATGCGGCTTCGCAATCTTAGCTAAATCAAACTTAGGAGGTTTTTATGTCACTTTTCTCGACTAAACCAATTTCGAAAATCATCGCCGAGGCCGAAGAGACCGGCGGGCATACATTCAAAAAAGCCCTGAGCGCCCTCGATCTCACGATGCTCGGGATCGGCGCCATTATCGGCACAGGAATTTTTGTCTTAACCGGTCAAGCGGCTGGAAAACACGCCGGCCCGGCGGTTATCATTTCTATGATCATCGCCGGTATCGTCAGTGCGTTTGCCGCACTTTGTTATTCGGAATTCGCGTCCAGCGTGCCGATCTCGGGTTCCGCGTATGCATACGGATACGGAACTCTTGGCGAATTCGTCGCATGGATCATCGGCTGGGATCTAATCCTCGAATATGCTTTCGGCGCGGCAACCGTCGCGGTGGGTTGGTCGGGATATGTTATTAGCCTCTTGCGCGACACGCTCCACATTAATTATCCGTTAAGCTTAGGCACACCGACCGGAATGGAGATAAAAGGGGCGGACGGTGCCGTGATCGGGCACGGCATATTTAACCTGCCGGCAGCGTTGATAGCGGTTGCCGTGACGATGCTGCTGATCCGGGGAATCAAGGAATCGGCGAGTTTTAACTCCATTATCGTAATGATAAAGGTGCTCGTTGTTGTGCTCTTTATCATTGCCGGCGTCGGCTATGTCAATACGAGCAATATCGGCATTGGCTGCACCGTGGGTAGTGCGGGCTGTGCGGAATTTATGCCTTACGGTTTCAGCGGGGTCGTAACCGGAGCCGCCGTGATCTTCTTCGCATATATCGGGTTTGACGCGGTATCGACCGCTGCACAGGAAGCCAAAAATCCTCAGCGTGACATGCCTATCGGCATCATGGGTTCGCTTGCGATATGCACGGTTCTGTATATCCTGGTGGCCGGAATTATGGTCGGCCTTGTTGACTACAAGCTCCTGACAAATGCCGCCGCTCCGATCGCCGTTGCTATCGACGCTGCTCTGCAAAAGGCACAGGGTACGACAATGGGAACTGTCCTCGCGGTTTTCCCGACCATCATCAAGGTTGGTGCCGTCCTCGGCCTGAGTTCGACAATGGTCGTTATGACTATGGGCCAGCCGCGTGTGTTTTACTCAATGTCGAAAGATGGATTGCTACCGGGTTGGGCGGCAAAGATCCACCCGAGATTCCAGACGCCGCACATTACAACGGCTATTACCGGAACGATCGTGGCGATACTCGCGGGTTTTGTGCCGATCAGTTTGCTTGGCGAATTGGTCAGTATCGGAACCTTGTTTGCGTTCGTCATTGTCGGCACGGGCATTATCATTTTAAGATCGTCGAACCCGGCGCTCCATCGTCCGTTCAAAGTGCCACTTTCGCCGTTCATCCCGATCGCAACGGTCGTTTCGGCGGCCTATCTGATGAACAGTCTGCCGCTCGACACGTGGATCCGCCTGATCGACTGGATGGCGATTGGCCTCGTGATCTATTTCGCCTACAGCTATAACCACAGCAAGCTCGGGATCGAGGAAAATCGCGGAGGCGATGAAACCGAAGCGACCTATAAACCGCCGATCGCGGCAATTCTGGCGATAGTTTTCGCGATAGCGTTAACGCTGTATCAGGTTCCGTATTTGATGAATCTGAAGTCCGGCGAAATTCCGTTCAATCTCGTCATCCGGCTGTTCGCATGGGTTATCACCGGCGTGCTTGTCGCGGTTATGATGTACGGCAAGGGCGACCGGAATGCCGCACGAAGCTCAGGGACGCGGAACATCGGCTTGATGGCGTCGCTCGCAAACCTTGTGATCTGGGCCGGAATTACCTTCTGGTATTTCGCGTACGTCCATGGCAGCAGTATGGCTAAATAGCTGATCGTGCCACTGAAAATGCGGGGTTCACTGATTTAACAAATTTACTTTGTTTCTTCGGTGAACTCCGCACGTTATTTTTATGCACAAGTCCTGGGTTAAATGGGTGATCGTCCTCGGTTGTGGACTGCTCGTCGCGTTAATTCCGCGTCCCGAAGGCGTGACACGCGAGGGGTGGACGCTGCTGGCGATATTTGTCGCGACAATCGTCGGGTCAGTCGTCCAACCGATAACGGCGAGCGCCATCGTTCTGATGGGCGTAACGGCTACGGTTGTATTTGGTGCGTTAAAGCCCGTCGATGCTCTCAAGGGGTATGCAGACCCGGTTGTTTGGCTGGTTCTGGCCGCGTTCTTTCTCTCGTGCGCGATGATCAAGACGGGCCTTGGCCGCCGCATCGCGCTGTTGTTTGTAAAGACTATTGGCGGACGGACATTCGGCCTCGGCTACGCTCTGGTTTCAACCGACTTTGTGCTCGCATCAATGATACCGTCGAACGGAGCTCGAAACGGCGGAGTGCTGATGCCGATCGCTCTCGGCATATGCGAGACGTACGATTCGCGGCCGGACGACGGCACGTCTGGCCGGTTGGGAACGTTTCTGTTCAATCTGCTTTATCAATGCGACGTCATCATAAGTGCGACATTTATTACCGGTCAGGTGTCGAACTTTATCATCGCAAAACTCGCCTTTGAGACGGCTGGCATAAAACTGTCATATACGACGTGGCTTGCCGCCGCAATCGTGCCGTCGCTTATTTCGCTCGCCGTCATTCCGGCAATGATCTATCGTTTCTTTCCGCCGGAAGTAAAGGAAACGCCCGAAGCCGCGACCTTCGCTGCCACGGAACTTGCGAAACAAGGCCGCGTTACCCGACCCGAAAAGATCGTGCTCGGTGTGATGGCGGCGGTCATCTTTCTCTGGGTGACAAAGGATTGGCTTCACAGCGTCGACATCGCTATAGTCGCCCTTTCGGGCATCACTGTCTTACTGATCTTACGCGTTGTCGAGTGGAAAGATCTGATGAGCGATTCAAACGCGTGGTCGGTTTTCATCTGGTATGGTGGCCTTGTAAATATGGCTACTGCATTAGGTGAAACCGGCATTACAAAAATGTTTGCCGCGTCGATCGCCGGCAATATGACAGGGATGTCGTGGGTGCTTGCTTTGGCCTTACTGGCCTTGATCTATTTCTTTATTCATTACTTCTTTGCGTCGATAACAGGACACGTGCTGGCGATGTTCGTGCCGTTTGTCACAGTGACGGTCGCTGCCGGAGCTCCTGCCGGACTCGCCGTTTTACTTCTTGCTTATTTCGCGAACCTAAGCGCGAGCCTCACGCATTACGGCACAACACCGGGCCCCATTTACTTCGGCACTGGTTATGTCAAACAGGGCAACTGGTGGACGATCGGACTGATCGCGTCGTTTCTGAATATCGTTATCTGGTCAACCATCGGCCTCGGCTGGTGGAAGATTCTGGGCTGGTGGTAATAGTTCAGAGTGCGCGATTTATCGCGTTCTTAAGGACGGCAATGCGTAATTGCCTCCCCGCAATGGGCAACTGCCTCCCGGCAACACACAACTGCTTCCCCGCAACACGCAATTGTTTCCCCGCAATGGCAACTGCCTCTCAACCCGCGAAGCGGGTTTAGCTGTTAGGCGTGAGCAGTGAAAAGTTATTCTTGTTCACGCCTCACGCCTCACGCCTCGTTTGTCATTCCAAACCCACAAAATCGACTGTCAGGTCGCCGTTGACCATTACTGTGCGGGGCTGGAAGCGGAACAGGCGTGAGAAGACACGGATGGTGTATGTCTGA
>JAYVER010000062.1:0-2305 GCA_043748725.1 Chloracidobacterium sp. | reverse complement strand
GTTTTACAGATTTCATAGAATAAAGCCAGATGTATGTTAGGGTTGTAGCATTAAGCCCTTCCTCACGGTCGGCTACTGACACTAGACTACGGTTTCAGATATTTCTTGAACCAATCCATCACGTTACCGTACCAAAACTCGGAATTTTGCGGCTTTAATATCCAGTGGCCTTCGTCAGGAAAGACGATGAGCTTGGAATCGACCCCTTTAAGCTGCAGCGTTGTGTAAAGCTGCAAGCTCTGATCGTAAGGAACTCGAAAGTCCATTTCTCCACAGGTGACCAGCGTCGGTGTCGCAAAATTAGCGGCCGACTTGTGCGGCGACCAGCGGTCGTAATTTACATGATTTTCCCACGGCATGCCTTTAAATTCCCAGTTCACAAACCACAATTCTTCGGTCGCGGTGGCCATGCTTTCGAGGTTGTAAACACCCGCGTGCGAGACAAACGCTTTGAACTTAAACCTCGGATCGTTATTATGCCCGAGCAGCCAATCAACCATGTATCCGCCATAGCTTGCTCCTGCTGCACCAATTCTCGATTTGTCGATAAATGGTTTTTTCGTCACTTCGGCGACGCCGTTCGTAATGTCGATGTATGCCTTTCCGCCCCAATCTCCGGAAATGTCGTTGACCAATTTCTGTCCATAACCGGTCGAACCACGCGGGTTTGGCATAAATACCACGTAACCCTGATTAGCAAACACTTGCGGGTTCCAACGGTAACCCCAATTATCGCTCCACGCGCCTTGCGGCCCGCCGTGGATAAGAACGATCAGTGGATATTTTTTTGCAGCGTCAAAATGAGCCGGTTTTATCAAATATCCGTGAATGTCCTGATTAAGAGCGCCTTTCCACACCATTTCCTCGGCTTTTTCCAAGCCAAACGAAGCCATTGCGGCTTTATTTGTTATTGTCACGGCCGTCACGCCGCCGCCGTCCGTGCCGGCACGCATTACCTCAGCCGGTGACGTCATGCTGCTCGCTGCAAAGACGAGCGTTTTGGCGTCACCAGAGATATTGAGATTACTTGCATACACGCCGTCAACGACTGACTTGACGTGAGTTGCGATCCGAAGTCGAAAGTCCGGCTCGACAGGCACCGTAAAGATCGGTGCCTTTCCATGATCACCCGCGGTGAAATACACAGTTTTGCTGTCGGAGGAAACGACCATTTCCTCTACCTGTTGATCGAAACCACGTGTCAGCTCGACGATCTCGCCTGTTTGTATGTTGTAACGCATTATCCGCCAGCGGTCGGCCTCAAATTTGGGCGTTGCCTGTGAGCGGAAAAGCAGATATTTGCCGTCGGGCGTATAAACCGGCGATGCGTCGTAGCCGTTCATACCAGCGGTGATGTTCTTTGCACTACCGCCGTTCAGAGGCAGAATGTAAATGTCGCTGTTTGTCGAAATGGCCTCAACCTTATCAGGGTTTTTTATATAGGCCAGACTCGATCCGTCCGGTGAAAAGGCATAATCAACTCCGGAGGCAGCCGCATACGGAGGGGAATCAAAATCTCCGGGCGTAACATCGCGAGCCGCACCGCCATTGCTTGCAATCACAAAAACGTGCGTCCGCTTGCGGTCACGCCATTCGACCCAATGTTTGAACAGAAGCCGTTCCGTGACGTGAGCCTTTACTTTGCTTTTGTCGGCTTTTTCATCCTCGGCCTTGTTGCATTCATCAGTTTTGCATTCCGGGTAAACGTCGGAGCCAAAGGCGATCCATTTCCCGTCGGGCGACCATACCGGGCCTCCGGCGCCGCTCGAAATTTTTGTGATCTCCTTCCTGTCATCGCCATCGGGCTTCATTGTCCAGACCTGACCGCCGGTTGTGTATGCGAGCCGCTTGCCATCTGGCGACCACCTAGGACTGCTGCTCGACGACGGATTGCTCGTGATCTGTTTTGGCCGGCCACCGTCGACGCCGACCGTATAGATTTGATTGAAGACCTTGTTCGCAGCTTTATCGACCGCGCCAATTGTGTACGCGACTGTCTTGCCATCCGGCGAAAGCTGCGGATCGCTAACGCGCTTTACACCGAGAAGATCGGTGATATTAAACGTCAATTGCGCCTGAACAGCAAACGCTGTGATAGCGACGAAAAACGATGCAAATAGAAAGCGTTTCATAGTGATTCCTCTAAATTGAGATGTCTAGAACAGAAACATTATCGCACAAAATAAGCCCAACATCCCAAGTCCCATTGACCTGCTCCCCTAAAATTACACCAGTAGGAAGGCAAGAATCAAATAAGATGAGAAAAGGAGATTCTTGCGATGAAAAAGGTACATACGGACGAGCA
>JAYVER010000061.1:0-2308 GCA_043748725.1 Chloracidobacterium sp. | reverse complement strand
ATTCCGAAAGTGCGGGCATCGCGATCATCTTTCAGGAGCTGTCGTTGGTCAAAGAACTGACCGTTGGTGAGAACATTTTTCTCGGCAAAGAGCCATCGCGTTTCGGCGTTATCAACTGGTCGGAGCTTTATCATAAAGCATCTAAACTACTGAAAGATCTGCATTTACCTATCGATCCTCGTGTTAAGGTAGGCAGCCTCGGAATCGGTCAGCAGCAATTGGTCGAGATAGCGAAAGCTCTGTCGCAGGACGCTAAAATTCTCGTTCTCGACGAGCCGACCGCCGCCCTGACCGAATCCGAGGTCGAGACGCTTTTCGGCATTCTTGAAAAGCTGCGAGTGCGCGGCGTCGGGATGATCTACATCTCGCATAAGCTCGACGAGGTCTTCAAAATGAGCGACCGCATTACAGTCCTGCGCGACGGCAAAACGGTGGCAACCCATGCCGCGAGCGACACCAGCAAGAACGGTGTCATCTCCGCGATGGTCGGCCGCGAGGTCGGCAATATTTTCCCGATGTTCGAGCATGAACACGGCGCGACGGCGTTGAATGTAAAACATCTCACAGCATACTCGGCCGACGTGGCGGACAAAAAACTCGTTGACGATGTATCGTTCGAGGTCAAAAAAGGCGAGGTTCTCGGCATCGCGGGCCTGATGGGAGCAGGCCGGACGGAGCTTTTAATGGCCATATTCGGAGCGTGGCAGGGGGACTATTCACGCGAGATCGAGGTTAATGGCCGTCGGGTGAGCATCGATTCCCCCTCAGACGCAATCGCGAATGGAGTCGGTTTCGTGACCGAGGATCGCAAGCGTTTCGGCCTGATTCTCGATCAAACGATCCTCGACAATATGACACTGGCGGGACTAAAAGCGATCTCCGGCCGTTTTGTAACAAACCGAACACGCGAGACGATGGCGGCAAAAGTGCCAATGCAGTCACTTCACATCAAAGCCAATTCGCCTATGGTGGTCGCAAATACGCTTTCCGGCGGCAACCAGCAAAAGGTCGTTTTGGGTAAATGGCTGCTGACGAACCCAAAAGTTTTGTTTCTCGACGAACCGACCCGCGGTATCGATGTCGGAGCCAAACAGGAGATCTACGCCGAGATCAATAAGCTCGCCAAAGAAGGCATGGCGATCGTCCTCGTCTCATCCGAATTACCCGAGGTGCTCGGTCTTTCCGATCGCGTGATCGTCCTGCATGAGGGCCGTTTGACAGGAGAATTTACGCGTGAGGAAGCAACACCTGAGAAAGTAATGGCGGCCGCGACCGGGCAAGCCTCTGTTAACTCTGCGTAAGTCTCTGTGTCCTCTGCGTTGCAAATATGTCGGCCCATTTTCAACGCAGAGGACGGAGAGGATTCGCAGAGAACGCTGAGAAAACACTTTATTGTGGAAAAGATTAACTACAACCAAATAACAGACGGCAAAATCGGTGCTTCAATCGAAGTTCATAAACAACTCGGTCCGGGTCTGCTTGAATCGGCGTATCAGGAATGTTTTACAAGGGAGCTGTTTTTACGGAACTTTCCGTTCGAACGGGAAGTACCTGTTCCGGTGGTATACAAAGGAGTACATCTCGAATGCGGATATCGTTTGGACTTTCTTGTATGCGATTCGGTTGTCGTCGAATTAAAGTCCGTCGATTTCATGCCGCCGGTTTATGAGGCTCAACTTGTTACATATCTAAGCCTCGGCGGTTGGCAAGTCGGCCTATTGATAAATTTCAACGTGCTTTTGCTTAGAGACGGAATTCGAAGACGAGTTTTTAATTTCCAAGAGTAATTCTCTCCGATACTTTGCGTAAAACTCCGTGTATTCTGCGTTGAGATTACGTTGAATAAATTTCAAGTTCGGTTTAACGCGAAGGACGCGGAGATTTTCTCGGAGTTAGGCAAAGAGTTAAGAATATGGACGAAACGAACAATACAAAACCAGCATTTAGACGAGAAGAAAATGACAAAAGGTCATTTATCAGTCCTGCGGGGGCTACCTTCGCAGTTATTTGTTTCTTCCTGCCTTGGGTGCAATTTTCTGGGTGTGGGGTAAAGAAATCCATTTCAGGTGCCGAATTGGCAAATGGAGACAATAGTTTATGGATAATTCCTATTGCCGGTGTGATTTGCGTTGCGACTTATATTATTTGTACCGTTCAGCAACGACTGGATAAATCACTTCCAATTATATTAATCAGCTCTGGGGCTGCATTGGCACTTATGATTTATAAGGCCTCGACGATACCATCTTTACCCGAAGTCTTTGGACATAAAGTAACTTACGCGGAATTAGGCGTTGAATTTCAATTC
>JAYVER010000060.1:0-6201 GCA_043748725.1 Chloracidobacterium sp. | reverse complement strand
ATTTGGTCGGCAACTTTGCCTCGGCTGCACGCTCGATGGTTTTACTTGATTGATATTTTTCATCACCGACACCTCGAAATCGTGATGCCAAATGAGGTATCGAACCAACAGATAAATTATTCAAATTTACAATCATTTTATTGGCTGCTTTATTGATTCGGACGGGGTATTACTCGTTTTATTATTAGTACCCATTTCATGAATCGTATAGCCGAATAACGCGTAACAAACCGCGGAACTAACGAGTAAACCGACTATAAAGATAATGCTTGTCATCATACCTGTCTGCCTTTCGCTCTCGCTTTAAAGAAAAGTCCAAAGCCGAGGATGGAGGGTACCCATAATCCGACAAAAATTCCGGCATCTCTATTTTGCGCTCCAAACACGCCGAACCATAGGGAAACCGAAAATAAAAAAGAAACGAAGGCTGCAATTAAAATTATGTAATCTGATTTGCTGAACATAAAAAGACTCCTTAAAATAATCAAAAAATGTAAATGATGGACAGAATCTCTAAATGAATCCTGAAATTCTGTCCATCTCTGCCCCTTGTTCGTTCTGTGCATATATGCGTGCCATAGATTTTTCGTTGGCCAACTGAAGCGGTTTAATCAACCGACGCAACGCAATCATCGCAATCAGTTTTTTTTCGGTTGATTGAGTGTTGCGCTCGCGCTCGCAGTATCGCCAAATATCAATAAAAATTTCTTCTGTTGCTGCTTCCGCTTCTTCGCGCGAAGCGGCGAGCTTTCGCGCTAATGCCCAGATGAAATTACCGTAAGCATCAATGCAGTCTTTAATCGCAGTTTTATCTTTTTCCGCAATCCTTCGCAGAATAATCGAAGTCTCCGTTTTTTGAGTTCTTCGCGTTGCTGAAGCAATCATTGTATTTACCTTAAAAATACTCTCCCCCAAGCTGGGTTGCTCAAGAAAGATTCGCTGCCAACCATCCTGCGAGTTGCCGAAACTTCTTCAGCGCGGTTGTTTTTTCGGCACTCGGCAATCCAATTTGAAACCGTGTCCGCCGTCATGCGGTGCGAACGGCGTTCAATTTTTTCTCCGCTCATCGCTGCCACGAGCTTTGGTTCGGACAGATTTTGAGTTTTGTCGTTTGCCATTGCTTCCGCATCTTTTCGTTTGATAATTTTTATTGATGTTTTATTCACGTCTTCATACCCATTTGTCTTGCTGATTGCCGTTGACCGGGCAAACCGTCTATTTGTTAACCCGGTCTGAACCCGCCAATTTCACCAGTTTGTTGTAAACCCCAAGCAGCAGAAAAGGCGAAACCCATCGGCTGACAAAGCTACTTTTTTGCGTTTCGCCTTTCAGCTCAAGATAAAGTGATATGCCGATTGACCCGAGCGCGCCCCAAAGAAATATGTCTGATGGCAATTTAGCCGTTTGTTGCTCAATCGTTCGGGCGACGATTCCTTCTGAATGTTCCTGTGCTTCGTTTGTTGCTGCGCGTTGTGTTGCTGTTCCTGTCATTATTTTTTTCCTTGAAAAATTATTAAGCAGTAATGCTCAATGTTCCTGTCTGTTTTAGGGATGTTTCCCCGGTTTCTTAGCGAATATCGCTAATGTGTTTCCGCAAAATTACGACTAAATGCATTTACCTGTCGTGTGCGGTTTGTGCGATTTAAATGTTATAAAAAAAATTTGCAGGAGTCAAATGCATTTGATGATTTTTTTTCTAATCATCTAATAAGTTCAATAGCTAGAGTAAATATATATTCAAAAAGTCTTATTTCTAAAATTCGCTCTTGTGCGATTTATGCGATTTATGTATTATGATTTCATAAGTTGCAAAATCTTTCTCACTTCTAAGTATTAGGGAAAACTTTGGTAATATATATAAATAAAGATGGCAGAGATAAAAGGCTTTACCACAATAGAAGTTGCCCGGTTGTGCCGCGTCAGCGACGCGACCGTTAAACGGTGGGAAGAAGCCGGACTTTTAAAATCCGAACGAACGAGTGGCGGGCATCGGCGTTTTCGCGCCGAAGAAGTAGCGCGTTTTCAGCGCGAACAAGGTCTCGGACTTAAGCAAAGTCACGGCGACGAATCCGTTATAACGACGACAAACCGCACCCGAGATAGAAAAGTTTATTCCGATTCAGAATTTCTTCAATCATTGATTAACGGAGGCGAAGAAGCGGCAACGAACTTTTTTATTACCGCGCATTTGGAAGGCAAGCCATTGACGGAAATAATCGACCGTTATATTTGTCCGGCGATGCAGGAAATCGGCGAATTGTGGCACAGAGAGGAAATCAGCGTTACGCAGGAGCATCTGGCAACTCGTACCGCCGTATCTGCCATATACAAACTCAGAAGCGCGCTCCCGATTCCCGAAATGAAAAACGGGTTGGCAGTATGTTGCGCAATGGAAGGCGATCTTCACGAACTGCCGACGCTTCTGGCGCAAATAGCTTTTGAAAACGAAGGTTTGGAAGTCATAAATTTTGGCGCTTCCACCCCACTCTATAGTCTGGCTGATGAGGTCGTTCGGTATTCGCCAAATTTTGTCTGCATTTCCGCGGCGGTATTAAATGATTTAGAACGACTGTCGCGGGATTATAAAGATTTCAGAAAAAAAATAGCCAAACTCGGAATTCCGATTCTGCTCGGCGGAAGAGTTTTTGAAGACGAGCATATACGCAACCGTTTCAAGTGCGAGTTTTACGCGCGCAGTTTTACCGATGGCGCAGAATTCGCGCGTAATCGTGTCCATCGTGCTCTGCTCCCTTAACCGTTTACTCTCGGTGCCTTAAAATTCCGCAGGCTCTGTGACTGCAGCCATCCGGTCAGCGGATATAGAAGGGCGTCCGCGACATTATACGATGCTGCCCGCGCACTGATGATTCGGATCGTCTCTTTGCCCTTTTTCAGTTTCCTTCATTTTAAGTATTTCTCAAACCGGTCCAGATTTGCCTGCATGGCGGCGATCTGCATTGGTCTTATGCCGCGCGTTTACCCATCGCATCTTCGAGTAATTCGTGCAACAAAGTTTGGTAGGGCGTCTCTCGTTTCGCCGCCAATTTACGAATTCTTGAAAGCAGGCTTGGGGCGATCCTGAATGCGATCAGATGCTTTGCATTTCCGGTCGAAGGACGCCCGATCCTGACGGCCCGCTTTAACTCTGCTGGCGTTGATTCGGGAATGTCCGAAAAGTCTATATCACGATCTTTGATATGCTTCACGCTCTCTCTGCGACGCACGCCTTGCGCTAATGATACGGGTTGTTTCTTTGCCATTTACCAAACTCCTTGTCGTGTAAACGATAAGCAAAATCCGATCCATGTCTGAATTTGCCAGACGCTTGCGTCTGTTTTCGGCCCCCCGAATGGGTCAAGTCCGCCCAATCCAAGCCACCCTCATCATCAAAAGCTGTGACCGCCTCTTCAAACGATACTCCGTGCTTATCAAAGTTAAGTATCGCTTTCTGGATATCGCAGCTAAACATACACTTATTGTATATACACTAATTAGCTTGGTTTGTCACTGTATAATCACCTATTTCAAATACTTCTCAAACCAATCCAGATTAGCCTGCATGGCGGCTATCTGCATTTTTGGCTCGGTCGGGCCGTGCGGCTGGCGCGGGAGGACGATCATACGGGTCGGGACGCCTTGTAGTTTGAGGGCCTGATAAAACTCGTAGCCCTGCGAGATCGGCACGCGCACATCGGCGTCGCCCTGCTCGATCAATGTCGGCGTTGTGACGCCTTTGATATTGAACATCGCCGAGTGTTTTGCGTAAACCTCGGGGATTTCCCACGCTTGCCCGCCAAAATAATCGGGCACAAAGGCCGGTATGTCCGCTGTGCCGTTAAAGCTCATCAGATTTGTCACCGGCGCACCGGCCGACGCTGCTTTGAAACGCTTGGTCTGCGTGACGATCCAGCTTGTCATATAGCCGCCATAGCTCCAGCCCATAACGCCCATGCGGTTTGGATCGGCGACGCCCATTTCGATGACCTTATCGACGCCGGTCATCAGATCTTGATAGTCCATTCCGCCCCAATCCTTGAAATTTGCACGCCGAAATTCGGTACCGTAACCGCTCGATCCGCGCGGATTGCAGCGCAAAATTGCATAACCGCGAGACGCAAAGGTCGCGATCGGATAGACACCGCGACCGCCGATGTAGTTCATCTGAAACGATCCCGCCGGCCCGCCGTGAACATTTAGAATGAATGGCACCTTTGTCCCAGGCTGGTAGCCAACCGGATATGTCAGTAGGCCCTCGATCTCACGGCCATCCTTGCTTTTCCACTTTATCATCTCGGTTTTGCCGACCGGCATTTTGGCAATGTCTTCGTTGATATGCGAGACCTGTGTCGGCTCCGCATCAGTGAGCTTGGCGAAAAAAGCCTCCGGAGGCCTGTTCGGCCACTGCTCAACAAAACCGAAGGCGGTCGCGGGTTGATTCATATAAAATCCTGAGACTACGGCCGCAGCTGTATGGAGCTCAGTTATCGTGCCTGATGCAACATTTACCGTGTAAAGTGACGTTCCTGTTCTTTTACCCTCAAGGAAATAGATATTCGCCCCGTCTGCCGACCACCCGGCGATCCCGGGCTGGCCGTCAAAAGATGCCGGCATGATTTTCGGAGTGCCGCCATTCGCAGGAAAAATGGCGATATTGCCGGTTTGTGCCCAACGCGGCGGATTATCGCTGACGACCATCGCTATCCATTTGCCGTCGGGCGAATAGACCGGCGACGTTTCGGCCGACGCGGTGTTTGCGAGCGGCATTACCTGGCCGGTGACAATATCATAAATTTCAACGTCCGACGTCATCCAATAGTCGGCACGCGGGTCACGCACGTGGCTAAAAACGATCTTGCCGCCGTCGGGCGACCAATCAAAGCCGTTTACGCTGTAGTTTGCGGTCGTCAGTTTTTTCAACTCGTGCTTGCCGGCTTCGTTCGCGATGAGCGGCACCATATAGAGCCGCGCCAGCTTGATATTTTCGTCCATCCAGCGAAAATCGTTGCGGCCTTTATCATTCTTTTCCTCGTCGTCGGACTTGGCGTCGGTCATTGTAAACGCGATCCATTTGCCGTCCGGCGACCATTCAAAATCACCGACGCCCGATTTAACATCCGTCAGAGCCTCGGCTTCGCCGCCCGCGACACGCAAAATATAGAGATTGCTCTTGTTTTCCTTACGTGTGGACGTAAACGCGATCCAACGGCCATCGGGCGACCATTTCGGATTTGTCGATGTTTTGTCTCCAAACGTGAGCTGTAAATTCTCTTTCCCGTCGACCGTCGCGAGCCAAATCTGCGAGACATACTCGCTCTTGTCGGCGGTCATCATTTCATTAGAGACCGTATAAACGACGTGGCCCGCGTCGGGCGAGACCCGAACGTTGGCCACAGCCTTGACCTTAGTCTGCATCTCCGGCGACCAGACGTTTTGGCCGTAACCCAGACTTACAAAAAACAACAACGACAACAAAACCATTCCGAACAATCTCATCTCAATTTCTCCTTAACTTAATTCTTTCCTTTGCGTTCTTTGCGTGAGCTGATTTCACGCAAAGCCGCGTGAGAGCGGCAAAGTAAAACAAAAGCGCGAGTCCACGCTCGTGTCAAAGGTCAGATTTGTCTAATTAACGTAAATTTCCAAACCATTCTACCCTGATTTTCTTCAAAAATATACTTCGCGGATACAACCTGCCAATAGCCGAGAAATTTCCACCTTCCCGGCCCGAGTTTGTTAAAAAGCGGTACGCGTATTTCCGTACTGATCGCATCCAACAAAGCGCGGTTTTGAGCATCAAGTTTCTGATCGCCCAGGCGGCCTGCTCCGGTGTAGTGAATAGTGTCGTTCGTGTCACCGTGAAAATCCGGATAGCACGGATTGATGCGTCCAAAATCTGTCAGCAGCGAGATGAGCCGTCCGTTACGCTGGTAAATTCCGTTTCGGATCAGGTGAATCCTGCTCACTTCGGACCATGTGTAAATTTGCCCGGCGATCAATTCATCGGAAATGCTTATACCCTCCATAACTAATAACTTCGATGCGGTTGACATATCCCATTGATACGAACTACTATCAATACTCGTAGTTCAATTTTTTCTGAACCAACATTCACTTTTTCGTGCAGTTCGGCTTTTGAAGATTCCACCTTCCTGGTCTTCGACGCCATTGGATCCGGGATAATTCTCAAATTAATTTATTCGG
>JAYVER010000059.1:0-16008 GCA_043748725.1 Chloracidobacterium sp. | reverse complement strand
GGCTTTGCGTGAAGTTTTAAACGCAAAGCCGCTAAGAACGCAAAGTTAAATCCAAGATTCATGACTGACTACCGTATTATTACTCAAAGACTGCGATTAGAATATCTTATTGGTTATATAAACTCCGTTAAATTTGATTATATGTCAAGTTTCCCAAACAATAGAAGTGAATTTTTTGTATCCGACGATTCATAAATGCCGCAGCCTGTACAAAATCGCTCTCGTAAACAACGATCCTACCAGTTTTTTCTTGGCGTGGACGGCGGCGGAACCAAGACCAACATCGCCATAATGAATGAGGCACGTGAGCTAGTAGCAGAAGCGGTCGGCGGCCCGTCGAACCCGCTGCGCGTCGGCGTCGAAACCGCGGTCACCAATATAATCAAGGCAATCGATTCGGCCTGCGATATAGGCGGAATCTCACGCGGCGACATAGTTGCGGCGACGCTCGGACTCGCCGGCGTGCGCCGAACAGACATCAGGGAGCGCGTGCGAGAGAGCTTTATCGAACGATACCGGATTCGCAAAACTCATGTTACAACCGATGCCGATATTGCACTTTACGGCACGACACTCGGCAAACCCGGAGCCGTCGTTATCGCCGGGACCGGCTCGATCTGCCTCGGCGTGAACGCTGCTGGAGAAAAAGCGATCGCGGGCGGTTGGGGGCCGATCGCCGGTGACGAAGGCGGCGGGCGCGGGATTGCCGACCAGGCCCTGCACCGGATCGCCAAAGCCTCGGACGGCAGAGGCGAGCGTACCAAATTGAGCGAGCAAGCCGCTGAATATTTTCGTGCATCCAGCGTCGAAAACCTCATCGGAGCGATCTACGCTCCGCAAATGGACAACAGCCGCATCGCCGGTTTCGCCCGGCTGGTCGTTGAAACCGCCATCGAAGGTGATAAAATCGCCGTTGAAATCATAAACGATGCCGGACGCGAACTTGGAACGGCTGCCGTCGCCGTACTAAAACGGCTCGGTTTGGAAAAGCAAAAGGTGCCGATCGGCTGCGTCGGGAGTATTTTTGGAGCCGGTAGGCTTTTGACCGCACCGATGATCGAGATAATAAACAAGACAGCCCCAAAAGCGTATTTGCAAGAGCCCCTGATGCCGCCATCACACGCGGGATCTCTGATGGCGATGAAAAACGGAACTAACGGATCAAAGCGTTGAACGAATTATGCTGCCCGTAACCGAACAAGAAAATCCGGCCACTACCGACATTGACAAGGTCTCGACCCTCGATGCGGTTCGACTCATCAATGCTGAGGACAAAAAGGTCGCCGAGGCGGTAGAAAAGGTTCTGCCGGAAATCGCCGCCGCGGTAGATAAGATCGTCGAACGACTGCAAAACGGCGGTCGGTTGTTTTATGTCGGAACAGGCACAAGCGGGCGGCTCGGTGTGCTCGACGCATCGGAGATACCGCCGACTTTTGGCGTTTCATACGACCTTGTCCAGGGCGTGATCGCCGGCGGCTATGACGCACTTTATAAAGCGACTGAATCGAGCGAAGATAACCGCGAAGCGGGTGCAGAGGACCTGAAAAAGCGAGGCGTTACGGCAAAAGACGCGGTCGTCGGCATCGCTGCCTCGGGACGGACCCCTTATACGATCGGCGCCGTTGAGTTTGCTCGCGAACTTGGCTGTTTCACGGCTTGTATAACCTGCGTTCTAGATTCGGTGATAACGCGTGCTGTAGATATTGCTATCGTTCCCGTTGTCGGCCCCGAAACGATCACCGGCTCAACGCGGATGAAAGCCGGAACAGCGCAAAAGATGGTGCTCAATATGATTTCGACGGTCGCAATGATGCGGCTCGGCTATGTCAAAGGCAACCGCATGACGAGCATGAAACCATCGAACGTCAAACTAAAGGAGCGATCCTTTCGTACCCTGATGGCGGAAACGGGTTTAGACGAATCGGCCGCCCGCTCATTGTTCGACGAAGCTGGCGGCGACTTTCGCATTGCCTTAGTTATGTTTGGCGGAAATGCAAGCCGTGCGTTGGCGGAAGCGGCTCTAAGGCAGGAAGATTTCGTGATCGACAAAGCAATAGCAGCCGTTCGAAAATAATATGGGATTTTCAGCAATTGATTACGCGGTACTTGGTTTTTACCTGGTCGGCATCACCGTTTTTGGTGTGCTTTTTCGCAAATCGCAAAAGACGGTAAAGGACTATTTTGTCGGCGCCAAAAACATTAATTGGGTCGTCATCAGCCTGTCGATCGTCGCGACCGAAACGAGCACGTTGACGCTGATCGGCGTTCCGGCCATCGCGTATGCCAATTTTACTCACCCGGAACAGGGCGGCAATTTCACGTATCTGCAAGTCGTTGTCGGCTACATTATCGCCCGCTTTATCATCAGTTTTTTGTTTATCCCGGCTTATTTTAAGGGCGATCTGATGACGGCGTACACGCTGCTCGAAAACCGCTTTGGCGTGTCGGTCAAGAACTTTGCGGCGTCGCTGTTTCTGATCATGCGGGCATTGGCGGAGGGTGTAAGGATATACGCGGCGTCGATCGTGCTCACGGCCGTGCTCGGAAGCTCGCTGCCTGATTTTCCAAATCTGACACTGTGGTCGATAGTCATTGTCGGCGTTTTGACGCTCGTTTACACATTCGAAGGCGGCATCGCGGCGGTTATCTGGACCGATCTGATCCAGCTGATTATCTATATCGGCGGCTCGTTGGTCGCGGCCTACATGCTGCTCTCGCTCGTGCCGGGCGGCTGGAACGAGATATATGCACAAGGTGCGGCGGCGGGCAAATTTCAGCTCGTGTCGTTCGATTTTTCGCTCAACCTACCATTCACATTCTGGGCTGGACTGCTCGGCGGCACGTTTTTGACCATGGCTTCGCACGGCACCGATCAACTACTGGTCCAGCGGCTTTTGACCTGTAAAAATGAAGCTGACAGTAAGAAAGCTCTGATTCTGAGCGGCTTTGTCGTGATGTTTCAGTTCGTACTGTTCCTGTTTATCGGCGTGATGTTGTATGCGTATTATATCTACTTTCCGATCGCGGATTCCGCATTTTCGGCGAAAGAATGTATTGCAAATGTTAAGTGTGACCAGATCTTTCCGCGATTTATCGTTGAACATCTGCCGCAGGGCATTTCCGGTCTTGTCATAGCCGCCATTTTCGCCGCGGCAATGTCGAACCTGAGCGGTTCGCTCAATTCACTCGCGTCAACGACGGTGCTCGATTTTTACAAGCCACTCATCAACCCGAACGCCAGCGACGAGTCTCTGCTCAAACTCTCGCGTTGGCTGACCGCCGCATGGGGCGTTATTCTTATATTTATTGCAATCATGGCACGCGGATGGGGCTCGGTATTTACGGTCGGACTGACGATCGCGTCGCTTGTTTACGGAACGATGCTGGGAGCTTTTTTGCTTGGTGTGGTTACGAAACGGGCAAACTCGATCGGCGTCGTTGTCGGCATGATCTCGTCGATCGCAGCCATGACCTGCATCAAATTTTATACTAACCTCGCGTGGACGTGGTACGTTTTGACCGGAACTGTCGTGTGTTTCTCGGTCGGCTACGTTGTCAGTGCAGTCGCCGGACCGCCCAAACAGAAACAAGTAATGCCCGCCACTGATGAATCTTGAGCACGTTGAACCTTAAATGAAAGTATTTACAAATCTAGTTCTTATTATCTCGATTTTTGTTGGCTCCTTTGCTCGTATGCAAGGTCAAACCGTTCCTAATTCGCCACGCCTCGAACCGTCAAAAAACGCTTGGAAATTCGCCGACAAACAGCTCAAAAAAATGACCGTCGAGGAAAAGGTCGGCCAGGTCATCCACATCGGCATTAACGCGAAGTTTGCCAATCAGGACAGCGAATATTTTCAATCGTTGAAACGCGACGTTGTCGATAACAAGGTCGGCGGCATCCTGCTTTTCGGCGCTCCGATCTATGAGACTGTGCAACTCGTCAACCGGATGCAGGAGAACGCGAAGATTCCCCTGTTGATCTCGGTTGATGCTGAAACCGGCGTCGGAATGCGGTTCGGCGACGCGACCAATTTCCCATGGAACATGGCCGTCGCGGCGACCGGAAATCCTGACTACGCCCGCAGAATTGGCGTCGTTACGGGACGCGAGGCTCGGGCTTTGGGCGTTCAGCATGTGTTTGCGCCCGTTCTCGATGTCAACAACAACGCCGACAATCCGGTCATAAACGTCCGTTCGTATGGCGAAGACCCAGAAACCGTCGGCCGCTTTGGCGTGGCGTTTATGCAGGGCCTCCAGAGCCAACGCGTGCTCGCGACTGCCAAACATTTTCCCGGCCACGGTGACACAAATGTGGATTCGCACCGCGGTTTGCCCATGATCGATCATTCACGCGAGAGCCTCGAAAAGACTGAGCTTGTGCCATTTCGCCAGGCTATCGCCGCCGGCATCGGCTCGATCATGATCGCCCATATCGGGCTGCCGCAGATCGACCCGACCGAGATCAAGCCGATCAAAAAACCGCTTCGCGTCGAGGCGGAAGAAGGTGCCGAGATCGTCGACCTCAAGGCAACAATGCCTGCGACGCTATCGCCGATTGTCCAAAAGCAGATCCTGCGAAAGGACCTGAATTTTCAAGGTTTGATAGTGACCGACGCGATGGGGATGAGCGGTTTGACGCTGTATTTCGATCAAAAAGAAGCCGGCGTCCGGGCCTTCTTAGCCGGCGCCGACATTCTTGAAAAACCAGCCGACACCGATGCGATGCTCAAAGGCCTGATCGAAGCCCTCAAATCCGGCCGAGTGACCGAAGCACGTCTCGACGAATCCGTTCGCAAGATCATCGCCTGGAAATATGAACTCGGCCTTTACAAGCAAAAAATAACGCCGCTCGACCAGATCGACCGCATCGTTTCGACCAAAGATGTCGGCGAGCTTTCAAACGAGATCGGCGAAAAGGCGATGACGCTTGTCCGCAATGATGCCGGTCTTATACCGCTCGACCGCAGCAAAAAGATGTGTGTTCTTGCCATTTCAAATACATTTGAAGCGGATCAAACCATCGGCGTTTTGACCCGCGAGCTACGCGCAAACGGCCTCCGCTTCACGTCCGCGCTGCTCCAGGATAATTCCACCTCCGAACAGGTTAAAAATGCTCAGGAATTGGTTAAAAACGCGGATTTCGTTATCGCCGCTCTTTACGGCCGTGTCCGTTCGGGTGCGAAAAACAGCGTCGGCCTGCCCGATTCCGGCGTCGCCATTTTGCGCGACCTGATCGCAAAGGACAAAAACGTCATAGGCGTAAGTTACGGAAATCCGTATATTCTCGGCGCGTTTCCAGACCTGAAAACATATCTGGTCGCGTATGGCGACATGCTGAGCCTGCAGCGTGCATCGGCCCGTGCGTTATTCGGCTTGCAGGATATTACGGGCCGTCTGCCCATCTCGCTGCCGGGACTGTATCCGCGTGGCACGGGTATTCAGATGTTAAAGAAATAAGAAGTTTAGCCACGGATTGGCACAGATCGGCACAGATTAGGTATTCTTCTTATCTGTGATATCTCTGTAAATCCGTGGCCAATTTAGTTTTATGACCCAGGCATGGGAGATCGAAAATTTTCTCGATGTCCGCGACAATCAACTTCACATCGACGGCGTTTCGGCGGTTGATCTGGCGCGTAAATACGGCACGCCGCTCTTTGTCTTTAACGAATCTCGCATTCGCCATAACATCTCGCGCCTAAAAAAAGTCGAAGATGCGATCGCCTGCCCTCTTAAGGTTTGTTACGCCGCCAAAGCGATGTCAACGATGGCGATTCTTCGCGTAATCAAAGATGCGGGCTGCGACATCGAGGTCAATTCGGGCGGTGAGCTTTGGAAAGCGCTCAAAATCGGCTTTACCGGCGATCAGATCATTTTCAACGGCACGAGCAAAGAGGTCTGGGAGATCGAAAATGCTATAAATGCGGATATTTATGCGATCCAGGTCGATTCCCTATACGAGCTTTCGCTGATCGAGGAAACCGCAAAGCGATTAAACAAAAGCGCAAACGTCAGCCTGCGGCTCGTGCCAGAGATCGAGAGCGGAACCCACTCCGGATTGCAAACCGCATTATTGACCTCGAAATTCGGAATGATGCCGGACGAAGCGTTTTCGGCGTTTCGCGACTACCGAGATTCGCCGCACCTCGATCTCTGCGGCATTCACCTGCACGTCGGTTCGCAAAATCCAAACTCGATTGTCTATTCCGAAGCTTTGGCAATGCTTTTCGACAGTATGCTTCGAATTTTCAGTGAAACTGGAATCATACTCAAACATATAAATCTCGGTGGCGGATTTCCTGTCAATTATCTTAGGGACGAAAGCCGGTATTCGACCAAGCCTCCTGAAATGCTTGAGAAATTGCGTGAGGTCTTTAGTTCGGAAACAGAAAACCTTCATATTCCAGACATCTCGCGAAAGGAACTCGAAGAAGAAGCGGGCCGCCACCGGATGCTGTCGGCGGACTTCGAGCCTTTTGAAGCGATATGCGACGCTTGGGAAATGATAAGGCTCAAGGCAACTGTGACCAGTTCGGAGCACTTACTCGCGAATCTAACCCTTCTACTCGAACCTGGCAGGAGCATTATATCCGACGCAGGTATTTGTCTCACTTCAGTAAGAAACGCAAAGAGTCGACCTTTGTCGGAAATTAGGATCGAACTGCATTCACATTTGGAAAATATCGAGCGATCGCAGAACACGACCGGTGTTAGTGGCGGAATTTATGATCTCGCGCGTGGTGTTGTTCGGAGCGACATTACTAACGAACATTGGCTTCTAACGGACGCCGGTTTCAACATCCTGCTCTCAATGGAAACCTACAAATGGTACTACGACCTCATTTCGGCTGAACGTGCCGAACAGCTGCATAATTTTCCATACAAGGTGGCAGGGCCGCTCTGTGATGGGGGCGACGTATATTTCGACATCGAAGGCCTAAACCGTCTGCCATCTTACCGCCTCCTGCCGGATGACGTCCAGCCCGGTGAAATTCTCGCTTTGCTAAATTGCGGTGCGTACACCATCGCCCAGGAATCGCAGTACAACGGACGCTTTCTACCGCCCGTGGTTCTGATCTGTGAAAATGGCGACGCTGAAATAATAAGAAAACGTGAAGATTTCGAAGATCTAATCGTAAACGATATCTTTTGAGGCTACCAGGCGATTCGTCGCAACAGCGAATTTATCTTACTGATCTCTGCTTCCTCTATTTCTAATCCAGCGGAATCGTAAACACCGGCTAATGCAGCAAGAGCCGCAGCCTGACTGCTTTCGTCGCGGATCTCAGAAATTACGTCGAGACCCTCAAGGAGAAGTTCCCGCGATCGTTCGCGCTTGGCGTGTTCGGCAAAGCGTGTTGCAAGTTCGTTTAATGCGCTTGATCGCGGCGCAAGCTGCGGGACATCATCGGCAAAAGTCGCGGCCTCGTTTAATAGAGCAATAGCCGCATCTATCTCGCCAAGCTTTTCTTTCGCATCGGCCATCGAGATAAGAGCAAACAGCCGACTCGCGTTATCCGGGATCATATTCAAAGTTTGCCGCGCCAGTTCGTCTTCTTTCTGAAGCGTGAGAATTTGCACGATCTGCGAAAGAGCACTCATCTGCTCGTCCGGGTCCTGATTGCCTAGCGCGATCTCGATTGCCCGGTCGGTCTTGCCAAACCCCGCAAATTGGGTCGCTATCGACGTCATCAGAGCGTTTCGGGCACGGCTGTCGCGTGTCTCAATGTCGCGCTGCGATTTGAGAATTTCGTGTGCTTCGTCAAGCGTTTCGACCGCTTCTTCTTTTTCTCCTTTTTTCCATTGATCCCGCGCAAAGCCGAGCAACGCCGTAGTCATTTGTGTCTTATCCGTTACAAGATCAAGCGTGCGGTCGGCAAGATCGACGCTGCCCGCGTAAAGAAAGCCGAGCGAACAATTTACGAGAAAAAAATCGCGATGAACATTGTCGAGAATTTCCGCCAGCCCGCTAGCCGACTCAAATGTCTCAATGGCCTTGTCGTTTCTTTTGGCCTCTATAAAAAGATTGCCGCTGTCACAAAGTGACCTGATTTTCTCTTCGTCGTGTTCGATCTCATTTGCCGCAACCACGGCAAGGTCGAGCATATCTGCGGCTTTGGCCGCATCGCCGCTCTCGATTTTTGCCGAAGCGATCTGCTGAAGAGCATCGACACGGGCCGTCGCAAAATCAATGCTGTCAATCGTCGCGAGCGCCACCGTCTCGTCACCGTCAGCAGCCTGTTTGACCGCGATGCCGCCTAGGACAAAATCCGGATGGATCATTGAGTCGCCGACTTCGCGGGCCTTATCGAGTCGCCCCTTCGAAGCCATAACCAGGGCGATCCGCTCAAATGCCTGTGCCTGCACACCGTGATCCTCGATCGCGTCAACAAGCTGCAATGCATATTCGTCATCGTCCGTTTCGGCACATTTTTCGGCGACAATGACCAGCAGCTTATCTCTGGAAAACGGCTCGCCGACCTCGTTTGCAAGCTCGGCCGCAAGATCGACATCGCCCTTAGCAAGATAAAGCGGCACAATCGCCTTCATCGCCTCGGCGTGTCCGTCGGCACTCTTAATATTTTCGGCAAGAAACGCCGCCGCCGAAAGCAGATCGCCCTCGGCTTTATCTCTGGAAATAAAATGTTCTGACATAGATATTTTTACAGCAGAGACGCTGAGACGCAGAGGAGGAAAGAAGAAAGATGATTTACCGGGACAAAAATGGACGAGATAAGAAAATCTAGCCTTTCGAATATCCCATTTATCCTCTTCATCCCTGTAAATTCCCTTTCTCCGCGTCTCCGCGTCTCTACGGTGAGTCTCTAAACAAAAACCCGGCGGATCGATTCCGGCATCCAGTCACGCAGATCTTTGGCGATCGCGTCGGCACCGGCGGCACGAAGTTTCTCGGCGGAAACTGTGTTTGTAACACCCAAGGTCGGCAGATCGGCATTTCGCGCACCAGTGATTCCCGGAGGCGAATCTTCAATAACGAGACACTCGCCGTGCGTCATCGGCAGATGTCCCAGCGATGTCCGAAATGCGTCCAACCCACGAAAACCGATTCGAAAACACTCGGGGTCGGGCTTGCATTTGGCAACATCCGCAGCACTCACGATCGTTGAAAAATGCTTCGCGAGACCGCTCCGTTCAAGCACGTACTCGATCTCATCCCGCCCAGCCATGCTGACAATACCCAGCGCGAATTCCCGTGACATTCTTTCAACAAAATCGCCGATACCTTCAAATAGCGGCAGTTCGTCCGCTACAAGCTCCCGCCAGCGTGCTGATTTCTTTTCGGTGATCGTATTGATTTTTGCCTCGTCCGCGTTTTTCTCGGCTCGCTCAAATGCCGCAGTCACAAAAGTCCGGTCGTCCATGCCCAGACACCCGATATAATCCGACTCCGTCAGGTCGATGCCGTCGTCCCTGAGTATCTCCTGATACGCCCGCATTTGCACGGGTTCGTCATTTATAATGACGCCGTTGAAATCCATGAGAATCGCTTTAATCATAAGTTCGGAGTGCGGGCTTCAGCCCGTATTTTTCTAAAAATAGCCTAACCGATTCGATGAGAACGCGATAAATCGCGCACTCTAAACGAGATAGCTCTCATCGAACATATTTCCGCGACCAAGAATGCCGTTCGGGTCGAATGCGCGTTTGATCTCGGCCATTTCGTTCAAATAACGCTCGCCCATCATCGCAGAAAGGTATTTTCGTTTGAGCTTGCCGATACCGTGCTCCGCCGAAACCGTCCCGCCAAGCATTATCGCCTGAGCGACGCAGCGGCCGTAAATGTGGCGGGCTGTTTCGGCCTCAACTGCATCTTTCGGCATCATATTGGCATGCAAATGACAATCGCCGATGTGCCCAAAAATGACATAATCGAGCCCGCTTGCGTCGAGCGTCTCCTTATAAAACCGCAAAAATGTCGGAAAATTCTCATCCGGTACGGCCATATCCGTCCCGACCTTTCGCTGTTTGTATTTGACGATACGCTCGTTTACGGTCACCGGCAAAGCGTGGCGAAACTCACGCATTTTCTCACGATCCTGCTCATTAGTCGTAAACCACGACCGCTCAAGGTCAGCGTTATGTTTTTCCAGCAGATCGTTCCATTGCTCAAGCAGAGCGTCCTCATTTGCAGCCGACGTCTCCTGTTCGAAAAAGATCGCCCCGACCGCATCAGTCGGCGTTTCTGGAAACTTTTCAGAGATAAATTTTAACGCCCGCCCATCGAAATACTCGAGCAGCGTCGCGTCTATCGTCGGAACGCGGGCAGCTTGCCCGCACTTTCGCGAAGCGAAAGAAGCAGTTCGAGCCTCATCAACAAACCCAAGCATCTCAGTTTCCGAGCCAAAAAAAACGATCCCGCTAAAAAAACCTTCTGGCTTTGGCAATAGCGATAATTCAATTTCCGTGATCACACCGAGCGTGCCTTCGCTGCCGATGAAAAGATCGATAGCATCAAGCGGCCTTTTATTAAAATAGCCGCTGACGTTCTTTCGCACATTTGGTCGCTCATAGGTTGGGACTTTCGTTTCGATCTTATTGCCGTTTTGAGTCGTAATCTTTAACCAACCTTCTTCATCAGACAAAAAATCGCCGCGCAGGATGTTTACGATCTCGCCACAGGTTAAAACAACCGACAACCGCCTGGTAAATTCCCGTGTCGCTCCATATTTGAAACTCCTCGCACCCGAAGCATTCGTAGCTACAGTGCCGCCAATCTGACAGCTCCATTCAGTCGGATCGGGCGGGTAAAACAAACCTTCGGCGTCGACGGCTTTTTGAAGGTCGGCAAGTATTACTCCCGGCTCGACAACCGCTATTTGTTCATCTTTATCAATGTTCTTGATTTTATTCAGCTTTTCGAGCGAAACGACATAACCCCCGAAAGGTATCGCACCGCCGACCGTTCCTGTCCGAGCACCCGATATCGTTACAGGGATCCTGTTTTCATTTGCATCCCGTAGAATTTGAGCGATCTCTTCAGCGGTTTCGGGAATGAACAGCTTGTCCGCCGCCCCACCCTGCATGTTGCTGGCATCGGTGAGATAGTTTTGGAGGTCTTCTAGTTGGGTTTTTACTTGCACTGAAGAAGATTTTAGAAGAAAACAGGCTAAAACACGAATGATCGGGAGTGTGCCGTTTCTCCATGAATCAAACCGCAGTTGACTACATTTAGCAGTCAACTGAAACAAAACCGTTCCAAACCGTGACAACTTGTCACAGATTGCCATTTGGATTCATCACGACACCAGTCAAAACGCTTAAAACGCCGGTTCTTCTATAGTACTTTCTCATACCCTCCGAAGGAAAAACTATGAGTGATCTCCCCTCTTTTCTTTTTGGAAGAAGTTAAATTGAGATTTAGAGTTTGATATTTTCCGAAAAGTTCAAAATATGAATTGTCGATTAGTAGTGGACAAAGAGGAATCATAATTTCCTCTCCAACAACATGTTGTTCAGATTTAGCAAAGGGCAGCATAATTTGCAAATAATTATTTGCGAAGCCAAGGATCAGTTGTCTCGAAGGAAAAGACTTTGCTTGGTTAGGTTTTTTCTTATAAAGCTGGGCAAATGGCTTCGGAAACTTTGACGGTCCCGGAATAAAGTAGCCTGAAACACGAAGCATTCGATTGCCTTCAAAGCGACTATCCATTGTTGAATCGAGGATAAATCTTCTCGCAAAGTCGTAATCGTCAACATCTTCAGGTTGTAGCATGCACAGCCCTATTTTGATAAGTGTCTTAGGAATATGAATGGGAACATAGCTCCGTTTGGCTTTGACTTTAATTGACTTATTTTCCAGGTCAACTTCGACCTGGTCATTGCCCGCCGGCATAGTTATTTGAGTACGTGTCTCACAAAACGAAACCTTTAGCCCCGTTTTGTCATCTCCAAATTTAGGGACTTTTTTTGATTTTCCTTTTATTCCTGCAAAGGTTATTGAACCACCAAAGAGGTTTGCGAATGACTGCTCGTACATTCCAAAAAGCGCATTACACTCATCGCACTCAAAATATGATAGTAAATTTCTATTGCCCAAAAACTGCGGGAGAACATGGGCATCGTTTTTGAAGGTCACTTCATTATTTGTCCTTTTACAAAATCTACAAACACGTGGTGATTTTGGTTCCAAATAAGTTTTCTTCCCAATTCCACCAAGAAGCACTTCTTCGAGCTCATAAACGTCAAAGAATAGTTGCGCTTTTTTTCTATTTAGATCGTCAAGAGCGACTTTTAAAGAAATATAGCCTTCTTCCATCTTAGATATATTGCAATTCTCTCTCACGCAGATATTTCAAACGGTCGCGTATCTCCGCTGCCTGCTCAAATTTCATCTCTTTTGCAGCGTGGCGCATATCGGCTTCGAGTTGAGCGATGGTTTCTTTTAACTGTTTCGGCGAGTATTCCTCAAACGAATCGAGATCGAGCGGCACTTTAAAATAGTCGGCCTCATATGCTGTGACCAGCAAGGCGTCGATCGATTTGACGATGGTCGTAGGCGTGATGCCGTGTTCGGTGTTGTATTCTTCCTGGATCTTGCGGCGGCGCGTCGTTTCGCTGATCGCGTATGCCATCGATTTAGTGATCTTATCGGCGTACAAGATCGCCTTGCCATCGGAATTTCGAGCGGCTCGGCCCATTGTCTGGATAAGCGAGCGTTCCGAACGCAAAAAACCTTCCTTATCTGCGTCGAGTATTGCGACCAGCGAGACCTCCGGCAGATCGAGTCCTTCTCTTAAAAGGTTGATGCCGACCAAAACGTCGTATTCGCCGCGCCGCAGATCGCGCAAGATTTTTATGCGTTCGAGCGTGTGAATATCGCTGTGCAGATACCTGACCTTGACGCCGACCTCGGCAAAATATTCGCTCAGGTTTTCGGACATACGCTTGGTCAGCGTCGTCACCAGCACGCGCTCGTTGCGTTCGGCACGCAGGCGGCATTCTTCGAGAAGATCGTCGATCTGGCCTTTTACCGGACGCACTTCGACGACCGGATCGAGCAGCCCCGTGGGACGGATGATCTGTTCGATTACCTCGCCTCCCGTTTTTTCGAGCTCGTAATTTCCGGGCGTCGCCGATACGTAGATAGTTTGATCGATTCGTTCCTCAAACTCCTGAAAATTTAGCGGCCTGTTATCTTTCGCACTCGGCAGACGAAAGCCATATTCGACCAGGGTGCCTTTCCGCGACTGATCGCCTTTGAACATCGCCCCCAATTGCGGAACACTTTGATGCGATTCGTCGATGACCATCAGAGCGTTGGACGGCAAGTAATCGAGCAGTGTCGGCGGCGGTTCGCCCGGTAATTTGCCGGTCAGATGCCGCGAATAGTTTTCGATACCGCGGCAAAAACCCATCTCCTTCATCATCTCAAGGTCATACATCGTCCGCTGGTGCAGCCGCTGCGCCTCGACGACCTTGCCTTCGCCGACCAGAAATTTTTCGTGTTCGTCGAGTTCGGCACGTATCGTCTTTACCGCCCGTTTGATCACGGGCTTGGTCATAACATAGTGCGTTTTTGGATATATCGGCAGCCGCGAATCATGCTTTTTGATCACCTCGCCCAAAAGCGGGTCAATAGTGTAAATCGCGTCGATCTCATCGCCCCAAAACTCGATCCGGTACGCCTGATCCTGAT
This sequence comes from Chloracidobacterium sp., assembly GCA_043748725.1. Classification (GTDB taxonomy): domain Bacteria; phylum Acidobacteriota; class Blastocatellia; order Pyrinomonadales; family Pyrinomonadaceae; genus OLB17. Next base: position 2,348 of record JAYVER010000059.1, on the reverse strand, counting down.
AGCTCGGATACAACTCGACAACATCGCCGCGAACCCGAAACACACCGCGCTCAAAGTCGATATTGACGCGTTCGTACTGCAATTCGACCAGTTTTTGCAGGAATTCCTCGCGCTTGATCTTCATCCCCGGCTCGATGAAAACAAGCATTCCAAAGTACACGTCAGGATCGCCAAGCCCGTAGATACAGGAAACCGACGCAACAACGATCACATCGCGGCGTTCAAAAAGGGCGCGTGTGGCTGAGAGCCGCAGACGGTCGATCTCTTCGTTGATCGTCGCTTCTTTTTCTATGTAAAGATCGGCCGCCGGAACGTAGGCCTCGGGCTGGTAATAGTCGTAATACGACACGAAATACTCGACCGCATTATCGGGGAAAAATGTCTTGAACTCCTGGTAAAGCTGGGCGGCGAGAGTCTTATTATGCGCCAAAACAAGCGTCGGCCGTTGGACTTGTTCAATAACGTTGGCAATCGTGAACGTCTTGCCGCTGCCTGTAATGCCGAGCAAAACCTGATCTTTCGTACCGTCGTTTAGATTATCGACAATCTCTTTGATCGCTTCCGGCTGATCGCCTTTGGGTGTGTTTTCAGAAATGAGACGGAATTGCATCTCTTAATCATAACCAAGAAACACAAAAAAATCGAGTGTTAGAGCAATAGGAAGCAAAAATTTTATCAGATCGAAATCAGTTCGGGCCAAAATTTCGTATTCGAGATTTCAAAGATGCATACCGATCGTTTAACGCATCGCCGCGGGCCTCGTAAATATCGGTAATTACATGATCGTCGGATGGCCGAAATGCACGCAGCATAACGTCGCGATTTCTTATTACTCCTTTTGCATCGATAACCACCACAGCTCGTGTAAGACTGACCGGATATAGCCAATGTTTGCTGTAAATTTTTGTTGTTTCGCGATTAGGATCGGCCAGCAGCGGAATGGGCAGTTTGCGGCTTTGAGCAAATGCAAAATGCTCCTCCGGCGTTCCCGGCGAAATGCCGACGATCTCGGCTTTGGTTTCGAGATATTTCTCCCAGTTGTCACGCACGGAACACAACTGCCGTGTGCAGACAAGCGTCTCGTTTTGCGGATAAAACAGCAGGACAACGACATTACCAAGATGATCGGAGAGCCGCCATTCCTCGTTTCGTTCGGTTGCGAGAGCAAAATCGGCAGCCGTTGACCCAACAGTCACAACCTGGACTTGGTTATCTAGCTCAACCATGCCGTAAAAAATCCATCCTGCCTGATAATATGCAGACCATTACAAATAATTCCGTGCTGGATGAGAGCCATTTTAGGCCGTCACGTGTTCAAAGCTCTTGATCGCGTCAAGCAGCCGCTCGCTAACATCCTTCGAGAAGCAGTTGACGGTTCGCAAATCGTTGAGTCCGGCCAATGATCGTTCATCCTTAACAGCCCTCAAAACATGCAGAAGCGCAAATTTGACTCGCTCGTCTTTATGATTTTGTATGGCGTCGAAAATCTCTTCGGTCTCCTCGGACCTGATCAGGAGAGCGACCAGAACGAAGGCTTCGTACGAAACTTTCAGGTCTTCGTGAACAAGGCGTTCAAAAGCTTTGCCGACAATTCCAGCCTCGATCGCGGCTCGGGCGGCATGACGCATGCGAAACTCGTCGCCCGTTTCGACGATCCGCTTCCATGCGTCCGCACGGTCAAAATTTAGCCGAAACAGCCCACGCGCCGCGGCGGCCCGAACTTCACGCGTCGGGTCGGCACATGCGAGGAGTATTGTCTCAAAGACGGATTCATGATCGAAGTCAGTAAGCGTCGAAACCGCTTTAGAACGAAGGTTTGAAGAGAGATCGTACAAAGCGATCTGAGACAATGCATCGACCGAATTGCAATTTCTAAAAGCCGTAAGTATCCTGACGGCGAGATCGCGAACTGATTCGTCTTCCTCAAATTCCTCGTTCGCTTGTTCGATCGCGTTCAACAGCGAAGGGTCGTCGGAAACGGACAGCTTTTCGAATTTTTTTGCGGGGGTAATCTCACTAAAAGAATTGATCGGAAGTTGGGCATACTGCAGCTTTCGCATTTTTGCCTGAAATTCTTTTGTATCGAGATTAGATTCATCAAGACCTGCGGAGTTCTTGGCAGTAATTGGCCTTATTTTCCCGATGCCACCCGGTTTGGTGCCATAAGTCATCGCTGGCGTTTTGGATGTCGATTTTTTTGCCTTTCGCAGCCATTCCATTTCCTTTTCGGCGTCAACGCCCTCGTCCATATCGTAGCTGTCGTTGCTGTAATAGTCGCGATAGCGGTTGTCATCGGTGGGTTGCAGCTGATCTGCACCCTTTTTGCTCTTTCGCCACAGATAAAAAGC
>JAYVER010000058.1:0-2321 GCA_043748725.1 Chloracidobacterium sp. | reverse complement strand
GCGTGCCGAGGATGTCGTACCAGACGTAGGTCATCAGAGTGAACCGAATTCGTCCTTATTTACATCGTAAATGTTCAGACTTACTACTAGTCCTTTGGCACCGACAACCCATACGCTGGCGGAGCGTCCGTGACGGGCAACGGCAATCGCGTTGTATTCACCCGGATCGAGCATTTGCCAATGGCGGCCTCCGGAAGCGGTGTAATTGGCGCCGCTGGGACCAACCGCGATCATCATCTTCGGCGAAAGATACGCTATCGCAGAGCGGTAGCCGAAAAGATCAGCTCCAAGTTTCCACGTCCGTCCGCCATTATTTGTGTATGCTACGGTCTTTGCGCCTTCTTTAGGTTTCTCATAGTTCCCGCCTACAATCACGCCGTTCACAGCATTACGCATCGCGATCGAGAAAATACCGCTTCCGGCCGTGCCTTTTATCATCGGCGTATCAGCAACTAACCACGTCTTTCCTCGGTCGTTTGATCGGAAAACGCGGGCATTGTTGCCGCCTGTTACTAAAAACGCATTGTTCTTGCCTTGAGTGATCACACAAGTTCCACTCGCGGCGAATGCGGCCTCGCCATCTTTTGTCGGAGGCATTTTGCTTGTGTCCATCGGTTTCCAATTTGAGCCGCCGTCGGTTGTGTTGATCAATACAAACCGATTATCAACCGGATCGGACATCGCGATGCAATTATTGCGGTCCCAACACGCAATCGCGTCGAAAAACGCCTTTTCATCCGTATTCGTGAACTGTAGTTTCCATATCTTACCGCCGTCTATGGTCTTGTAAATTCGTGACGATTCACCGTTGCCGATGCTCAGGATATAGGCGGTATTCGCATCAAAAGCCTCGATGTCGCGGAAATCGAGCTTCGCTGCGTCCGGCACTTTGATCACCTTCCAGTTCACTCCGCCGTCAACCGTTCTTATCACCGTCCCGCCGGTGCCGCTGGCCCAGATGATCTTTTCATTGACGACCGCGAGGCCGCGTAGGCCGGCGGTTGTGTCGACGTTTTGTTTGACCCATTGAGCGGACACGGAGGTAAAAAATGCGCCGATAGCGGCGCACGAGATAAGTAAAAGCTTTGGAACATTCATGAACGAGATTCTACTCCGAAAATCACTTATGCTGAAACTCAGGAGCACCGAGAGCTAACGCGACCAACTGGCTATCCAATGCCTTAGATTTACTTTCGGGAGTGGCCGGTTTAACCAAATTCGATGCACCGGCGGGAACCACCGTCGCGGGAGCCGGTTCGACAGAGAGCTTTTCGAGCGCGGTGCGCGTTTTATCTGAGATCTCACCGAGTATTAAAGCGCGAGCTATCTCATCACCCGCTTTTGACGGGTCGGTGCCGCCCACGATCAATTTTACGGCGTCGAGCGTCGTGCCCTTGATATTGTTCATCGCGAACGCTGTCGCAAAGTTAAATCTGGCGAGCAGATCGTTATTTGAGAGCCATTCGCGGCTTATGTCGGGATAACCGTCCGGCGTGACGCGGCCGTACACTGGTTGGCCCATGCGTCCGATCCAATCAAGGATCGGCCGATTTGCATCGGTCTCGGCGTTTGTCGCTCTAAGTGCCGAGGCGACGAATTCGAACGGCGATTTGACCTTTGTCCGGTAGTTCGCTGTATTGAAAAAAGCGGGCGACGTAATGATACTACGCAGCGTTTCGGTGATCGAGCCGTCAGTTGAGAGAAAAGTCTTAGCCGCTCGATCGACAACGGCAACAGGCGGATTATCGCCCAAAAACCTCCGAGCCATCTTGGTCGCTATAAATCTTGCAGTCGCCGGGCTTTTCGCCAAAATATCCAACATGCGTTCGCCGTCAGAAATGCCGCCGCCGGCGGGAATTTTCACACCCAAAACGGTCTTTTCCCCGTTGTCGTGTGCGTTCGGATTATAGACGAATAAGCCGTCTTCGTTCGGCTTGCGGATTCCCCAACCGGTAAAGCAACGTGCGACTTCCTGCACGTCTTTTTGCGTATAGCCGCCATCGACGCCGAGCGTGTGCAGCTCCATTAGCTCGCGAGCGTAATTCTCGTTTATGCCGCCGCTTTTGCGATAAGGCTTGTCTTTTGTCGCTGGATATTCATGCAAAAGGCTAGACTGCCAGTTGTCGAGATAAAATAACATTGCGGGTGAATGGGCCGTCGCACCGAGCAGATCGCGAAAGCGGCCCATCGAAAAAGGCCGGATCGATTCACGGTCAAATGCGGTCATCATCCACCGCGTCGCGTCTTTGTTGCCGTAAATGCTAAAGTGATTTTCCCAAAAATCGACCATCACCTCGCTAAGCTGACGCTGGCTATAAACC
>JAYVER010000057.1:0-2328 GCA_043748725.1 Chloracidobacterium sp. | reverse complement strand
TTCAGAGTTTCAAGTGTCTTTGACAAGAGGTAATACGCTTCGCCGTCGCGGGGATTTGCCACGATCGCCGAACGCAGTTGATCGGCCGCGTCGGTCATATTCCCCATAAAAAACAAGGCGGCTGCGTAATTAAACCGAACATTCGCATCATCTGGAGCCGAATCCGCCGCTTTTTTTAGAAATGCGATGCCGTCGGTAAGTTGTGCCGCCGCTTTTGCAGGATTTTTCTTTTCCGCTCTCGACGCCTGCACCGAGATTGCACCCAGAGCGTTATATACGGTCGTGAGTTTTAGATCGTCCGCCAAAGGCTGGAGAGTAGCTATCGCGGATTCAAAATTTCCCTGCTGTAAAAATAGCAAGCCGATGTAAAACGAAGCCTCCGCAAAGTTCTCATCGCTGCATTGCGGGGGTTTTTTGTCGGCCTTGGCCTTTTCCCGGCATTTCACATTGGTGCTGATCACGCGTTCAAACGAGTTTATGGCGTCATTCCCTTTTCGCTGGCTCAGATACAGATGCCCCAACTCAAGCTCCGCCTCGGAATAAACGCCGTCGGGTGTCGCCTCGGTGTAGAGCCGCGACGCATTCTTAAAATAATTTTCCCGTGATTCGACTGTCGGTGTGAGCAGTCCTTTGATATACGCCTCAAACGCACGGGCCGGCACTTTGTTGGCGGCTTCGATCAGTTGGTTTTGCGAAAACGGCAGCGATTTGTCGCGCTGATAGAGTATTTGATAGGCGATCTGCCCCTGCATCGTTTGCAGATTGCCGAGAGCGTCGTTGAGGTTGATGTCGCGCGTGATCTGTCTGCCGTCGATAACCTCGCTCATAAAACGGCCTTCGTTGACGCGGATGATCTTGGCGGTGACGTTGATCGTTGCGGCCGTATCCGCTCCAGCCGGGACGATATTGTACCGTCCGGCGATGAGCAGCGTTGAGTTGCTTTCACGGGCGAGTTTGAGTGAAGTAGCAAGGCTCGGCAGCGTGGTCAAGGGGATACGCAATTTTTGCTGGATAAGCTTGCGTTGTTCGTTTGTAATAACATTTAAGTTGGGGACCCGTAACAAATCCGACAGCGAATCGGCAAAACTCTCACCAACCCAGTTAAATTCCGGCTTTCCCGACGTGTTCTCGAATGGCAAGATCATCACAACGTCGGTGCCAATCGCCGGAGCCTGAGCAAACCCGCTCAAAGCCAAAAACGCTACGATTATTAATATGAAAAATGTTCTTTTCAGCATGAAGTCCCCCTGAAATAAAAAAATCGCTTTAGGTTAAAGCGAATCTGTTCAAAAGGTCTGATGCAAAAATGTCGGGAAAAGATGGTAACCGGTACGGGATTTGAACCCGTGTTGCCGCCGTGAAAGGGCGGTGTCCTAACCCCTAGACGAACCGGTCACAACACAAAAAGCGATCGCTAAATCTTACAGCCGACCACCTTTCAAACATCGCTCCGCCCTTCACAAGGCGAACGACAAGAATATCGGACGGCCTATTTGTTGTCAAACATAGCACTTTGAATCAATCAGTTTGCGAAAATTGAAAATGTCACAGTTTGGTATTATTCTCTCAATCAATGCTTGATTCAAAAGATCTTCTCGATTTTAAGGAAGCGAGTCGCTGGGCTTCGGAATATCTAGGAAAGACGGTTACAACCTCGAATATTTCTTATCTCGTAAACTATGGCCGGATCGAAAAGACCGCCGGCAACGGCATTGCCCTTATTTCAAAGAACGCCCTGATACAAGATAAACATCGATAAAGACCTAAATCTCGTCCTCGCTGTGCGGAATAATCGGCTTGACTGCCAGGGTTTTGTTAATAACTGGAATCTGCTTTTGGAACCACCAATTACAACAGACGAACCAAAGAATACAGCTGAGGAAAGTTTGCATTCGGTTCTTCAGGGAAGGTTGATCGAGATTGGAAATATCCGAGGCTATGAAACCTATTGCCCGGATAAATCGAAGAAATTTAACGAAAGAGCACTTGGCGAACTGACTTCATTGGATTCTTGTCCTGAATTGCAATTTTCGGACTATGGCTTACTTCGCCAGATTGATGTGATTTGGTTTAAACCCAAAGGGAGTTATTTCGTTCCTGAGCAAGCATTTGAAATTGAACTATCGACGGGAGTTTGGAGCGGCGTCGGACGAATGGCGACTCTGATTGATTATTCGAACGTCGGTTTATATGTGATAGCTAACGATTCGAAGAAATTCAACCAGGTTATTTCCTCGTTTCGTGATATGTCTGACAGATACAAATTCATTGCGAACGAATCATTAGGGCAATTGTATTCCGCCGAATTAAATTTGCGAGAGCTTCGAG
>JAYVER010000056.1:0-16130 GCA_043748725.1 Chloracidobacterium sp. | reverse complement strand
GCCCCGATATAGATCGGTTTACGATTTACAGAGCCGCGGGATCTAGTTTCGGCGTTGACTATTTCTTCGTTGTGTTCTTCGTTCATTTCTTTATTAACTCCGGTGAGTTTGCTGCCCGCAGCATTTCGACATTTGCGTTGAAAACGGCAAGCTGCAAGTTGATGAATTCATTTTCGATATCGATATAACGGCGTTGTTCGATAAGATAATCGACCAGGTTTCGCGAGCCAAGCTGGTACGTTTGCCGAACAACATCGAGGTTGGCACTCGCCTGGCCGCGTACGCCGACGCGAAAGATCTCCATCGCCTTTACCGTGCTTTCATATCGAACGAAGGCGGTTGCAACTTCGCGCCGAACGATTAGCTCACCAAACTCACGTCTGTTTCGCGCAGCATCGCGATTGGCGACCGCCGCCTCGACCGCGCCTTGATTTCGATTCAGGATTGGAAGCTCGAATGTCACGCCAAACGTGAAGAAGCGAAATATATCCTGGATCGGCCGAGGCTGTCCGGCATCCGTTAGCCCGTTGAGCGGAAAGCTTGAATTCATCCGTTGATAGCCGGACGTCACGCTCGCGTCCAACCGTCCCGCTGCTTTGGCCTGCTCGATCAGTGCGGCGCCCAATTCTTCCATTGCACGCAAGCCAGCGAGGTCGGGACGCGATTGCAATGCGTTTGCCGTTGTGTTAGCAAGGCTCGGCAAAGGAGCAACCAGGTTGTCAAAATCGCCGCGAAGCCGCATCGGTTCCTCGGGTTTCATGCCAAGCAGATTCCGAAGTTCGAGAAATGCGATCTCGGTTCGCCCGCTCGTTGTTTCGAGAGCGGAACGCAAGCGATTGACCTCGACCAGTGTCATATTTTCTTCGAGTGGAGCGATCTTGCCGTCAGTGACGCGGGACTGAACGAGATGATATTGCTGCACCGCAGCGGCCAGAACATCTTCGGTAAACTTTAGTTTCAACGTCTCAGCCAACGCCTCGCCAAATTTCATTCGGACCTCGGATGCCAACATTCTTTCGCGATCGTCGACCGCTTTTTCACGCACGGCAAGTTCACGCGTCGCGACCAGAATTCGCGCATTTCGCCGTCCGCCGAGTTCAAGCGGCAGCATACCTTTCACCATGTAGCTGCTGTCAGTCATGCCGATCTGCTTTGCGCCGCTTGCTTCAAGGCTCGGATTGGCCCGAAGGCGAGCTTGCCTGACCATCGCACTTGCCGCATCGCGCTCCTTGCGCATTGCCGCGAGTTCGCCATTGTTTTCGAGCGCGATCCGCACGGCCTCGTCGGCGGTCATGCCTGCCGCTTGGTCGATATAGCGGGATAACGTTGTATTGGCCGCCGGGTTGGTTGTTTGCGTTTGTGCTGCGACAAAACTCGCGCCCGAAGCCGGCAGCATCAAGGAAAAGCAAAGTAGTTTTTTGATGATCCGGCTAAGCATTTTCCTTTCTTAACTTGCGTTCTTGAATCCAGTAAAAGATAACTGGCGTGACGATCAATACGTGCAAGAGACTCGAAACCATTCCGCCCAGAACCGGCGTCGCCAATGGCTTCATTACTTCCGCACCGGCGCTCGTGCTCCACATGATCGGCAAAAGGCCGGCGACAATGGTTGAAACCGTCATCACTTTCGGACGCAGACGGAGCAGCGAACCTTCGATAATTGCATCAAGCAAACTGTTCTTGTCGAGTTTTCCAAGTTCCTTTTTCTTTTTAGCTACCGCTTCGTCCAGGTAAATGACCATTATCATTCCGGTCTGCACAGCCGTTCCGAATAGTGCTATAAAACCGACCCACACGGCGACCGAGAAGTTGTATCCCGAAAACCAAAGCAGATAGACGCCGCCTGTCAACGCAAAAGCCACAGCGAGAAGAACGTGAGCGGCTTCGATCACGGAGTTATAGGTCAGGTAAAGAGCACCAAATATGACAAATAAAACGATCGGCAAGACAATCAGCAGTCGTTGGCGTGCCCTTTCCTGATTTTCATACTGCCCGCTCCAAGTTGTGTAATACCCGCCAGGCAATTGGACCCGGCTAACGAGAGCTTTGTTAGCTTCATCGACAAACGAGCCCACATCCCGTCCCCGCACATTTAGGAGAACCAGCCCACGGAGAAGTCCGTTTTCGCTAGAGATCATCGACGCACCCGGCACGGAGCGTATATCGGCGACTTGCGAAAGCGGAATCGACTTTCCGTCCGCCATTACAATTGGAATTTGACCTATGGCGTCGGAACTTTTGCGAAATTCCGGAGCGTATCGCACGCGTACCGGAAATCGTTTACGGCCTTCGATCGTCACCGACAGATTTGTTTCGCCAATGCCTTTTTCAATAACATCCTGAATCATTCGGACATCAATCCCGTAACGCGCCGCCGCCTGCCGGTTGATGTCGATATCAATATATGGTGTGCCGGTAATCTGTTCGGGATAGACGTCAACCGCGCCGGGAACGGTTTTCATGACATCCGCGATTTGCCGAGATACATCCTCTAGCTTTTTCAAATCGCTGCCGAAGACCTTAATACCGACCTGTGAGCGAATTCCGGTTGTCAGCATGTCGATGCGGTTGATTATTGGCTGGGTCCAGATATTCGTGACACCCGGCATTTTTAACGCCGAGTCCAATTCAGCGATGAGCGATTCACGCGTTACGCCCTTGCGCCATTGGTCAGTTGGCTTCAAATGAACGATAGTTTCATTCATGTTTGCCTGCGATGGGTCGGTTGAAGTGTCAGCTCTTCCGGCTTTTCCAACCGCCCATTCGACCTCGGGAAAAGTCTTCAGAATTGCATCCTCTTTGCTCATTATTGTAAGAGCTTCATCTATCGAGATCGCCGGGTCGGTGACCGGCATATACATCAGATCACCCTCATTGAGCGGCGGCATAAATTCCTTTCCGATGCCGGATAGCAGAAAGATCGCTCCGCCAAACAACGCCAAAGCGATGGACATTGTGGCAAGCCGATGTCGCAACGCCCAAAGCAAGGCAGGTTTATAGAGCCAACCCAAGAAATTCATAATTGGGTTCGACACTTCGGAACGTACCTTCCCTCCCAAGAAATACGTGCAGAGGACTGGTACCAGTGTGACGGCGATAATGCTTGAGCCGACCATCGCAAACGTTTTTGTAAAAGCGAGTGGGTGAAAAAGTTTTCCTTCTTGTCCGGTCAATGCAAAGATCGGCAGGAACGCGAGAATAATGATCGCCATCGAGAAAAATGTTGGCCGCCCAACCAGCTTGGCTGACTCCAAAACGGTTTCCCAGACGGCTTTTCGGTCCTTTGTGTCAATCTCGTTCTTCTCCAGAAACCGGATGGCGTTTTCTGTGACAACAATTCCCGCGTCAACCAGTACGCCGATAGCTATGGCGATCCCGGCTAGCGACATCAGATTTGAGCTGATGCCCATAAAATACATGAATAAAAATGACGCAAGCACCGCGAGCGGGAGAGGAATCGTCACGATTAGGATCGAACGGAAATTTAAGAGAAAAATTATACAGACCAACGTTACAAGAATCAGCTCTTCGATCAACGTGCTTTTGAGGGTTTCGGTGGCGCGGTTAATAAGGAGTGTGCGGTCGTAAAACGGGACGATCGTTACGCCTTTAGGCAGTCCTACCTTCAATTCTTCGATCTTCTTTTTAACATTATCGATCACTTCCAGCGTATTTACGCCGTAACGGGCGATGGCCACGCCGCCGACGGCTTCTTTGCCGTTTTTATCTAATGCTCCTGTGCGAAAGGCATTGCCAAGTTTGACCTCAGCCACGTTCTTGACATAGATCGGCGTGCCGTTATTTGAACCGATGACGATATTCTCGACGTCAGCTGTTGATTCGATCAGGCCGACGCCGCGAACTACCGCCCACTGACCGGCTTGCTCAACCACATTGCCACCGACGTTGTTGTTTGAACGCTGAACGGCTTCGACGACCATTGACAATGGCATGTTGAAGCTTCGCAGTTTGTTCGGATCGACATCGACCTGATATTGCTGGACATAACCGCCGACACCGGCAACTTCGGCCACGCCTGGCACCGAGTTTAATTGATAACGCACGAACCAATCCTGAAGCGTCCTCAGGTCGCGCAGGCTCATTGAGTCGGACTCAAGCGTGTACCAAAAAACTTGTCCGACGCCTGTCGCATCTGGCCCTAAAGTAGGCACTACCCCTTCGGGCATCTGTTTTGTGACAAGGTTAAGCCGCTCAAGGACGCGTGTTCGCGCCCAGTAAAGGTCAACATTGTCCTCGAAGATAATGTTGACCATCGAGAAGCTGAACGCTGAACTCGCACGAACCGTCCTGACTCCCGGCAACCCCTGAAGGCTCGTCACCAGCGGATACGTTACCTGATCCTCAACTTCTTGCGGCGAGCGTCCCGGCCAGTCCGTGAAGACGATCACTTGATTGTCGGAAAGGTCGGGGATCGCATCGATAGGTGTGCGAACCAAGGCCCAATACCCAGCCCCCGCGAGCGCAATGAAAAACACGATCACTATGCCGCGATTTTTTAACGACCATTCGATAAGCCAGTTGATCATAAATGGTTCATGCCAATCTCATTACTGCGCGGTTACTGAAAACGACGTTTTTCCGTTCCCGGCAGGTCCTTCGTAAGCGATCTGTGACTGCCACTCGCCGGTAGCATCAACATCCACCTTGCCGCGATAAACGCCGGGGGTTCCGGTCGTCGTCAACGTCGCTGCGTGGTTCATTGCGGGCATCGTTCCCATCGCGGGCATGAAATTGTTGAATGAAACCGCACCGACATCGACAGGTTTGCCGCTTGCGTCGGTAAAGGTCAGAAATATCTCCTGCTGGCCTTTTCGCAAAATGCCATCGGCGTTAGAGAGCGCAACGGTCAGATTATTGCCGACCGTACCACTCTTGATGACTTTGCCAGTGGCCGCCGCACCGCCGCCGCTTGAACCGCAGGCGATGATAAAAAGAGAAATTGCCGATACAACCAACGTGATAATAACGTTCTTCATGATGTTCTCCTGTAAATTGAAAATAGAATTCATTTACGTGCTCTTATTTCAGCTGCACAATGTTTGATTTATGGTTCGTGAGATCGTCGCTGTACCCCGACCAATTCAACCTCCACCTCAAGACCGGCTGTAACCGTCAGCACGTGGTTTGGAGCAACGCGTACCCAATCATCCTTCTGCTCGGTCAACCGTTCTGAGGCGATGATCACGGCTGGATCTTCATTCGCTTCTATCAGACTGCTAGCACCTCCTGAGTATGAAAACTTTCTGCTTTTCACATAATAGAGCGAAGCCGGTTCGAGTCTTTGATCCGAGACATATCGAATCGCCGCAATACTCTGACCGTCGGTAACGGCAAAATTGTAGTAAGACGGCCCGTCAACGTCCGCTTCGAACACCCACTGTTCAAGGTTCTCAACCGTTCGGACGAGCAACTGACCCAACTCATTGGCTGGCGCGATCCGCTCGGAATTTCCGAGCAGATTGAGAAACACGGCGAAAGCATGTTCCGAATCGGTCGTCCCTTGGATCACTTGAAAAAGATCGTCCGGCAGCGATTGCTGCACGCGGCGTTTTATCCGGGTAAAACCTTCGACCGTGCCATTATGCATCCAGAGATAACGGCCGAATTGGAACGGATGACAGTTTGCGTCTGCGACCTGCATTCCTGGTGAGGCGGCACGCACGTGCGCGAAAAAACAAGGCGATTTAACATGGTCAGATAGACGCTGCAGATTTCTATTACTCCAAGCCGGAGTGAGGCTGGTAAAAACACACGGCATATCACTAATTTCAGGTTGGTACCACCCGATGCCAAAACCATCCCCATTGAGCGGCTCGCGGCGCTCCATCGACTGATAGCTCTGCAGGATCAGCGAGTGGCCGGGCCGATAGAGTAGATCCGCCAGCATTATTGGGCTACCTGAGTAACAAATAAATCTACACATCCGTCGCGCTCTCCTTGTTTTCAGTTTTTCGCAAGTAATCCTCCGGGTGCCGCTGGAATTCCGCACGGCATGCTTCGGAACAAAAATAATAGGCTTCGCCGTCGAAAGTAAGCAATTGTTTTTTCATCTGTTCATCAAGGCGCATTCCACATACCGGATCTGTCATCATAAGTTCACTCGATTTGTCATTTTTCACTTGTATTCATCAAACACGCTGACTTTCAATAAGATCCATGTCGACCTGCATGGACAATGGTGCGCAAACGCACAGATGTCCGCGGAAAGGCGCACTTCTCCTATGAAACTAGATCAGGAACGAATGGTATTGGAGGTATTTGGGTTGGAAAGAACGTGAGAATACTGGCGACTCATAAGACTGCACGGCCAGCGTTCGGTTTCGGGCGATCGTGAACAGGTCACCAATCTGAGTGGATGTTGAACCTTCGATTGTCGCGGATGACAGTGAAAAGTTACTCGAAAAACTCGACGATGTCGGTGCCGAGTCTGAGCAGTTCAGAGCGCAGCACAGGCGAGCCATTGATGTGACAGGCGAGCTGTCATTACCCATCGCTTTCGGACAGCAGTCCGGCATTTCCATCTTTTCTGAATGAAAAGGCATCCCCGCGACCACGCCGCCGGCGAGTGCAAAAAGCAGGAAATAGGATGTAAGCCACTTCTTCATTACATTCAAGACGGTATTGCATCATCGAACCCGATGTCAAGGAATAAATCCTAACCGCCCTCGGGTGTTAATGCACAATCTGTGCCAATGAGGCCGGCGGTCGCCATTTAAGCAGAAATCAATGACCTAAAGATGATTTTGTCCTTGTCCACCCATAAAACGAGAAACTGACCGCGAAATATTCCGCGCTCAGAGAGTAAAACTACACGAAATGGATGCTGGATATGCAGAATAGTCAAGATTTTGGATTGGCACATAAGTTGCGATAAATCAAAATGTGAACCTTTGTATGTTGCTTTGTTCACAAACTTAAACAAGGAGGAACTTTATATGATGTACGAATACAATTTTATCGGAATGCATATGCTCTGGTGGTTTTTTTGGATCGTGCTTATGGTTGCCCTGTTCGGATGGTTTGAGCCTGTTCCGAAAAGGCGGATCATGCGCGATTCGCCGCTCGATATTCTTCAAAAGCGGTTCGCTACCGGCGAGATCACAACTGAAGAATATCAAGCAAAAAAGACGATTCTGGAAACTGATATTGCGAAAAACACAAAGTAGGTGAAGGAGGAAATATGGGAAAGCTGTCACTTGTGTCATACGTTTGGAAATGTATCGTCGGGGGCGAAATAGTTTATTTGCTTTGCCTGGGCGGAGCGTTTGTTTTGGACCGCTCTGCAAAAGGGACGGAGTTGCACCATACGCTTTTTGAAACTCTGCCCGGATTTGTCTGGATAAGCGCCGAAAGCGTGATCCTGGGCTTTGTTTACGTGCTCGTATTCTCGATCGTTTTTGGATCCTATATGGTCTGGATGCACAATTCGAGCATTGTCGAATAATAGCCAATGCAATAGGTGAAAGGAAATAACATGAAAATATCAATCGCAGCCCGAATATGTTTACACTCATTGCCACGAGGGCGGCTTCGATAGGATTTCTGCCAGAGTCGTGAGCAGACAAGGGCCCGGCAAATAACTTATCGCTTACGCATAAACATGTTTTCCGATTGAAATACGCCCTCCGACGAAAAATCTTTGTTATGGGTGATCGGAGCCTGGAAACCGAAACCTATCAGCCAACTCTTGGTCATACGAACCTTAAATCCGCCGACCAGAGACATAAATGGGGTCATACCGCGTCCGCCCTCAGCAAGAACTTCGAACACCGGGTAAACGCGCTTGGCGGCTTTGAAAACGATCGATGCGTTGGCCTCCACCATCTTCCCGCGTGGGTCGTAGTGGACGACCGAATTGAAAGTTGCCTTTGAATTCGAGAACTTGGTTGAAAAGCCGAACAGCACGTTAACACGCGAACCGGCGCCTCGCCGCGTCGGAAATTCAAATTCGAGGATCGGTGCAAAACCATTTTTACCGTTTTTGCTTTTTACGGCGGTGAACTGAAACATGACTTCCGTATGGTCACTATTAAGGAATCTGTCATTCCGGATGTGCAAGCCGATCCGCTTCGTCAAGCCGGTTTCTAAGTGAAAGCCAAAATCACCTTTTGTTTGTCCGTCAATGCGAAGCACGGCAGCCGACGTACGCAAGGCGAATGTACCCACCTCATCGGGCAAACCCTCGTGGGTGAAAAACGCGTGCGGTATTTCCGCCTCGTCCATTGCATCCATGTCGTCGGGTTTGTCCTGCGTCTTGTCCGGCATCTTGTCTTGAGTTTTTGTCGGCGTCGTATCCTGCGTTTTTGGCGTCGGCATCGGCGTCATCTGGCCGGCGGCTGTAAGCCCCCGACGCAGCTAACAAGATCAAACAAGCGGCGGCTAAGCCGATCGTTCTTATAAAACTAAAAAGCTTGGTAATTTCATTGGTTTCCTCAGTCAAATCAATCGTAAATGCTCAACGGATCGAGAAAATTACTCTCATTCCGTGACTCCTGAGGAATAAGTCGCAGTTTGCTAGTGCTGGGTTCCGAATCTCAGTTGACATGTAAGTTAAACACTTAAATGCCGCCCGACCGTGCGGTAGCGCACGGATAAATAATTAAGTTCAGGTTAAACTTGTGCTATTCGAGGTAAATATTTTGTTTCGCCGGGATGCTAAGGGCAATCTCAGGCCAATCGTTGAGAAGAAAAGGAGAAAAAAAATGAGTTGTTGTGGAGATGTAATGGAAAACGTTGAGGTCGAATCGTGCTGTACGCCGCAGGACACGGCGCACGACGCAGCCCAAGCTATGCGAAATACCGGCTGTGGATGCTCACCGGTCGTCGAAGATAAACAGGACCTTAAATTGGTCGGTGTGGTCACCGCGCATGATATAACTCACCATGTCGCGGCTGACGATCGAAAGGCATCTGAAATACCGGTTAAAGATATTATGAAACCCGCATCCTCGTGCTGCGGTGCGGATGAGTCCGTTGAGGATGCACGTCACAAGATGCACGAACATCAAACCACGAGTTTGCCGGTCATGGACAAAGCAGGTAGCTGTTGCGGGACGGTCAGCGCTCAAAATCTATGAGCCCATCTATCGGACGGTTTTTAACTAAATTGTTTCCGGCTCGGTTTTTATAAATGGAAGTCAGGTTGAACAGCAATTACCTGCTTGCCGCACCGACGAGAATAGCTGAATTCGGGGAAAGTTGTGCTCAAGGCGGTGGGCTAAGAAATAGTTTCTGCTTCGCGGCGGCGACAGTTGAAATTTCCACTGGATAGTCAATTGCCGCAGCCGCGAAGTGAAAATTATTGGATTTTATCGTTCCTTAAAGATTCAATAATAGTACACTCGGAAAAAGGATGTTGATTAAATGATGGATGAAGGGGTGAAATCATAGTATTGGAATCATTTTACCGATGAATCGCATAGGAGTTTTCGCCCGAAAAAGATAACCGACATTCGGTTAAAGCAGATTAAGGAATTGGTTTTGAACGACGATTTTCTGTGGCAAACTTTCATAGCTCGGCATCATGCTCTAGACAAAACGCCTGACGAATTGAAAGAAGCTTCGCCGCCCGATTATAACCAGGCTCGGGCAAACTTTTGGGCAATGATCCGTGAAAAAATCCACCGCCAATTAAGACGATCGACCGGATAATCGGAATACATTAATCATAAATAGAAAGTTTGAAAAATGACTGCCATTGAAACGAAAGAAACCAATCCATTAACCGATGAAGAATTGCGGTTGATGCATGCTTACTGGCGGGCAGCGAACTACCTTTCAGTCGGACAGATATATTTATACGACAATCCGCTGCTTCGTGAACCGCTGACACTCGCGCACGTCAAACCGCGCCTGCTCGGTCATTGGGGAACAACGCCGGGCCTAAATTTTATTTACCTGCATCTCAATCGCCTGATAAAGCTGCACGATCTGAACGCGATTTACCTCGCCGGTCCCGGCCATGGAGGGCCCGGCGTAGTCGCAAATGTTTATCTCGAAGGAACCTATAGCGAAGTTTACCCGGATATTTCGCTGGATGCCGAAGGCTTAAAGCGGCTCTTCAAGCAGTTTTCGTTTCCCGGCGGAATCCCGAGTCATGCTGCCCCGGAAACTCCTGGTTCGATTCACGAAGGTGCGGAACTCGGCTACGCGCTCATGCACGCATACGGCGCGGTTTTTGACAATCCCGATTTGATCGCCGCGTGCGTCGTTGGCGACGGCGAAGCTGAGACCGGCGCTTTGGCGACGAGCTGGCACTCCAATAAATTCTTGAACCCGGCGCGAGACGGTGCGGTTCTGCCGATTCTCCACTTGAACGGCTACAAGATCGCTAATCCGACGGTACTGGCGCGAATAAGCAAAGACGAGTTGACAAGTTTATTTGTCGGCTACGGCTACCAGCCATACTTCGTCGAAGGCGACGATCCGGAAACGATGCACCAATTGATGGCTGCGACGTTAGAAAAAGTTATCGCCGAAATTAAAGCGATCCAGAAAGACGCGAGGGAGAATGGGTTCACTAAGCGACCGCAGTTTCCGATGATCATTTTGCGCTCGCCTAAGGGGTGGACGGGGCCGAAGTTTGTAGACGGACTCCCGGCAGAAAACTCATTTCGTTCGCATCAGGTCCCGCTGGCGGAACTCGCGACCAATCCGGAACACTTTCGGCAATTAGAAGAATGGCTACGAAGTTATAAGCCCGAAGAACTTTTCGACGAAAACGGAACATTGCTACCTGAGTTGGCTGAATTAGCGCCAAAGGGCACACGTCGGATGGGATCTAACCCGAACGCCAACGGCGGGCTGTTACTAAAAGATTTGAAGTTGCCGGATTTCCGCGATTATGCAGTGAGCGTTCCCAGGCCGGGAACGGTCGAGTCGGAAGCGACGCGCGTAATGGGACAATTCTTGCGAGATGTGATGCGTCTCAACGATGACAATAAGAATTTCCGCGTGATGGGCCCGGACGAGACAAATTCAAACCGTCTCAATTCCCTTTTCGAAACCACAGATCGAGTATTTACAGGGAAAATCTTACCAACTGACGACCACATCTCACTCGATGGGCGCGTGATGGAAATCCTGAGCGAGCACATGTGCCAGGGCTGGCTTGAGGGCTATTTGCTTACTGGCCGGCACGGTTTTTTCTCCTGCTACGAAGCCTTTATCCATGTCATTGATTCGATGTTCAACCAGCACGCAAAGTGGTTAAAAGTCACACGTCATATCCCGTGGCGTCGGCCGATCGCTTCGCTCAACTATCTGCTGACGTCGCACGTCTGGCGACAGGATCATAATGGCTTTAGCCACCAGGACCCCGGCTTTCTCGATCACGTCATTAACAAGAAGGCTGAAGTCGTGCGGGTGTACTTGCCGCCCGATGCTAATACGCTATTGTCCGTCACCGATCATTGTTTGCGAAGCCGTAACTACGTCAACGTCATCGTCGCTGGAAAACAGCCTGAATTGCAGTATCTTGATATGGAACAGGCGGTTAAACACACTACGGCCGGTGTCGGTATTTGGCAGTGGGCAAGCAACGACTCAGATGGTGAACCCGACGTAGTGATGGCTTGCGCGGGAGACGTTCCGACCTTGGAGACACTAGCCGCCGTGGACCTTTTGCGTAAGCATATCCCCACACTTAAGATCCGCGTCGTCAACGTCGTAGACCTGATGACCTTACAATCTGAGAGCGAACATCCTCACGGGCTATCCGACAAGGACTTCGACGCTCTTTTTACAACCGACAAGACGATCATCTTCGCCTTTCACGGTTACCCAGCATTGATTCATAGACTTACTTACCGGCGTACCGATCACCACAACCTGCACGTGCGCGGCTACAAAGAGGAAGGTACGACGACGACACCCTTCGATATGGTGGTCCTTAACGACCTCGACCGCTTTCATCTGGTAATGGACGTGATTGACCGCGTGCCGGGACTTGCGCGATCAGGCGCAGATGTAAAGCAACTGATGATCAACAAACGACTCGAACACAAACAATACATTTGTAAACACGGTGACGATATGCCGGACATTAAAGATTGGAAATGGACGTATTGACTTCAAGGACAAATGGTAAGGGTCGTGTGATCTGCGGCGAGGTTCACTTTTATTAGCCGTGGACGGAGAAACTAAATCGAGTGAATATTCTTGTTCTCAATCCGGGTAGCTCGACGCTCAAATTCGGCTTGTTTGATCTCTCCGACTCGAACATCGGATCAGACGCGAAAGTTTTAGCGAGCGGAAGGGTCGCTTCGATTGGCTCGGAGTACTCCGCATTGAAAATATCAGGGGCGACGCAGATTGGCCCGCTGAGCGAAACAATCGAAGCGAAGACGGCGGCGCAGGCGACGGAGCACATCATTCGCCGCCTGCTTGCCAGTGGATATAAGAATGACAAAGAGACCGCGACCGCGACGATTGAGGCAGTCGGATTTCGAGTCGTTCACGGCGGAGCTCGATACATTGAGCCAACACATGTTACGACGTCCGTGCTTAACTATCTCCGAGCTTTAGGTGACTTGGCACCGCTTCATATTCCCGCTGATGTAGCCGCGCTTGAACAGGTTCGGCTACTGCTGCCGAATGTTCCCCTCATTGCCGTTTTCGACACCGCTTTCCACCGAACACTGCCGCCTGTGGCCCACACATATGCTTTGCCCAAAGAAGTCTGTGATCGCTACGGCTTGCGTCGCTATGGCTTTCACGGCATCTCGCACGCTTACGTCTCAGCCCGATTGATTGAGCATTTGGGTTCCGGCATCCTGGGCACAAAGGTCATCACCTGTCATTTGGGAAACGGGGCGAGCATTTGCGCGGTGCGTGACGGCCAAAGCATCGACATCAGTATGGGATTCACGCCGCTGGAAGGCTTAGTGATGGGTACGCGCTCCGGCGATGTCGATGCGGGATTGGTTTTATATTTGATTCGCGCCGCTGGAATGACACCGGACGCGGTTGATAAGTTACTCAACCACAAAAGCGGGCTGCTCGGCGTCTCGAATCTTAGCCCGGATGTCCGTGATTTAGAGCAAGCCGCGCGAGACGGAAACAAAAGCGCGGAATTGGCTCTGGAGGTTTTCGCTTACCGCGCCTCCAAATACATTGCCGCGTTTGCCGCCGTTCTCGAAGGATTGGACGCAATCGCTTTCACCGGCGGCATTGGCGAGCATTCAGCTTCGATGCGGCTAAGAATCTGCCGGAGATTAAGATTTTTTGGGCTTAACATAGAGGATGAACTTAACGAAGCGGCAACAGGAAACGCCGACACGCGAATTAGCTCGGATGGCAACCCGATACAAATATGGGTCATCCCGACCGACGAGGAACGACAAATTGCTTTATCAACATTCAAGCAGCTTCGTGATTCCTGACAGCAGGAGGACAAAATGTCGATTTCAGCCCCCCTCCACCTTTATCGTTTATTTAATCATTTACTAATTTCATCGCTCCGGCGTTCAATACACAAAAATAATGTCAGTTTAGGCTACAACGCCAGAGGAATAAAATGATGACAATAAAATTTGGAACATCGGGTTGGCGCGGCATTATCGCCGCCGATTTCACGTTTGCGAACGCGCGTCGTGTAACACGCGCCATCTGTGAATACATGCGGACAATCGACAGCGTTAAAGACGCGTCCGTGATTGTCGGGTACGACACGCGCTTTCTCGGCGAACGGTTTGCCGCGGAGGCCGCAAAAGAGATTGCCGGTTACGATTTTCAAGCTGTTTTGTGCGATAGCCCGGTGCCGACACCGACAGTTGCTCACGCCATTCTTGTTCGAAAAGCGGCGGGCGGTATCATTTTTACGGCTTCCCACAATCCGCCCGAATACAACGGAATGAAGTTCTCCACCGCTGACGGGGCACCCGCGATGCCGGAAATCACGCGGCGTATTGAAGAATTGCTTAACCTGCAGAAGGATGATTCGCAATTGCACGCCCAGACAGGCGAAAGAGAGGGTGTTCAACCCGAATTATTTGATCCGCGTCCGGGCTATCTTGCCGATCTCCAAACCAAAGTTCGTTTCGACGTAATTGGCAGAGCCGCCGGACGATACGCTTACGACCCGCTCTGGGGAACAGGACGCCGCTTTCGGCATCGTGGACGCCGACGGTACTTTCATTACGGCTAACCAGTTGATTGCCTTGCTCTTCGATTATCTAGCCGAATCACGAGGCTGGACGGGTGGTGTTGCACGTTCATTTTCGACTTCGCATCTTGTTGACCGGATCGCCGCCGTACGCGGGCTCCCCGTATATGAAACACCTATCGGTTTTAAATACATCGCCGTATACATCATCCAAGACAAAATAATTATAGGCGGCGAAGAATCCTCCGGATTAACGATCAAAGGACACGTACCGGAGAAGGATGGCATTCTCGCCTGTCTGCTCGCGGCGGAGTCGGTGGCATCTCGCGGTGCGAGCCTCGGCGAACAACTCGAGGCGTTGTATGCCCGCGTCGGGCGTGTCGAATCAGGTCGTGCGGGTGTGCCGTTGACCCCGAATATACAAACTTCCCTAACCGAGAAACTCAAACGCGAGCCCCGGGACATCGACGGTCGCCGCATCGTGCGGATCGACCGTCTGGACGGGGTAAAGTTTCTTTTTGAAAACAACGCGTGGCTTCTGTTGCGGCCATCCGGAACTGAGCCGCTCGTCCGCATTTACGCCGAAGCGGAAACACCACTAGACGTCCAAAAATTGCTGGGACAAGGACTCTCATATTTGTCCGTCTAAATAAATAGACGACGCGATTTTGTGCTTACCTTCATGTGAGGCTTCTGGGCGAACGTCTCATATGACATACATCGCGTTTTTAATGATTTTTTGCTAACTTCCCGCACGAGTTCCATAACAAAAACGGCGTTGTAAATTGGGGAATGTGGCACCGCTCCAATGCGGCGGATTAGTTTCTGTATATAAAATTCTTGCGTTCGGAAAATCTTAATTTCCCAGTAATTTCTTCGGACACGGGCTGCAAGATTTATTTTGTATTAGAAATTCTTACAAAATGTTAGTTCCGCGACGATGGGCGCCGTGTACAACTGAGATTGGCTTATTATCGCGGTCCAGCGTGCTGCGTCCAGTTACAGTGATCGGCATTATACGATAAACGACTTCATAGTTTGAGCGCGCCCACGAGTCCATCCAGCGAATACTGAGCGCGGGTGTTAAGCGCGGATTCTCCGCTAGGATAAGTTTCTTCGCGCCAGCTATTTCTTCTTTGGACGTTAATTGCACGGCATCTCCCGTAATAATCACGCTCTGCCAATGGTTTGCGTCGTTTACGTCTTCAACTTGCAGGCAGACTTCAGGGTTGGCGCGGACAATCTCGGTTTTTTTGCCCTCGGTTGTGTAGATATAGACGTGCGGTTCATCGTAGGCATAATGAATCGGCACGACATACGGATGCGTGTCGCGCACCAGACCCAAATGTCCGTAACCGACGCGCTGAAGAAGTTTTTTGCAATCGTCAGCACCCATTTCTACGACTTCAACCATTGATTAGTCCTCTGCAATTAGTTTAATAATTTGATTTCTCGTTTATACTCAAAAGGCTTTCTTAACGTGACGGTTCAGTTGGTACTGGTTTTTGCACCGACTGAACCATTTCCTGCCGCACGCCGGTGAAGAAAATGCTCTTTAACTTTCGCCACAATCTGCGGATCAGTCATCTTGTCGGCGGTTTCGACTCCCACAATGTGGTCGCCTAGATTATCTTTCTCAATACGTTTTTCTAGTTCGCCCTTCGCTTCGCCAGGACCAAATAAGAAAATAGATTCTGCATCACGAAGGCACGAAATCACTTTCTCGTAATAAGTGTTAAGGTGTCCCATCAACACTCTCTGAACAATATCGTCAGCAGGGACGGAAACGCCGCTTTGTCTGCGCTTTTTTTCAATATTTGAATGGATCAGCTTTATGTCTTCCTCTGTGTCTGTCACGGACACGATGACGGCTTTTTTATGATCTATCCATAACCCCACTTTCTTCTTCATAGATTTCTCCTTTGGTTTATTATGTCGAAAGAGCGGTAAGCGTTCACATAGAGTTTATTACAAGTCCTATCGTGTGAAATCTAATCCGGTTTAA
>JAYVER010000055.1:0-16148 GCA_043748725.1 Chloracidobacterium sp. | reverse complement strand
ATACCGACACTGGCAGGGCTCAACCTGCCGCCGATCCTGCAGAAGATCTGCCAGGAGGAGCGCGGTCTGGTGCTGGTGACCGGCACGACCGGTTCCGGCAAATCCTCGACACTGGCCGCGATGATCGACTATATCAACCAGAACCGTACCTGCAATATCATCACTATCGAAGATCCGGTCGAATACCTGCATCGCGACAACAAGAGCATCATCAGCCAGCGTGAGGTCGGCACCGACACTCCAACCTTCTCGGCCGCCCTTAAAGGGGCGCTGCGCCAGGATCCGGATGTCATTCTGGTCGGCGAAATGGGCGATCTCGAGACAATGGAAACGGCTCTGGTCGCCGCCGAAACTGGTCATTTGGTGCTCTCGACATTGCACACGACCGACGCATCCGAGACGCTAACCCGCATCATTTCAGCATTTCCACCGTTCCAGCAAAAATCTATCCGCATCCAGCTTGCGGGGCTGCTCAAGGCGGTCATTTCGCAGCGTCTCATGAAATCAGCCAAGGGCAACAGCCGCATTCCGGCTGTCGAAGTGCTGATGTCAACACCGCTGATCCGCGATTATATCCTCCACGAAGATAAAACCGCGTCCATACGCGACGCCATAGCCGCCGGCACATCCCAATACGGGATGCAGACCTTCGACCAATCGCTCTTTTACTTATACCAATCCGGCCTCATCAACCTCGACGAAGCCCTGCGCGGCTCAACCAACCCGGACGAATTTCGCCTACGTCTCGCCGGCATCCAAAATACGACAACGTCGTCACGCGAAGAAATGGAAAAATCAAGCGGAGTCGGCAGCATGAGCGATATGATCACGAGAACGTGACCGACGGGGTGATCTCTATATCGTTTTTCCCGGCAAAACTCGTATGTAGATTTTTATCCAAAAACGCGCAAATGTCGATTTTTCAAGGATTTTCGGCGTTCAAGTCTTGACAGAAAAGCACTTGGGCGTGTAAATTTTAGTTTTACCACGACGAGCGGAAGTATTGGTAATACGAGCAAACATCGTTGCCCGCCGCGGCATCCATTTATGGAATGCTCATTCGCCGGTTCCGTTGTTTGACATTCGCCGTTCGCGTCTTGCGCGCCAGGGCGGCGTGATTGACGTTGGTAAGCAGCTTTTAGCACGGTAATTTAAGTTAAGTAAGGAAGTTTAAACACGCGTAAATGACAAACGAGTTAACCCAGGACGCTGAAGAATCGGCAACGATTGAGAAAACAGCGATTGAACCATCAGAATCAACGAGTGCGGCAGCTGAAATGGCCGCTGAACCTATTCTTGAAACGGCTCAGGAGCCAGTTACAGCGGAGCCACCGGCTGTAGAACCGGCTGAGGCGGAAAGCGGCACTGCGGTAGAGGAAACTCCGCCGCTTGAGCCCGAACCGGCTCCGGCTCCCGCTCAAGCAGCAGAGGCGCCTGTCGAAACCGCTCCAACCGAAGCAGTTCCGGCCGAAGATCAGCCCGCCACAACCGACATCGACTTTGGAGCGATACTTGAGCAGTTTGAGCAGGAACAGACGGTTTTCCATCCCGGCGAACTTGTCGAAGGCAAGGTTGTTGGTATCACCGACCGTGGTATTCTCGTTGATTTTGGCTATAAATCCGAGGGATTTGTCCCTATCGAAGAATTTACGGGCCCCGATGGTGAGATGACCGTGAGCGTCGGCGAGACAGTCGAGGTTGTCATCCGCAACACGCCGGCCGGCGATGCGGCTCCGCAATTATCGCGATTAGACGCTCTTGGCAGAAAAGTCTGGGACGAGATCGAAGCCGCGTTTAACTCCGAGACGCCGATTACGGCCCACGTCGTCGATAAAACGAAGGGCGGGTTGCGTGTCGACATCAACGGCATCGAGGGCTTTTTGCCCGGTTCGCAGATCGATTCGCGACCGATCCGCGGACTCGATTCATACATCGGCCAGGACATTGAGGCCAAGATCATCAAATTCAGTCGACGACGCAACAATATCGTGCTTTCTCGCAAAGTGCTGACCGATGAGGTCGTCAACGCCCAAAAAGCTGAGACGCTGTCCAAGATTGATGTCGGTTATGTCGTCGAAGGCACGATCAAGAACCTTACGGAATATGGAGCTTTTGTCGATATAGGCGGTATCGACGGTCTGCTCCACGTGACCGATATGTCCTGGGGGCGTATCCATCATCCGGCCGATCAATTCAAGGTCGCAGAGCATATTCAGGTCAAGGTTTTGAAACTCGACCGCGAAAAGGAAAAGATCTCACTCGGTTTCAAACAGCTTTTGCCCGATCCGTGGTCAACCGTTGTCGAAGTTTATCCGGCCGATGCCAAGATCAAAGGCATCGTCTCGTCCGTCACCGATTACGGCATTTTTGTCGAACTCGAAGCTGGTGTCGAGGGTCTCGTGCACGTTTCGGAGATCTCATGGGCGCGACGCTCGCAAAGCCCGAAGCGTATGTTTCACAAGGGGCAGGAGATCGACGTTCAGGTTCTCGGCGTTGATACGGTCGAGAAGCGGATCAGTTTGGGCATGAAGCAGTTTCAGTCAAATCCCTGGGATACTGTAAACGAACGTTATCCGGTTGGGTCGAAAATTCGCGGCCGAGTCCGCAATCTGACCGATTTCGGTGCGTTTATCGAACTTGAAGAGGGCATTGACGGTCTTGTTCACGTCTCCGATATTTCATGGGCGAAAAAGATCAAGCATCCGAAAGACGTTCTAAAGAAAGATCAGGAAGTCGAGGCGATTGTAACCTCCATCGACAAGCATGGCCAGCGTCTGTCGCTCTCTATGAAGGATCTGACGCCGAGCGCCTGGGAAGGATTTGTCGCAACCCATCGTCCCGGCGATGTCGTCAAGGGCAAGGTTTCGCGCTTTACCAATTTTGGCGTATTCGTCGAGCTGGGCGAGGGTCTCGAAGGTTTGTGCCACATCTCCGAACTCTCCGAGACGCGCGTTGACCGAGCCGAAGATTTCGCCAAATTGGGTCAGGAAATGGACTTTAAGATTCTCAGGATCGAACCCACCGACCAGAAGATCGGCCTGTCGCATCGAGCTGTCGGTAAGGAAGATGAACAACCATATGCCGACACCAAGAGCTACTCCAGCGAGGCCAAAGGCGGCATGGCGTCGCTTGGCGAGCTTGCCAATTTAAAATTTGGTACGACTGCCGAAGAAGCTCCGGTCGAAGAAGTTGACCCTAAAGAAGCAAAGAAAGCCAAGAAAGCGGCTAAGACGGCAAAATTTGAGGAAGCAGCGGCTGCCGCTGAGGAAGCCGCCGCGACCGAGTCCGCACCGGAAGCTGAACCTACGGAAGCACCTGCGGAATTAACCGAACCGGTATCTAAGTCAGCGACTGAAACAGAAGAAATTCCGGTCGCCACGGAAGAAACACCCGTCTCTGAAGAAACGACTGAACCGATCGCTGAGGGTTTAGAGGAAGCCGAAACTGCCGCTGCACAGGAAGAAACAACTGTACCGGTCGCTGCGAGCTCAGAGGGATCCGAAACCACCGCTGCACAGGAAGAAACAGCCGAAGAATTGCCTGCTGCTGATACTGAAGCCGCACCAGAAGTCGTGACGGAAGAAGCGTCAACCGAAGCCGTAGCCGATGAAGCTCTCGCGGAAACTCCCGTGGCTGAAGCTGAAGCCGCTTCTGAAAGTAAGACGGAAGAGGTCGCCGAGGCAGTTGTTGCTAAAGGTGGAAAAAAAGCAGAAGAAACTAAGAATAAAACTGCGTAAAGCTTGAATTAGTTCTTTTAAGGGTAGTACGGGAAAAAGTCTCTGGAGAGATAGAAAGAAATGACAAAAGCTGATCTGGTTGAGAGAGTTGCAAAAGAAGCGGATATGACCAAAAAAGATGCCGAACAGCTTGTCGAGATCATATTCGACAGCATTACGGCGACCTTGAACAAGGGCGAGAAGATAGAGCTTCGCGGGTTTGGCAGCTTTCGAGTGAGAGAACGTAATTCCAGGAAGGGCCGCAATCCGAAGACCGGTGCGGCAGTGGATATTCCAGCCAAACGCGTGGCTTATTTCAAGCCGGGCAAAGAGCTGAAAGAACTCATAAACGTAGGTTCGTAAAAGGATTTGAGTCGTGGATGTACTGTGGAGTCCGTGGCGGTACGATTACATAACATCAAGCGGAGCCGCGAAAAATGACGGCTGTATTTTCTGCGAGTTACTAAATAGCTCGGCCAGCGATGAGGAAAAATTTATCCTCAAGCGCTTCCGATTTAATTTTGTCATCCTAAATATCTACCCCTATACAACCGGGCATCTGATGATACTTCCCTACGCCCACATAGCTGAGCCTGCGGACGCCGATAAACAAACCACGGACGAGATGATGGACATTACAAAACAGGCGCAATCTGCCTTAAGTGAGGTTTATCATCCGGATGGATTGAATGTGGGCATGAATCTGGGAAAAGCGGCTGGTGCCGGTGTTGCCGGGCATTTTCATATGCATGTACTGCCGCGTTGGATTGGAGACGTCAACTTTATGACCGCCATCGGCCAAACACGGACCCTCCCCGAAACTCTGCAATCAACCTACGAAAAGTTAAAAGAAAAATTCTAAGAAGGATTAACCGCGAAATATGCGAAAGGACGCGAAAAAAGAAGTTTATTAGTTTTCTTGTTTCGCGTCCTTTCGCATATTTCGCGGTTAATCTTTCCTCAGTCCGAAAAATTCTATCGGTCAGGTTTGCGAGAGCGGTCTATTGCTTCGTCCTCGATCTCACCGCCGGGGCTGACAGGGATGTCGGCTGGATTTGCGTATTTTGTGCCGCGTTCTTCAGTTCCGTTAGACGCAACGGTCTCGGTCGCCGCTGCTCCAGATTCTGACAAATCGCCGTCGGTTATGGCTTTGAACGGACCGGAAGTCGGCGGTACGTAGCCGGGATAATCGACGCGTGAATGATATATTGCGACGAGCGATTTGATCATCGATTCGCGGATTTGCGTCAGTTCGCGAAGTGTCAGGTCGCACTCGCCCAGTTGATCATCGACGAGAATGGCGTCGATGATCTTCGTTACGATAAAACGTATATTTTCGGACGTCGGTTCGGCCAGACTGCGGGCGGCGGCTTCGCAACTGTCGGCGATCATGATGATCGCGGCCTCCTTAAACTGCGGCTTTGGGCCCGGATAACGAAAATCACTTTCGGATATTTCTTCGTTAGGACGTGCTTCTGCCTGAGCTTTTTTGAGGAAAAAATGCAGCGTTCGTGTGCCATGATGCTGCGGAATAAAATCGATTATCCGAGCCGGCAGTCCCATTGCGCGGGCGAGCTTTATGCCATAGGTGACGTGGCTGATGATGATCTTGGCGCTCTGTGTTGGTTTAAGATAGTCGTGCGGGTTTTTCGATAATTGATTCTCGACAAAATGCTCGGGCGCCGCAGTTTTGCCAATGTCGTGATAGAGCGCCCCGATGCGAGTGAGCAAGGCATTGCCGCCGACCGCTCGGCAAGCTTCTTCTGCAAGCTGCCCTACGGCGTGCGAATGCTGATTAGTTCCCGGTGCACGCAGCGCAAGCTGGCCAAGCACCGGCAGATCGGCATTTGAAAGCTCAAGCAGCTTAACGTCGGTCAGGATGCCGAAGAACGTCTCGCAGATCGGTAAAAGCACCGCCGTGACGGCCGCCGTTATTATACCGCTTGCGAGACCGCACGCTATGGCCAGCAGGATGGTGTTCAAAATAAATGGCTGCTGCGTTAAAGCGATCATCGCGACCGCGAGTACCGCGCTGGCCGCTCCGATCATGCCGCCTGCAAGCGTTACGGTCTGACGGCTGCGATATCGCCCGATGCCATACACCGCAAGCGACGACGCGATAGCCGCATAAACAGTGAATTCAAAACCGCGAGGAGCGAGAAATCCGGCGATCAGAGCATTTAATAATCCCGTAAAAAGTGCCGTCGGACGATCTGCTAACAGAGTCATCAACAAACTTCCGGTCGCAAACGGAATTGCAAATCCCCACAACATCGTGTCGTTCATCGGGGCTTTGACGTTCTGCAAAGCGGTAAACTCGGCCAATCGAAATAGTGCGGCAACGATCGCCGTCTGTGCAAGGACGATAAAAGCTAGCAATGCGAAAGTCTTTCGCGCCGACAGTGCGAGTCGAGGCAAAATGCCGCGATGCTGGACAAACTTCCAGGCGACCCAAAACAGAGCCGTTATCAGCAGCAGCAATCCGGCAAAACGGTTGATCTGCCGCGACGAACCTGTGTAATTGCGAATGGCTGCGATCTTCGACAAGACATCCGGCGTGATTATGCCGCCCTCGTCAACAATCTTTTGACCGCGTTTTAGCGTGATCGTGCGCGGCTGAATATTCTCTGATGCCGACTGACGGGCAGTTTCAGTCGCCACACTATCGTAGGAAATACTAGGTTCGATAAGGATCTCGCCGGCGGTGTAAAATGCGTCGGCCTCTTTGGGCGAAAGGCTTTTAATAGAGGTAAGCCGGGTGCGAAATTTATTACGGGCGGTTGAAAGCGACGTCCAATTGCTCTCCGGCATTGCGACAGTTGAATGCAAATTAGGTTTTGAACGGTCAAAAACAAAAACATCGCTCTGAAAATACTGCCGTTCCAAATCGTCGTAAATGTAGCCCTCGGCGGCCTCGCGCAATGCGCTTTGGACGGCGTCGAGCTCATTCCTGCTAAACGGACGAGACGCTAAAACCTTGCCGACATCGGGGCCGCCAGCTCCGAGCCAATGAATTTCACCTTTAGCGTCTGTGTTGGCAACTTTCTGATTAGCGCCGCTCTCGCCGCTATGCCGCTGGAGTTTTTCCCACGACGATAGAAAGCCCTGCACCGCCTGCTCCGCCTTGTTCGATTCATACCGAAAGATCGGTTTGATCGCGTTTTTTGCTGCCGCTTTGAGCCGCTCCGATTCGTCCGGGTCGGCAAAATAAACGTCAGCCGGTGACACTATGCTCTCGCGGGCGATGTCGCCTTCCTGGTATCTCTGTTCGCCAGTGACGCGCCAAAGCGGATTTTGAATAAGAAGAGTTGTGAGCAAACACAGAGCCGCGAAACCGAGCCAGAATTTCTGAGCGTCCGACATCGCAGCAAACGGCCGCGCGGCTACTCCAAACAACCATTCGCTCCATTGGGTGACCGGCGATTTCAAATCTCGTATTCGCTTACTCATTTGAAAGCAATTTAACCGCGAAATACACGAAAAACGCAAAATATTTTTCGTATACTTCGTGTGTTTCGCGGTTAGTTATCTTAAACGACTGCGGCTGTTCGCGTTTCCGCCAGATTAAAACTCCCCAAAATGTCAGCTATCTCCTCGACCAGCGGTCGCAGCGTCTCCCTGCGGATAGCTGAAATTGGCACGCTTGTTAGGCCACTGTCAAGTGAAATTTGCCGCTCAAGCTGTTCGAGAACAACGCCGGACAGCAGATCGGCCTTGTTCAGCACGATCAATTGCGGTATCTCGTGGAAGTGCAAATCACCCAGAATTTTGCCGACAGACGCGATTTGCTGTAGAGCCCGCGGGTTTGCGGCATCTACGACATGAACAAGCAGATTGCTGTCCGCGATCTCTTCGAGCGTCGCGCGAAACGCGGTGATAAGAGCGTCGGGCAGATCGCGGATAAACCCGACGGTGTCGTTAATTATAACTTCCTGATCGTATGGCAGACGCAGACGCCGCGAAGTCGGGTCCAGCGTGGCAAACATCTTTTTCTCGACGTAAACCTCGCTCTGGGTCAAAGCGTTGAGCAGCGTCGATTTCCCGGCGTTTGTATACCCGACGAGCGAGATGATAGGCAGATGCTTTTGCACACGCGTCTTTCGGCGTTCCTGCCGTTGATGGCCGAGACTATCGACCTGTTTTTCAAGATTTGAGATCCGGTCGCGAACTCGTCGGCGATCCGTTTCGAGTTTGGTTTCGCCCGGCCCGCGTCCGCCGATGCCGCCGGCAAGCCGGGAAAACGCAGAATTTTGACCAATTACAAGACGCGGTAAAAGATATTTGAGCTGGGCAAGCTCGACCTGTAATTTGCCCTCGCGGGACTGTGCTCGCTGCGCGAAAATGTCGAGAATAAGCTGCGGCCGGTCGATCACTTTTAGTTCGGTCGCATCGCTCAGGCTGCGAACCTGCGCGGGAGACAACTCAGTATCGAAAACAATAATATCCGCCCCCAAACGCATTGACCGAATAAGCAGATCGTCGAGTTTGCCTTTGCCAAGCACCGTTTTCGGGTCGATTTTCGGACGGCGTTGAATGATCTTGTCAAGTACGACCACATCCGCCGAAACAGCAAGCTCGGTCAACTCGGCGAGCGATTCCTGGGCGTCCTCGATATCGCCGGTTGTCACTCCGACGAGTATCGCCCGGTCGCGGCCTGTCTGGCGGTTGCGGGCCGTCAGACGGATGCGGGCCATCTCATCTTCGAGCGAATTAATAAGTTGTATAAAGTCTGTATCGAGCTGCGACGGTAAATTCGGTTCAAGAAATGCGTAATCCGGTGCGGAGGCCCGCGCGTCAGCAAGGGCGAAATCCGTAAGTTGCTCGTTACGCCCTTGCTCACGCGCGGGCTTCTGCAAGCTGTCGGAGTCAGGCAGCAGATGAGCGGAATAGACCATTCCGGGCAGTCCGTCTTTGCGGTCAACCTGAATTATCGACATCAGATCGAGCCGCAACAGGGCAAGGTCGGTAAGGTCGTCCTGAGTCAGCTTTTCGCCGAGCAGATGCGTATGCACGCACCGCAGACCGCGAAAACGATCCTCGGAAACGCGGGCACGGCCAAAATCCGGCATTTCGATCTGCTTGGCGTTGCCGACCATGACGTATTCGATCTGTCCCTTGCGGTTAATGAGGACGCCGACCTGTCGGCCGGTCTCGTGCGAGATCTCGGACATTTGACGGGCAAGCTCGGGCGAAACGATGTCGGCGGCATGAACGCGTCGCGTGCCAAGCCGCTCGATGCGCCTGAGTTGATTATGTTTTAATCCGCGGGTAAATCCGTGAACGGTGTTAATAGAGATTCTATTCCTCCGGCTTGTGACTACTGTGATTATATCAGATTAAACCGAAGCCAAGCCGAAGATATTAACCACGAAAAACACGAAATACACTAAAGCCTTTTCGTGCGTTTCGTGTATTTAGCGGTTAAATTTTCTGTCTTGTGGACATTACCCAAAATTTACATTCACCTCCTAGCTTGACACTCAGCTCATGTCATATAATCATATCCAATTGAGGCTGTCCCCGTTATGACCCCTGAAGAAACTCTGGAAACTGAAATGCGCCGGCAATATCCTTATCGCGAATACAAGCGTGAGCAGGAAGTCATCTCGCGGCATAAGATATACCGCACGACCGCGCTTTATACGAGTTATTCGATATTCGTGCTTGCTGTGACGATCCGCTCCGGCAATGTCCTTTGGGCGTTGGCGTTTGTGCCCGTAGGCGTGATCGCCTGGATGTTTTCGGAATATACGTCGCATCGCTATGTTTTCCACCGCAAATTTAACTTAGATGAGTCGACGCCGACTAAAAAGGTCTTGAGCACCTTCGCGGTCAAGTATCTCGATCCGATGCACACAGGGCATCACGAGCGGCCGTTTGACGGAAATCATATGAGCGGACGCATTCGTGATCTGCTGCCGCTCTTTATTGTCGGGGTTGTGTTGGGTTTATTCTTTTTTCCGGTTGCGGTGATCACGGCGACTTGGTTTCAGTGCTATATCGCTGAGGAATGGATACACCATGCGACGCACTTCTATAATTTTCGTGATCCCTACTTTCGGTACATGAAGAAACATCATATGTACCATCACACCAAACAAGGGATGAAGTATGGTTTCGGGACCACCAGCGGGATTATCGACGTAGTTCTCAAATCCCGTTATCCCGAACAAATACGTCAGCGGCTTTACGGAAAAAAATCCGTCGCCGGAAAGCAGGCGACGCAAGCCTAAAGAAACTTGGATCAACAGCAGACATACGCCCTGGTAACCGGTGCTTCGCGCGGACTAGGGCGTTGTTTTGCCCGCACGCTAGCCGCGCAAAATCGAAACCTTGTGCTTGTTGCTCGTTCCGGCGTTAAGCTGGAAGCAATCTCTGATGAGCTGCGATCCAAGTATGGGATCGAGGTAGAAACAATTCCGCTCGACCTCGCCCAACCCGGTGCGGGCGAACGTCTGGCGGACGAAGTGGCAGCCCGATCTTTGAATATCGACTTGCTCATTAACAACGCCGGTTTTGGTGATCAGGGCAGATTTATTGAGCTTTCGCTTGAGCGACAGGTGCAAATGATCACTCTGCAAAACGCCACCGTCATCGAACTCACCCACCGTCTGCTGCCGCCGATGGTCGAGCAAAAGCACGGCGGTATAATAACGATCTCATCAATGGCCGGATTTCAACCAATCCCGTATGCGTCAGTATATTCGGCCACTAAGGCTTTCCTGACAACCTTCTCACTTGCTCTCGAAGCCGAAGTGGCAAATGATGGTGTTCGAGTCGTAACCGTCTGTCCGGGACGCCTGGCGGTCGCTGCCGAAGACA
Source organism: Chloracidobacterium sp. (assembly GCA_043748725.1). Classification (GTDB taxonomy): domain Bacteria; phylum Acidobacteriota; class Blastocatellia; order Pyrinomonadales; family Pyrinomonadaceae; genus OLB17. The sequence goes on along the minus strand of JAYVER010000055.1, from coordinate 5,610 downwards.
TCGACCGGACAAAGGAGCGAAAGAAACTTCCCGGCGGCGAACATACCCACGAACTCGTCGTAAACGAGGCGTTGCGAAAATTGGAGCGTGGCGGCGGCCTCGTTATCCCCGGCGGCGTCAACAAATTCGCCGCCTTTGCCGAGCGCTTCGTCCCTCGCGGCAAACTCGCCCGTCTGATCACAAAAATATCGAAACCACCTGGCTAGAACAGGGCGATTCCCTCCAATTTGCTCCAGCGCTCGTTTTTCGTCATACTTTAATATTGCCCGGCACAATTGTTAAACCCTTACTTACGGGTGGGCTACTGACAGAAAATGACTAACAAACCAACACCTAACGCCAGTTACAGTCTTACGCTTCGCGTCAAGATCCAAAACCAGCCCGGGAAGCTCGGCGAGATCACGACGGCGATCGGCAAGGCGGGCGGCGACATTGAGGGCATCGATATTGTCAGCGTCGGCAAAGATTTTCTCATTCGTGACATTACGGTTAACGCCGCGAGCGAATCGCACGATCAGGAGATCGTCCGTTCTGTGCAGGACATCGACGGCGTCGAGGTCGTGAATATCAGCGACCGAACATTTTTGATGCACCTCGGCGGCAAAATCGAGATCGCGTCGAAGATGCAACTTAAGACGCGCTCCGACCTGTCGATGGCATATACGCCCGGCGTCGCACGCATCTGCGAGGCGATCGCCAAGGACCCTGAAAAGGTGTTTAACCTGACGATCAAGAAAAATATGGTTGCAGTCGTCACAGACGGAACCGCCGTGCTGGGACTCGGCGACATCGGGCCGGCGGCGGCAATGCCCGTAATGGAAGGCAAATGCCAATTGTTCAAGGAATTCGGCGGCGTCGACGCATTTCCCATCTGTCTCGATACAAAAGATCCGCACGAAATCGTCCAGACCATCAAGCATATCTCGACCGTCTTTGGCGGCATAAATCTCGAGGACATATCGGCTCCGCGATGCTTTGAGATCGAGGACCGGCTGAAAGAGGAGCTTGACATTCCCGTCTTTCACGACGATCAGCACGGCACCGCCGTCGTTGTGCTTGCTGCCCTCATTAATGCACTTAAGATTGTCGATAAAAAGATGGAGGACATAAAAGTCGTCGTCAACGGCATTGGTGCAGCCGGCGTTGCGTGTTCCAAGATCGTCATGGCCGCCGGTGTAAAGAATATCGTCGGATGCGACACGACCGGGGCTATATATCCGGGCCGGATCGAAAACATGAATTGGGTCAAGGACTGGTATGCACGCAATACCAATCCGAGCGCCGAAAAAGGCACGATCCACGATGTTATCAAGGGTGCGGACGTTTTCCTCGGCTTGTCGGCTCCGGGCGTTATCGACGAGACTGATCTCGCAAATATGGCTAAGGACCCTATCATCTTCGCGATGGCCAATCCGATACCCGAAATTATGCCCGAAGACGCCGCCGGACACGTCGCAGTAATGGCAACAGGGCGCTCGGATTACCCAAATCAGATAAACAATGTTCTCTGTTTTCCAGGCATATTCCGAGGCGCGTTGAATTGTCGTGCATCACGGATCAACGAACCGATGAAGCTCGCCGCCGCCAACGCCATTGCCGACATTATTGGCCCGGACGAACTGCATCCCGATTATATTATCCCGTCCGTTTTCGACCGGCGAGTCGGCGAGGCAGTTGCTGCCAAGGTTGAAGAAGCTGCCTACAAATCGGGTGTCGCACGCCGCGAAAGAGCGACATCCGAATCGCATTTTGACGCATCAATGATGTAAATGATCGCTGCAAAATTCAAATTGCTGAGTGTCGAGGAGGTCGCCAATACGCTAACGCATGGCGTCGGCCTGATACTCAGCGTCGCGGGTTTTGTGTTTCTGGTTGCGCTCGCCGCTCTCAAAGGCGACGGTTGGCACATCGCGAGCAGTTTGATCTACGGGCTTTCGCTCGTAACTCTTTACGGGGCATCGACGCTCTATCACAGCGCGACCGCCACAAAATCGAAACGGACTTTACAGCTTATCGATCACTGCTGCATTTATTTGCTGATCGCGGGCAGCTACACGCCGTTCACGCTGATCGTTTTGCGCAACGGTGTCGGTCCTTACCTGTTTATCTTTGCCTGGACTTTTGCGGCGGTCGGCATCTTGATGAAGATCTTTTTTAAGGTCAGATCCGGGCCTTTGTCTGCCTTGACGTATCTTCTGATGGGCTGGATCGGCGTAGTTGCCGTGCAGCCGCTTTATCTCGCTATCGGCATTGTTCCGATCTCGCTCATAATCGCCGGCGGCGTCAGCTATACCATCGGCACAATTTTCTTCGGCTGGCACAGCATCAAGCATCACCATGCGATCTGGCATATGTTCGTGCTTGGCGGCAGCGTTTTGCATTTCATCGCCATCGCTCTCTACATCATCCCCTACGCCATGACCTCTTAGCCTCTCCATGGAAAGTAATATCAAAATCGGCACTTGCGGGTTTGGAAGAGCCAAGCGGGAAGAATACGTCCGTCTGCTGCCGGTTGTCGAGATCCAGCACACATTTTACGAGCCGCCGCAGATCGCCACGATGGAAAAATGGCGATCGGACGTACCCGCAGATTTTGAGTTTACGCTAAAGGCCTGGCAGTTGATCACGCACGAGGCAACCAGCCCGACGTACAGACGGCTAAAACGAGAGCTGACGGAAAAAGAGGCGTCCGAAGCAGGATTTTTCAAACCGACCGATATCGTTAATGAGGCACTGAACACAACTCTCGAATGTGCAAAAGCCCTGAAAGCCAGAACCGTGCTATTCCAATGTCCCGCCCGTTTTCAGCCGATTCCCGAAAACATCCTTAATTTGAAACGTTTCTTTTCTAATATCGACCGCGGCGATCTCAATTTTGCGTGGGAACCTCGCGGTAAATTATGGGAGGATGCGGTTATCAAGGAGCTATGCGATGAGCTAAACCTGTGGCATTGCGTTGATCCATTTGCCCGCCCGACGGTCACGCCCGACAACTGCTATTACCGGCTCCACGGCATTCCCCGTTGGCGATACACCTACGAAGACGATGAACTCCGAGAGTTGGTCTCGCTGCTGCCTGAAAAACGTCTTTCTTACGTTTTTTTCAACAACATAACAATGAAGGACGACGCTGTCAGATTTCAGAAAATCGTGCAGGAAGCCCGCGATCAGTCGGCGTGACAAGCTATAAGATTGATCCGGCCAATATCGCGGAGAAATTTTAGAATCAGAAGGTTATGATAAGAATGAAAAAGCCAGACGGCAATAACTAACAAAGTGAGGCTGTCCGAAAAATCGGAGACGCAGATAAAATGGCCACGAATGCACGAATAAGATACAAAGAAATTCGTGCATTCGTGGCAATATCTTCATTTATTCCGAAGAAAATCCGCCCCGACTGCCCGAATCTCTAAATACGAATAATCGTCGCCTAAAAACTCTTTCACCGGGCCAATGCCGCCGTCCGTTTCGATGAAAGCATTCCTGATTCGTTCGATCTTATCGGCCGGGACAAGTTCCTCTAACTTAATTTCATTGGTTGGAATAAAACGGGTGAGATGGGTTTCAATTGTACTCAATGCGAGCCCCCGTGCGATGGCAATTTCGCCAATCGAATGTCCTGACCTGAACATTTTCAAAGAAATGGTATAAGTGTCGTCCCCGTGCGGCCCGCGTTTTGTACGGACCTTTCTTTCACGTTTGGGAGACTTTAGATCTATACGTGATTCGAGCTGTTTTCTCTTACAATAATTTCTTATATCGTAAAGAAAATCCCGGCCATATTTATCCAGTTTGAGATCGCCGATGCCGGAAATCTTTCGCATATCCTCAATACTTAGTGGTAGATACGTCGCCATTTCGATCAAAGTCGCGTCTGAAAAAATGACATAGGGCGGCACATTTTCGCCTTTGGCAAGTGCCATCCGCACACGTTTCAGATCGTCAAACAGATCTCTAAAATATTCGTGCTGGACATCGCTGACGAGCGATGCTTTCTTTTCTTCCTTGATCTTTATCTTGATTAGCTCAACCTGTACATTGCCACGCAAAACGTCGTCGCTTCTTTCGGTTAATACGATCACCGGATATTGCCCTTCGGTCTGTTTCAGGAAATTTTGGGAAATCAGATCCTTAAAATAATCGAACCAATTATCTTTAGAAATATCGGCTCCGACTCCATAGGTCTTGATATTTTTATGCTCGTCGCGGATCGTCCTCGCTTGCGAGCCTCGCAGAAAATCGATCAAATAACTCATTCCAAAACGCTGTCCGGTGCGATAAACGGCACTCAATGCTTTCTGGGCGATAATCGTGCCGTCAAAACGCTCGAATATCGTATTGCAGTTATCGCAATTGCCACATACATCGACAGTTTCCTCAGAAAAATAATTAAGCAAAAACCTCCGGCGGCACGTCTTTATATCGCCAAATTTGCCCATTGTATCGAGCTTTTTGAGCATTATATCGCTTTGCTCGCGATTGCCCTCGACCTCGGCAAAACCCTTCAGCTTGATGACATCGCCCCAACTGAAAAACAACAGAGCATCGCTCTGCAAACCGTCGCGGCCCGCGCGACCGGTTTCCTGATAGTAACTTTCAATGTTTTTTGGCAGATCCATATGGACGACAAACCGCACATTAGATTTATCAATTCCCATCCCAAACGCGATCGTCGCGACAATGATCTTGGCCTCGTCTTTTAGAAATAATTCCTGATTCTTTTCCCGAGTATCTTTATCCAACCCGGCGTGATACGCCAAAGCGCTAAAGCCTTCGTCTCGCAGATCGGCGGCGAGAGCATCAACCGAGCTGCGGCTGAGGCAATAAATGATGCCGCTCTCATCCCGTCGTTTTTCGAGATAATCGAGGAGCTGCGAGTAAGAATTGCGTTTTGGCTCGACTGCGTAATAGATATTTGGACGATTAAAACTCGAAATAAACCGTTTCGCGAGCGGGATGTTCAACCTTTCGACAATATCCTTTCGCACCAATTTATCGGCCGTCGCCGTCAACGCGATTATCGGAATATCAGGAAAGCTCGATTTCAGCCTGCCCAATTTAATATATTCGGGCCGAAAATCATGCCCCCAACTCGAAATGCAGTGTGCTTCGTCGATCGCAAACAGCGAGACGTTGATCGACTGTAGAAAATCAATAAACTGATCGCCGCTCTGCAAAAGGCGTTCGGGTGCAATGTAGAGCAGCTTTAATTTACCGCTTCGGACATCACGAAAGACATCAACTTGCTGCTTACCTGTTTGGGTGGAATTAAGAAACGCAGCCTCAATGCCATTGTTTTTCAGAGCATCAACTTGATCTTTCATCAACGCTATCAAAGGCGAGATCACGACGGTTAGTCCGTCGAGCATCAGTGCCGGAATCTGATAACACAGCGATTTGCCGCCACCGGTCGGCATCAGGACAACACAGTCTTTTTTCTGCAAAACGGACTCGATCACCTGCTTCTGATTCATCCGAAACGAATCGAAGCCGAACTGATGCATGAGGATTTCACGGGCGCGTGCGGTGGTCATTTGAATTTAGTTTTCAGAAATATTATTACTAATCGGCCGATTTCTCAACTCCAACAGCGATTGCACCTTTGGTCAG
>JAYVER010000054.1:0-2341 GCA_043748725.1 Chloracidobacterium sp. | reverse complement strand
TTGATCTTCCGAAATGTGCCGTCGCGCTTATCATTTGACGAATAGTAACCGAGGATGTATTTGGTTCCGATCTCGTCGGCAACGCTTTTGAATGCGCTGCGGGCCTCGCTCAGATCGGCAACCGGGAATACGCTGCCGCCCGACGATTTTGCGAGGTCGTTCATTTCCATATCGGCGATCTCGTAGAGTTTTTTGCTTATCGCGAGCCGCTCAAAATCACCCAGACCGCAAAAATTCACCGTCTTTTCAACATTTGATTTTGGGTTAAAGCTCTTGTAATAACGCCTGATCTGGGCTGTCGAAAATCTGATCGCCGTCTGGCAATCGCCCAGTAAACTCTCCTCGAAAAACTCGCGGGTGTCGACCTTGATAAAAAACGAAATTATCCCTGCCTGCCCCATCTCTTGTTTGACGGTCGAGAAATTCTCAGCACTGGTCGAATCGACGCCGTCAGTCAAAGCAACCAACGCACGGCGACCGCGAAATTCCTCTTTCGGTTTATCGCGAAAGACCTTTTCAACCACCTGCAGCAGCGAATCGTAATACGGCGTGCCGTTGCTAGTTTTAATATTATTGATCGTCGTGTTCAGCCGCGTTCGGTCGTCGGTTAGCCCGCAAAGCACCTCGCTCACCGCAAAAGCCTGATTTTCCCTGCGGTCAGTGTTGAAAGAAACGATCGAAACGCGGTCACCGGGTCTTAGGCCCGCGATAAACTCTCGTGCGGAGCGTTGAATAAGTTGAAGATCGATGCGCGTTGATCCAGAAGTGTCGAGCAGCAACGCGACCTCGAACGGAGCCGCCGTTGCCGAAAAATCTACCGTTTCCTGACGCTTGCCGTCTTCGTAAACCACAAAATTAGCGGCCTTTAGACCCCTAACGGGCATACCGTTGGCGGCATTGACAGCGATCGGCACATCGACAAGCTGGGTATCGACCCGAATTACATCGTCCTTGCCGTCGGGCTTAACTTGACCATAAGTCAAATCCAAAACTCCAAACCCAATCAACGATAACATTATGAAAAACAGCGGCCGCATTACAAATTACCTCGAAGAATAACCGAATTGTAACAAATTTTTTTATTATTTCCCTTAGTTTGTTGAATTTTTAGTGTTGTAGATTTACCGATTATGTTATGATTTTTTTAAGTAATCGTTCATCGTCTGATTTTGCATTCACCGTTGAAATAAAACTGGTTCAGTGACATCTAGCCGGTTTGGCTGAAAATCTTTGTTCTGTCGAGGAGACATCATGAGAAAAAGAACTATATTTGGTATTTTTTTGATCTTAACGCTTTCGTTAAGTTCGGCGTTTTTCGCTCCCGTTTTGGGCCAGGAGTCAACGACAGATACAGGTACGGTCGTTGCGGCTCCGGCTGTGCCTTCGCCGATTGAAAGATTATTCACGGCTCGGCTAAACGGAGCGAGTGAAGTCCCGGTGAATGCTTCGGCGGGAACCGGCTATGGCCGCGTGGTCTTAAATGCGGCTGAAAACTCGATCACCGCATCTTTCTATTGGAATAATTTGGGCAGCGGCACGGTTGCCGGGCATATTCACGGGCCGGCGGCACCGGGTGTTAATGCACCCATACTTTTTAACATGACTCTAACGACCGGGCTTACGAACGGTTCGCGCGAAGATCAAACTTTTCCCGTAACACCAACCGACGTAGCTAATTTGAGGGCAGGGCTGTTTTATTTCAATATTCACACGACGAATTTTGGAGGCGGAGAAATACGCGGACAGATATTGGCGAACAGACCTCATGACGACTTTGACGTAGATGCGAGATCGGATTATGGAATTGAGAGGAACGTTGGCGGAAGCAACGGACAAAAAGTATTTTCGATCCGATTTAACGATGGCACAAATACGGAAAGATCATGGGGGCTGAATGGGGACGTAAGCGCGATCGGCGATTATGACGGCGACGGCAAGGCGGACTATGCTGTGTTCCGACAATCAAATGGAATTTTTTACATCATCAAAAGCAGTGATAACACTGTCCAGACCATTCGATTTGGCCAGAGTGGAGACAAGATTCTGATAGCTGATTATACCGCCGACGGCAAGGACGACGTCGCAATAACCCGTACCAGCCTAAATTCCGGCACCCCCATTCAGTTTTGGTATTTTGCAAGCAGCGGACCGTTTGCCGGACGTCAAGTCGAAGTGGATTGGGGGATCACAGGCGACACGCCGGTTTCGGGAGACTACAACGGGGATGGAAAGGCTGATTTTACCGTTGAACGGGGGGTCAGCGGCCAAGCTGTGTTTTTTACGCGTCTCGGATCTGATGGAGCAGCCTCGCCGGGTCCCGATAGGCAAACGGCGTTTGGCT
>JAYVER010000053.1:0-16253 GCA_043748725.1 Chloracidobacterium sp. | reverse complement strand
CTGGACAGTCTGCGCTCCGATCAGCGCTTTGCCGATCTAATTCGTCGCGTCGGCTTTCCCGAATAGAATTTTATGAAACGATGCCCTGAATGCAGACGGGATTATTACGACGATAAGCTGTTGTATTGTCTCGACGATGGAAATGCGCTGCTGGAAGGCCCGGCGACGGCTGGCAACGACGAGCCGGCGACGGCGATCCTTCACACGACCGATGCGGTCGGCGAGGCTCCGACGCGGGCGCAGATCCATTCGACCGAGCAAACTGCGGTCTTGCCGTCCGGTGTTGCCAAAGGTCCAAAACGCGGCCTCGACAAGCGGTTGGTGGCTGTGCCGTTTTTTCTGGCGATCATCGCCCTTGGCGGGTTTTTCGGCTATCGATATTTCGGTCCAAATACTAAACAGATCGAGTCTATCGCTGTGATGCCATTCGTGAATGAGAGCGGTAATGCCGATGTTGAATACCTATCGGACGGAATGACCGAGACGCTTATTAAGAGTTTGTCAAACCTGCCGAGTATGGATGTAAAGCCCCGCTCGGCGGTCTTTCGCTACAAGGGCAAAGATACTGACGTCTTAACCATTGGTAAAGAGTTGAATGTGCAGGCGATCCTCAACGGCAGGGTCGTGCAACGAGGGGATCAACTGACACTGAGCCTGGAACTAGTCGATGTTCAAAAGAATCGCGTGATCTGGACTGAGCAATACAACCGCAAGCAATCCGACCTTGTTTCTCTACAAAGCGAAATTGCCAAAGACGTTTCAACCAAGCTCACAACCAAACTGTCAGGCGCGGAGGAAACAAAAGTCACCAAGGCCGCTTTCGGAGTTGATGGCGAAACGACCGATCAACTGCTCGCTGTCGCCCGCCTCAGAAAAAATCAGTCCAAATCCGCCGAGCCGGGTAAAGTTCTATGGTTCGCACAAGAAATGGTAAATTGATCACCAGCTAGACTCGTAAAACGAATGCGCCGACGCTGAGCGCGACCGAATCTTCGGCCAACGCGATTACTGTATCAGGTAAACTCGTTTCTTCAGTCAATTTGCGACGAAGAAGAAAAAAGGCGTGAGCCGATAGAACAGCGGCCAGGCCACCAACGATTGCCCCTAGATCGGCCCGCTTGTTTTCTGCCGTGCAGAACGCAGCCCCACAGACAGCACCGGAAACCGCGCGAAAAGCAAGCGGACCCGGATCAGTACGATTTGGGATAAAAGTAGATTTGTCAGCTAATAATTCTCCTGCGGCCATTATTTTCAGGATAAAGGCCGTTTTAGGTAGAGCCATAAAACTCAGATTTGAATTGGCGATCTCCGGTAAATTTTCGTGAACAAAATGATCGCTTACTAACGCAGGAGCTGAAAAACTTCGCATTCCGGCGATGACACCAATTGTGACCGCTTTTAAATATGCGTTTGCCATGGATATATCTTGGCGCACGTTTTAGTCAGGGACAAGGCCTGATACATACGGGCGGGTCGAGTTTTAAAGCTTTCGAGGGTGTTCATAGTCGTCAACAAAATGTCTTGACACAATAATTTATGTGTAATATGATTCCCGTCGTTACAGTGACTTTAGCATTCATGCTAAACCGCCTTTTCCCGTATTTCACGGCGATTTAGCTTTTCCGCAGTCAAAAGCTATTCGAGAAAGGCAAAATCTCCCCGACAACGCCAAACCGCTGTAACCTAATAGGCCACAATACGAAATGGCAAAAAGAAAACAGAACTCTCAAAACGAAAAAAGAAAGGCTTCCCGACAGCAAACAAAGATATCAAGCGTAATTCTGTTCCGAGAAAGCGAGGACGAAGGCTGGGAAGAAATTTCTGAGATTACGACCGCGTCACGAAACGGAGCGGGGTTTACTGTTTCCCGCGAATGCCAGGTCGGGCGGCTCGTTTCGCTGATGATGCAAATGCCCCGTGAATTGAGGTTGTATGACCACGATGAAGATGTCTATCTGATGCTCGGGGTCGTGCAAAATTGTTATGAGACGACCCTCAAGGAAAGGCGTGTTTTTCATGTCGGCGTGGCGTTCATCGGTAAAGAGATACCGGACAGCTTTAAAGAGAACCCCAGTCAATGTTACCGGATATTAGGCATGACCCCCGAAGGATTATGGAAATCCGTTGAATCAACTACGCAGTTTAAGTCACGAAAACAATCTCGGTTTTGGCGGCGATTTAATGTAACGGTGGCACCCCGTGACTGGGAAAAGCGGACCCGGACAAAAGTGGATGTTGTATCACGTGACATAAGTGCAGGCGGCATGTCCGTATGGGGCCCGCTCGATGCCTATATCGGCGAAAAAGTAAAGATCTCTTGCCAAGAGCATGATTTCTACGCGATTGAGATCGTTCGCAATCGTACTGAGAATGAGGCAGACGAAAACAAATCGTCTGTACATTTCGAGTTTTTAGGCACTGAATTTCCAATGGAAAAGATCCATGCTTCATTGCCTGAACCTGATGGCGAGGAGCCGCAAATTATAGATGGGTCGTCAGAAACATCGTTTCCGAGCGATACCAAAATCGGAGAGATCGTTAAATTCTAGCGTCGCCAACACGGAAATTACAGATGATCGCTGCTATTCATAACGCAGGCATTCGATCGGGTCGAGTTTCGATGCTTTTCTGGCTGGTAAGACGCCAAAAACCAAACCTACACCAATAGAAACCGTCAGTCCCGCAATGACTGCCCAGGGCGGAACTTGCGCGGGGATGCTCGGGATCAACAGCATTATCAGGTTGCTGATGCCGATGGCAACGACCACGCCGATGATGCCGCCGAAGAAGGTGAGCGTCATTGCTTCGAGCAGGAATTGGAGGACGATGGCGTTTTTTGTTGCGCCGATGGCTTTGCGGATGCCGATCTCTTTTGTGCGTTCGGTGACGGAGACGAGCATGATATTCATCACGCCAATGCCGCCAACGAGCAGTCCCAAACACGAGATAGCGATGGCTGCAATGCCAACGCCGCCGATGATGCCGTCGAATTGGGCGATGAAATTATCAGCCGTTTTGACGTCAAAATTGTTTGGCTCGCCGTATTTGACCTCACGCCGCTGACGTAAGATGCCCTCGACCTCGGCGACGGCTACTGTAAGCCGGCCCTCTTTTGCCTGGATGATAAGCAGTTCTTCCTCGCGGTCGGGGGCGTCTTTGCGGGCGGTGCGATACGGAAGAAAGACTTTGCGGTCCTCTTCGTTTTCGCCGAAAAAACCGGCTTTCCGCTTTTCGATAACGCCGATTATTTCCCATGTAGCTCCGTTCATACGGACGAGTTTGCCGACGGCCTCGTCTTCGTGACCGGGGAAAAGTGCTACCACGCAATTCACGCCCACGACGATCACATTGCGGCGTTGATAGTTATCGGCCTCGGTTATGAAGCGCCCGGATTTCAGCGCCAGATTGGTGATCTCCATGTGGTTCGGCATGACTCCGTCGGTCAACGCCCATCGGTAGTTTTTGCCCTCGTAAACGAGATTATCGTCAAACCCGCCGTTAAACGAACCAATACTCGGAGCGACGGCCGCAATGTCATTTATCGCGGTCGATTGGGCGAGGAGCGCGTTCATATCGTCATCGGTGAGCGGCTTGCGGTTGCGCTCGTCACGGCTGCGTGGGCCAAAGCCGGTCGAGAGATGGTAGGCGTAAATGTTGTTCGTGCCGTATTCCTCGACTATCGAGACGATCGAATTTCGCATCCCTGTCAGGATCGACGCGACGACAATAGCGGTTATCACACCGACCACGATACCAAGGATCGTCAAAAACGAGCGAAACTTATGCGTATAGATCGAGTCTAGCGCCATCTTGAGGACTTCACGTGGTAGTGATGTTGAAAGTCGCATATGTAAATTTACCGCAGAGACGCGGAGACGCTGAGAATATAAAGGCAACGTGTTTTCATTCGCAATTCATGTTTCAAAATTCCTATTCCAAATCTCATCTGCGTCTCAGCGCCTCTGCCGTACATCTCAGCTTTGTGTCAAAGCAACGATCGGGTCGAGGCGGGCAGCTTTCCATGCCGGATACAGGCCGGCGAGGATGCCGATCGAACTCGAAACCGTGACTGACAAAATTACGTAGGCAAATGTGATAGTCATGGTCATCCCGGCAAGAACAGTTATCAACTGCGTCACAACCAGAGCCAATATCAGGCCGATCAAGCCGCCTATCACGCACAGCAATGACGATTCGATCAGAAATTGCAGCAGGATCTGCTTGCGGGTTGCCCCAAGCGCCTTTCGCAGACCGACCTCGAAGGTTCGCTCCGTTACCGATACGAGCATAATGTTCATCACGACGATGCCGCCGACGATGAGGATGATCATTGTGATCGGCACGACGACTGCGGCGATTGCTCCCGTAAACTTATCTATTTGTCCGCCGAGTTCCTTGGTGTTGACGAGGCCGAACGAATCTTCATCGCCGCCGGAAAGCCCACGTTTGTTTCGTAAAAGTGTCCGGGCTTCCTCGATTGTGGCGTCAAATGTTTCGGCGTTTCTGCCCTTGCCGTGTATCTGTAAACCGTTATCGCCGCTCCCGAAGACCTGCATATGCAGAGTGACGGGAATGTATATTGCTCGATTGAACGAGCTGCCCGGAAGCTGGCCGCGTTTGTCTTCGACGCCGACAATAGTGAGCGGCAGACCGCGCAGCTTGATCATTTTACCGATGGCGGAGCCGTTGCTGAAATATTTTTCGCGGACGTCGTCGGCGATCACGCAAACTCGCGCCGCACGCAATTCATCGTCGGCGGAAATGAAACGGCCCTCGATAATATTTTTGTCCTCTATGGCTTCGAAATTGGACGTCACACCGTTAATGGTTACCGACGGCATCTCGACGCCGTTCTCGCTGAAATCTGCGTTGTTAAACATTTGTGCACCGACCTCGGCGCAGTTTTTGCAGTTTTCTTTTAGATATTCGTATTCGATCCATGTCGGCCTTTTGTTTCGGCGGTTGGCGCGTTCGAAAACGTCGTCAGCCATTCTGCCCGAAAAAGCCATTCGAGCGATCATAAAGTGGTTCGAACCGAGCACCTTTGAGATTTGCGTTGAGACGTAGGAATTCAGCCCGCTGATTGATGCGCCAACGACGACGACAGCCGCGACGCCGATGATGATCCCGATCAAGGTCAAAAATGCACGAAGTTTGTGTTCAAGTATCGATTTTACAGCGATCCAAAAAGCGTCTGCGTAGAATGAATAAAGCTGCCTCATAGGTTTTGCGTTTGGAGTTCAAACTTTAGTTTGGGGTTTTTAGCCTGTGACAAGCTAAAGCTTGAACTCTGAACATGGAACTCCAAACCGTGAACAAAGGTGCAAACGTAGGTAGAAGTTAAAATGTTCAATAAAAACTTGAATCCCAGCCGATTGCGAAGCAAAACAGGCATCGTGCTATACTTTGATTTCGCTTTATTTGAGTAACTTCAGGAGATTTGGATTGAGCATTTTAGTCGATAAAAATACACGTCTGATCGTGCAGGGCATCACCGGTAAAGAAGGCACTTTTCACATGCTGCAGATGCGTGAATACGGCACTAAGGTTGTCGGCGGCGTCACGCCCGGCAAGGGCGGCACGACGCACGAAGGCGTCGCTGTATTCAACACCGTTGCTGACGCCGTTAGCGAAACCGGTGCGAATGCCTCAGTAATATATGTGCCGCCGCCGTTCGCAGCCGACGCAATTATGGAAGCCGCCGACGCCGGAATTCCGCTAGTCGTTTGCATCACCGAAGGCATTCCCGTTGCCGATATGATCAAGGTGAAGGAATATCTGGCCAGCCGCAACACACGTTTGATCGGCCCGAACTGCCCCGGCATCATCTCGCCCGGACAATGCAAGATCGGCATCATGCCCGGACATATTCACAAAGAGGGACGCATCGGCGTTGTGTCGCGTTCAGGAACGCTGACATATGAGGCGGTGGGCCAATTGACCGCTCTCGGCCTCGGCCAGTCGACCGCCATCGGCATCGGCGGCGACCCCATCATCGGGACAAACCACACCGATGCTCTGCGTCTGTTCCAGGCCGACGACGAAACCGACGCCATCGTAATGATCGGCGAGATCGGCGGCACCGCCGAGGAAGACGCCGCTGCCTACGCTGGTAGCAACGTCACCAAGCCGATCGTCGCCTTCATCGCTGGCCAAACAGCACCGCCGGGGCGCCGCATGGGCCACGCCGGAGCCATCATCTCCGGCGGCAAAGGCACGGCTGCGGAGAAGATGAAAGCACTGACTGAAGCGGGCATAAGAGTCGTGGAATCACCGGCGGATATTGGTAAGGCGGTGCAGGAAAGTTTGGGTTAGATTTGCCACAAAGGCGCAAAAATCACAAAGACGAAAGGAAAAAGAGTTTTACTTAATTACTTAATAATGAGCAATTTAACATTTGGAATCATCAAGCCCGATGCGGTTCGGGCGGGGAATTATGGGAAGATCGTGGCTAAAATTCTGGCGAACGGATTTGGGATACGTGGGATGAAGCTGATTCATCAATCACGGAAACAGGCTGAGGGGTTTTATGCCGTTCACGCTGAGCGACCGTTTTTTGGCGAGCTGACGGAGTTTATGTCGAGCGGGCCGTGTGTGGTGCTGGCGTTGGAAAAGGAAAATGCCGTTCCGGCGTGGCGAGAACTGATGGGTGAGACTAATCCGGCTGATGCGGCGGACGGTACGATCCGTAAAGAGTTTGCGACTTCAATTGGGGAAAATGCGGTTCACGGGTCGGATTCCGACGAAAATGCGGCTATCGAGATCGCGTATTTCTTTAGCAAACTTGAATTAGTTTAGGGTTAAGGGTATAAGAGTTGAGAGTTTAACCATTTAGGGGCAAGCTTCAGCTTGTATTCCCGCTATCATTTCAAGATACAAGCTAAAGCTTGCACTCTGAACATATTTTAAAGGATGAAAAACTATGAAAAAATGCCCGACTTGCGATAAGACATTTGAAGATTCGATGCGATTTTGCCAGGTTGACGGAACTCCGCTTGTGGATGATGCTCCGGCTTTCGATCCGTATGCGACCATAGTTTCAAGCCCTGCAAATCCAATTTCGGCGGCCTCATCCGAGAATGTCGAGACCATTGAGCCTGTTGCCGAGGCCTCGAAGCCGGAACCCGCCGAGGCTCCGATCGCCGAACCGGACGACCTTCTGGATCTGCCGGCCCAGTCCGACCCGCTCAAGACGATGTACGTTTCGGATTCGGAAATGCGCGACGCAGTGGTAGGTGACTCGTCAGCCGTCGAAGAACCGGTTATCGAAATGCCTCCGATTCCAGAAACCCCGGCACCCGAACCGCCGAGTTTCATTGTGCCGGAAATGCCGGCACAGAGTTTTAGCGACATGGCACCGCCGCCGTCGCCGTTTTCAATGTCGGAAAACGTATCGGAAGAACCGGCTCACAATTCTGCGCCGGTATTTGACGAACCGGCACCGGCCGCTCCGATGTTCGACGAACCGGCGACCCTTATACAGTCTAACGTGAGTTCTCCGTTTGATACGCCTCCGCCGGCGCCGGTTGCCGAATGGACGCCGCCGCCCGCACCGGATGCGAGTTGGCAAAATCAGGAGATCGGCTCGAACACGCCGTTTCAGCCGCCTTCAATGGAAACCGGCAGCAAGAATCAGACGTTGCCAATAATCTCGCTGGTTTTGGGAATTCTATCCCTCTGTTGCTATGTTTCTCCGTTAACCGGAATTGCCGCCTTGATTACCGGATTTCTAGGTATGAAAAATGTCAACAGTGATCCGTCACAATATGGCGGCAAAGGATTGGCCATTGCAGGCATGGTAACCGGCGGAGTTTTCTTCCTCATAGGTATTGTTTATTGGATTTTCATCCTTTTCTTCGGCGGTCTGAGCTTATTGATGGGGCGCTAAAAGTTCATGACCGGTGAGTATCGGTTCCGTCCTTTCCGTGGTAGAGGCGGCTTTCTTTTAAGGTACAATTAGATTTGTACTGATTCATTTTATGTCAGTTTTTGCAGACGTAATTCAATCCACCGTCGCTGTCCTTAAGGGAATGAAGCGGACACTCTCCGAGATTCCACGTGCAAAATGGACCGTGCAATATCCTGACGTGCCCATCACGGTCCAGCCGCGGTATCGCGGACAGCATTTGCTGCACGTTGACGAAATGGGCAAGGAAAAATGCGTTGCATGTTATCTATGCGCGGCGGCTTGCCCATCGGATTGTATTTATATAGTGGCCGAGGACGATCCGCGACCTTACGCCGAACGTATCGGACGCGATGAGAGATACGCCAAGGTATATAACATCGATTACGGCCGCTGCATTTTTTGCGGCTTCTGCGTCGAGGCCTGTCCTACGGACGCGATCACGCACGGTTATAATTTTGAGCTTTCGGTTTACAACCGCGCCGATCTCCTAAAGACCAAAGACGACCTGCTGATCACTAAGCAAGTGCAATCCAAGAATTACCGCGTCGCGCTTTCGAGCGAGGATGTTGATTCCGAATACAAGGAAGTTTGATTACTAAGGAACAAATATGAAGCCATTTACCACAATCGCCATGATCTTATCCACCGTGATTTGTTTGGGCCACATTATCCGGCTATTTTTGGACGTTGCGGTGCGGATAGGCAGCCACGATATTCCGCAATGGGTCAGCATCGTCGGAGCATTGTTTGCCGGCTTAATGGCGGTGATGCTATGGAAGGAAAGAAAATGATCCGATCCCGCCCGGATTGTATAAATATTTCGTGAACTTTGACGAACTACCCCCGACACAAAAAGGACGACATCACGAACTCCGTGCGTTAGGATTGCGAGATTTCGCCGGGCTTCGGCGCGACAATCAGCGGCTTGATCCGTTTGAACTCGCTCGTTTTGCAAAACTTTTTGTCGCCACATTTGACCAGATCGAGCCGTTTTTATCGGAAGAAACGCGGGAGCATCTGATCGGCCAAGGTAAAGATGCCTGGTCGGGCGGAGCCGCTTCCCACACCTTGCCGGATGGCAGAAAGCTAATAATTCTTAATCCGACACAGGCAAAAAACAGACACAACGCAACCCTGATGGAAGAGGTCTGCCACGTTTTCCTGGGCCACAAACCGAGCCGTCTCGCCATCGAAAATCGCAACAAAGACGGGCAGGTCATCGCCCGCGATTACAATCACTCGATCGAAGAAGAAGCATATTCAACGGGAGCCGCCGCACTTGTGCCATACACGTCTTTAAAGCGGATGGTGAACGAGGGCAGGACCTCGCAAGAGATCGGGCGGCATTTTTATGTAAGCCGTGCCCTGGTAGAATTTCGGATAAAGGTTTCAAGGTTGTGGGACGTTTATAAAACTAAGGTCTTAAGCGGATGATTCCTCCCAATTTCCACGATAGAACAATTGATGATGTATAATTGGAAATTGGTGATTCTTCATAAATGCCGCACTCCGATTCTAAAACCACACCCGCAATGACCAGGCTTTCGACCGTCGATAAGCTTCGAATGCTGCTCGACATTACGAAAACGATCAGCCGCTCGCTCGATCTCGAGGAAGTTCTCAACCTTGTCATGGACACGCTCGGTTCGCTCATACCTTACGATGCCGCCGGCATCTATCTGATCGAATTTAGCCCCGAAGATAAAAGTCCTTACATTTTCAAATCTCGAACAATTCGCGGCTATCAGATCAGTTTTGATCTGATCGAGCCGCGTCTGAAAATGGGTGAAGGGTTTCTCGGAACCGTCGCACAGTCCGGAAAAGCCATCATTTCGCCCGACGTAAGCAAGGATCCGCGATACTTTGCCGCCCGCGATCTCACTCGATCGGAAATGATAGCGCCGATCATATCGAATGACCGCGTTATCGGCGTTTTCGATCTCGAAAGCGACGTTCTCGATGCTTATTCTGAAGACGATCTGACGATCTTGCAGCTTCTTACTTCGCAGGTCGCGATAATCATTGAAAAGGTACGTCTCCACGAGCAGGTCGTTGAGAAAAAACGGATTCAGGCACAGCTTGAGATAGCACGAAAAGTGCAGCTCGAACTTCTGCCGTCGGACGATCCGGTGGTCGAAAATTTTGACGTCAGCGCTTATATTTTTCCGGCGGAGGAAGTTTCGGGCGACTATTACGATTGGGTGCGGATTTTTGACGATCAGATCGGCATCGTCGTGGCCGACGCCGTGGGCAAGGGCATTCCGGCGGCGCTTCTGATGGCTTTTTTGCGAGCTTCCCTTCGTTCGGGTATCCAGATCGGCTATGCGCCGCATATTGCGTTTTCGAAGGTAAGCAATCTACTCCGCGATTCGATCGACGATAATCAGTTTATCACCGCGATCTACGGCATACTCGATTCGACAAATAAGACGTTTGTCTTCTCAAACGCCGGACACAACCCGCCTTTGCTGATCAAGCACGACGGCGAATATCGGTTTGTCGAATATGGCGATATGCCGCTGGGTATGTTCAACGATATTCACTATCACCAGCATTTCATTAGGTTTGAAGAGGGACAGGTGATGGTCATCTACACCGACGGCATTACCGAGGCCGCCAATCCGAATGACGAAGAATACGGCAATGACAGATTTGCAAAACGTGTTTTGGACGGCATTCATCTGCCGGCAAATCAGTTGATCGACCACATTCGAAAAGGCGTCGCAGATTTTACCGAGAGAAAATTTCTGGATGATGACGGCACCTTATTCATCGTCAAAGCCCGATAAATTAGGAAGTCTAAAGTAAAAAGTCAAAAGTAAAAAGTTTTAAGAGCAAGATTTTTGCCTTTTGACCTTTTACTTTTGACCTTCCGAGCGTTCAGTTGTTGGAAATTGTGAATTAGTTAGTGTGCGGTAAACGAGCAGTGCAGATTATCGCCGCCCGGCACAACCGGCGTCGAAAAATCGTCGTAGTTTATCTTGTCGTTTTCAGTTGAAAACGCATATATATCAAATCCATAAGCATCGAGAAAATCCGTCAACTCCTGCGATCTGTCGATATAGATCGTTTCGCTGAACCCGAGCTCACCCCGAATCTGCAGCAGGCGCTCAATTACCTCGAGCGGTGCGAAACAGTGATTAGGATCTTTATACGTTGCCATAAGGTTTTGCCTTCTCAGGCACCTTACCGAATCATTCCGGCATCAACTTAGATAACGAAAGCGGAATAAAGGTTGTTCAAATAATTCAGAAAGTTTCTGCGGTATCATCTTTTCCGGCTTCGCGGATCAAAAACGATTGAGTTTTATACAAAAGGAGAATATACTTCAAAGGTATAACCTCTTCCCAAGGAGAAAATTATGAACGGTAATATATTTCGACTGGTTTCGCTTATTGTTGTTGCTGCGGCTCTTGGTTCTATCGGCTTTGCTCAGGAACGAGCAAAATTGTCGGCAACCGCAGACAAATATGTAATTTCAGCGAAGGCGGGCGGTGTGAATTATCTCGAGGGCGAAGTCTTAGTCGCCCGAAAACAGGGGCGTAGCGGCTTACTGCTAACACGGGACCAGCTTGAGATCGGCGACAGGGTTTCGACCGGCGGTGACGGACGTGTCGAGATATTACTTAATCCGGGGTCATATCTGCGGCTCGGGCCAAATTCGGAGTTTGAATTTAAGACGACATCGCTCGACGATCTCCATATAAATATCGAGCGCGGCAGCGCGATATTCGAAGTGTTTGCCGCCGACGAGTTCAGAGTAACTATCGACGCTCCGAATGGCTCCGTGGCACTTGTCGATTCGGGTGTCTATCGGGTCGAGGTTCAAAACGACGGCCGTGCCGCAATTGCCGTATTTAACGGTAAAGCCTTGATCGGTGACGAAAAATCAGGTGTGATCAAGAAGGGCCGCACCGGCACGATCGATCCGGCAAATGTTGCCGTCAGCAAATTTGACCGGAATGCTCGAGGCACTCTCGATGACTGGAGTAAATCGCGAGCTAAAGAACTCGCAAAAATGACTTCATCGCTAAAGAATCCGGATGTGCGTAATTCGTTGATGAGCTCTTTCAATGGCGGTCATTGGGGGCTGTTCGACTCTTTCGGCTTGTGGGTCTTTAACCCTTTTGCAAGGTCATTTTGTTTTCTGCCGTTTGGACAGGATTGGTATTCGCCTTATGGATACGGGTACGGGAACGACGTTTTTTGGTATCGTCTGCCGCGAGAGATCTATCGAAGGACCCCGGTGGGTACTTCCGGATCAATCAATCCGGCATCGACTGTCAGGTCAAATCGAGACCGAGGCACAGCTGATCCAACTCCGCCGTTCAAGACAATGGGACGCGATCGTGAGCCGGGGCCTCCGATCTTTGATTCGAGCGGGCGCGGCGACTCGCCGCGGCCAGGCCGTGTTCCTATGATCTCACCGCCGACCCGTTCACCGGGCGATGTGCCACGCCCTGTTTCTAACCCAAAAGGGAAAGTCATAGATTATTGATGTGTATTTTAGCAACAACTAGAATGCGGGAGAACGCGAGTTCTCCCGCATTTTTATTTGAAGAGATGAAAAACAAATGAGGCCTGTTGCGGCACATCCGGCTTTGCCATAAATGGTTCCAGGATCAGAAAGGTTGACTGCACACCGTTAAATAGTGTGTGCAGAATTATGCAGGGAAGTAAATTATTTGTTTTGACGCGGATGGATGTGAGTGTCAGGCTCAGGATCACTAATAAAAAGATCGTCGAATAGCTCGGATAATATTGCGGCACGTGGACGATGGCAAAGAGAAACGTCACCATCAGGAACGCTGCCGGTACGCCCAGCGTGCGTTGAAACGCCGAATAGAGAACGCCGCGATAAACTACCTCCTCAACAAATGGAGCCGTAAATGTTGCCACAAACGCGACGATATATACCGCTGACCTTGAGCTTTTTAATATTCGAACGAGGTCATTTTCCTGTTCGGGAAAATAATTTCCCACAACTGCGGCAATGACAAAAAAACCGCCCAAAATAATACAGTAATGCCACCACCTGTAACCGCCGCTTTCCCACCCAAGCGTTTTTCGAAAAGAAAATTTACGGATCCGCGTTACGACCAGCCACGCTATCAAAATCGTAAGAATGTGAGCCGGGATAATCGCAAATATCTGTAGAAAAACCGAGGTCGGGTCGGTTTTTGCAAATTCGATTAATTGCTCATTGTCAGTTATCGGCAGCTTGAGAGTGGCCAAATACGGCAAGAGGAAAAGAGTCGGGATCACGAGAATAAATAAAATACTAGCTATCCAGACGCCGACGGCTTCTAAAACTCCCCACGGCGGATTATTGGGTGTTACGGCCAACGATATCGGGACTTGGGGACTTGGGGCTGGGGTTTGGGAAAGCAGGTTATCTTCTATTTCCACGTCACCATAGTCTAGCTAAATCGGCGCCGAGTTCCAAGTTCCGCTTTTCGTATCTTGCGATTACCGGCAATACGCGATAACCTAGAATCCCGTGGAGCTACACGGGACTAATCCCCAACAAAATGTGATCGCAATCATCCCCGCACGCTACGCGTCTACGCGTTTGCCTGGGAAATTATTGCTCGATGTCGCCGGTAAGCCATTGATCCTGCATACTTTAGGGCAGGCAGCAAAGGCTCGGACTGTTTCCCGCGTGATCGTCGCAACCGATGATAAGCGGATTTTTGATGTTGTGAATGCGAGCGGAGGCGAAGCCGTGATGACCTTAGCCGATCATCATTCTGGCAGCGATCGAATTGCGGAGGTCGCTGAAAACTTGCCCGAAGGCTCGATCCTTGTAAATGTGCAGGGCGACGAGCCGGTGATCTCTCCGAATACTATCGACAAAGCCGTGGAGGCGTTGATAAATGACGAGCACGCCGTTATTGCCACAACATCCGAGGCCATAGATAGTATTTCCGATCTGCTGAATAGCAATGTCGTGAAAGTTGTTACGAGTGAATGTGGCTACGCTTTATACTTTTCGCGTGCGCCAATGCCGTTTCCCCGCGAGGCGGCGTTAAAGCACGGCGGCGACACGAAAGAGACGCTTGGAGCGGAACCGGAAATGATGTCGATATTTCGCAAGCATACCGGCCTCTATATTTACCGCCGCGAATATTTGCTGGAGTTCACGAAAATGCCGCAGTCGAATCTCGAAAAGATCGAAATGCTCGAACAGCTTCGTGCATTGGAAAATGGTGCGAAGATAAGAGTTGTTGAGGTTAACGAGACGTCGATCGGCGTCGATACGGCCGAAGATCTTGAGCGTGTCAGAAGTATTTTGGAGGCAAATGGGTGATTGGATAGGACTGGTTTTTTTTGTCTTGCTGATCGCCGGTGTTTTGATCGGGCTAAAAGTATTGAGCAAACCCAGGACACGTACATCGGATGAATTCGAACGAAATGCCGCCGAGAATAAGACGATGTTAGGGTCAATGATGAATGCCCTGCATGATATGACCGATCCGGCTGCCGTCAAGGCCAGGGAAGTGCGGGAACAGATGAAAGACGGACGTTATCTGAAAAAGAAACGTGAAGGTAAGGCGAATGATAACGAACACGAGGGCGATGATGACATAATACAGGAGAACGATAAATGACTAAATACATATTCGTAACGGGCGGCGTGGTTTCGAGTTTGGGTAAAGGGCTGGCGGCGAGCTCTGTCGGATGTTTGCTCGAAGCCCGGGGGCTTAGCGTTCAGATGATGAAGCTCGATCCTTACATCAATGTTGATCCGGGGACAATGTCGCCGTTCCAGCATGGCGAGGTTTTCGTTACGGACGACGGAGCCGAGACTGATCTCGATCTTGGCCATTACGAACGCTTTACACACGCCAAGCTGTCTCAGGCTAATAATTGGACGAGCGGCCGCATTTATCTTTCGGTCATCGAAAAAGAACGCCGCGGCGATTATCTCGGCAAGACGATCCAGGTCATTCCGCATATCACGGACGAGATCAAGGCCGCTGTACGAACGGTCGCCGAAATGCACGAGCCGGATGTTTTGCTCGTCGAGATCGGCGGTACGGTCGGCGATATCGAATCGCTGCCTTTTATGGAGGCGATCCGCCAAATGGGCAACGAAGAGGGACGCAATAACGCTATCTTTATACATGTGACGCTCGTGCCGTTTATAGCCGCCGCCGGAGAATTAAAGACCAAGCCGACGCAGCACAGCGTTCGTGAGCTGCGTGAGATCGGTATTTCACCGGATATTTTGCTATGCCGTTCGGACAGGCCGCTGCCTATCGATCTGCGGCGAAAGATCGCTTTGTTTTGCAACGTACAGGAAAACGCTGTCATCTCGGCGCTCGATGTCGGCACTATCTACGAAGTGCCGCTCGCATTTCATGAGCAACTCCTCGACGAACTGATCGTCAGCAATCTTCACCTCAAAGAACAGTTTCCGACAGCCGACCTCAAGCGTTGGCGTGAGCTGGTTTCAACGATCAAAGACCCGACCGGCGGTGTTGTCAAGATCGCCATCGTTGGCAAATATGTCGAGCTTGAAGATTCATATAAGTCTTTGCGCGAGGCACTGACGCACGCGGGTGTCGCTAATAATCTTCGAGTCAACGTGACCTGGATCGAATCGGAAAATCTGATGAAGGACGATTATGAGAATGATCTTCAGGATTTTGACGCTGTCCTAATCCCCGGCGGGTTTGGCAAACGCGGTATTGGCGGAATGTTGCGGGCGATCAAGTATGCACGCAAGTCCGGCACGCCGTATTTTGGCATCTGTCTCGGTATGCAGACGGCGTGTATTGAGTTTGCACGAAATGTTTGCGGTCTTCGCGACGCCGATTCGACGGAGTTTAATGAACAAACCCCTTTTCCGATCATTTTTAAATTACGCGACTTGGTGGATGTTGAGGAATACGGCGGCACGATGCGAAAGGGCGAATGGGCGTGTTCGCTGAAAGAAGATTCGCTCGTCCGCGATATCTATCACGGTGCCGCCGAGATCGGCGAACGCCATCGACACCGATATGAATTCAATCCCGAATACCGCAATGTGCTTGAGAAAGAAGGCATGGTTTTCAGCGGCATTTCGCCCGACGGCAAATTTGTCGAAATGATCGAATTGCCCCGCGAAACGCATCCATTTTTCGTCGCGTGCCAGTTCCATCCGGAATATAAATCAAAACCGCTCGAGGTTCATCCGCTGTTCGATTCGTTTGTTAAGGCAGCATGGCAAAATCGAATTCACAGCGAAAATCTGGAGCATGACGTAACCAGCGATAAACAGATCGAGATCCCCGAACTATCAGAGACTGCCGGAGTGGAATAATGCGATACCTAATTACAATACTAATGCTACTGGCGG
>JAYVER010000052.1:0-6286 GCA_043748725.1 Chloracidobacterium sp. | reverse complement strand
ATCGCCCTCGCAAGACGTTAGGCTTTCAAACGCCCAACGAAGTCTATTTCAAAGATCACGAGCAATCAAAAGTTGCACTTACTACTTGAATCTAAGTTTTATCGTTAATATCGACATTTGTGATAGTACGTATAGAGGGGCCAACAATTGAGCGCAGTAATTGAGCAGAGCATCGAAACTTACGGGATTGATAATTGGGGAGCCGATTATTTTGGCGTCAACCGCAAAGGAAATCTCGTCGTTCACGCACCGGAAAATGAAAATCTCACCGCCGATGTAAAAGAGATCATTGACGACCTCCGCAAACGCGGAGTCAATACGCCGATACTGCTTCGTTTCCCGCAGCTTATCTTCGGCCAGATACGAAAACTGCAAAGTGCGTTTCGAAAATCGATCAAAGAATTTGAATACGAGGGCGGCCACCTCTGCGTTTTCCCTATGAAAGTCAATTCGAACCGCGCCGTCATCGAAGAATATCTTCGCGAAGGCACGCGGTACAATTTTGGCCTCGAAGCCGGTTCAAAGGCCGAGTTGTATGCCGCCCTCGGTCTCGAACAGGCAAAGGACAGTTTGCTCGTTCTAAACGGTTTTAAGGACAGAGATTTTATTCAGCTTGCATTCGCCGGTGCAACGGCCGGGAAAAATGTCGTGATCGTCATTGAAAAGTTGAGCGAGCTCGATCATACGCTCGCCATTGCCGAAAAAACTTTGTCGGAGAATTCGGAAGCCGAGCTGCCGATGATAGGCGTCCGCGTAAAACTCTATTCCAAAGGCTCCGGCAAATGGGAAAAATCGGGCGGCGAGGCGGCGAAGTTCGGATTAACCACCACCGAGATTCTCGAGGTTATTCGCCGCCTGCAGGAAGCGGGTCGAATCGACATGCTCCAATTGCTTCATTTCCATATCGGCTCTCAGCTAACCGACATAAAACGGATCAAAAATGCTATGAAAGAGGCGGCCCGCACATACGCCAAGATCCAAAAAATGAAGATCCCGATCAAATATCTCGATGTCGGCGGTGGTATGGCGGTGGATTACGACGGTTCTCGAACATCCTTTGAATCCTCGGCAAATTACAACGCCCGTGAATTCGCAAATGATGTGATCTACGTCATCAAAACCGTCTGCGACGACGAAAATGTGCCACACCCCACGATCATTCAGGAATCGGGACGCTATCTCTCGGCTTACCATGCGATTTTGGTGACAAATATTCAGGACGAGATCGAAACGGTCGTCGAAAGCCTTGTCCCGATGACATTGGAGACGGACGATCCTCAGATAATCCGTGAGCTCCATGACCTCCGGGAGACGATCAACGCAAAAAACTATCGTGAGTATTATCACGACGCTCAGGAGAATCGGGACGAGCTTTTCACAATGTTCAACCTCGGTCTGATCTCGCTCGAAGCCAAAGGCAAAGGTGAAGTGTTATTTTGGGACATTTGCGAAAAAGCCGATCAATTCGCCCAGATGAAAAAATATGTTGCCGAGGAGTTCGACGAGTTGCGGCGGCTGATGTGCGCCAAATACCTCGCAAACTTCTCTGTTTTTCGCTCGATGCCTGACAATTGGGCACTCGAACAGCTATTTCCGATCTTGCCCGTACATAAACTCAACAAAAAGCCCGCAGAATATGCTACGCTATGCGATATAACCTGTGATTCCGACGGTATTGTGGATAAATTCGTCGATCTGCACGATGTTAAACCCGTGCTGGAATTGCATAAGCTCGTGAAAGGTGAACCATATTATCTGGCTGTGATGCTGGTCGGTGCGTACCAGGAGGTGATGGGAAACAACCATAACCTGTTCGGCGTTCCGCACGAGGCTCACGTTTTTATTGGCGAAGATGGGTACATTATCAAGAAAGTGATCTACGGCGCGACGCTCGGAGACGCGGTTTCGTCTGTGCGTTTTGATCCGGGGCAACTGCATGACACATTTCGACGGGCGGTGCTGCAGCGGATAAAAGAAGGCCGGCTTTCCAATGCGGAAGGAAGCAGCGCGATCGAATTTTACGAAGATCAGGTGGAAAGTTATACGTATTTGACCCCGAACGGGAAACAGTAGGCAGTAGCAGATGGCAGTTGGCAGTATGAGTTCTTGAACTGCCGACTGCCGCTGCCTACTGCCAACAGAATTAAAAAATTAGTAGAGAAACACAATTATGGTAGCTCAAAAGAAAACAAAGTCCTCAAAATTTTTGACCGTCCCGACGCGGCCGGTCCCGATCGACAGAGATCGTTCGGTTGCGGGACTTTTGGAAAAAATGGAAGGTGCCGGTTTCGGCGCAAAACAATTGGCCGAGGCACACCGCATCTGGCTCGATATGCTCGACGATAACTCGACGATCTATCTCTGCGGATCAGGCAATCTGATCACATCGGGAATGCGGCGTTTGTTGGCTTACGTGATAAAAAATCGATTTGTCGACGTTATCGTAATGAGCGGAACAGTGCTCTACAACGACATTCACGAGATACTCGGACGCAATCATTATCAGGCGCACCCGAGCATGAGCGACGAAGATCTCGAAACTTCCGACGTTATGCGGCTCGGCGACGTAATGGCAAACCGTGAAGAATATCAGGAAGCCGACGAATGGATCGGCAGCGTGATAAATCAGCTCGAATTGAGCCGTTCATATTCGATCCGTGAATTTCTGCACCTGATGGGACGCGAACTTTCGGAAATTGCGCATGAGGACGGCATTCTGACGTCAGCTTTTAAGGCTCGAATTCCTGTTTTCTGCCCCGATCTGCTCGGTTCAGAAATATCCATCGGCATTGCACGGGCAAAATTTGAAAAGAAAATTCAGATATCGTTCGATACTTCGCAGGATGCGATGGAGATGATGCAAATTGCTCAGCGAACGCGAAATTCCGGCATTATCACGCTCGGCAGCATGTGCAGCCACAATATGATCAATATCGCGGAAGTCGCGTCCTACATAACGCGCACAACTCCGCGCGGCCATAAATACGCGATCTCCATAGCAACCGACACCGCGCCGCTGGACATTCGCACTCCGTCTTACGGAGGTAATCACACATCTGTTTTTGGAAAACTCCTCCGTAACGCCGTAACTGCATACGTCCCGTGCGATCCGTCGATCGCATTGCCGATGATAATCACCGCCTTGTCGCAGACAGCGGCGAAGTTTATGAAAGGCCGCAAGCGACCGACATTCAGCTTCTCCGGGCGTGAAATGAACATCGACGTACCGTAATTAAGTGTGGAATGCGAAGTGCGGAGTGCAAAATTTCGATCAAACGTGATCTAAATTCTCCACTCCGCATTCCACACTCCGCACTCCGCATTTCTTATGAGTGAATCCGAAGAACTGCCGATGAATTTCGGCGGCATCGATGACGAGCGTTATTCGAATTTCGATGACGCTCGTGTTTTGGTACTGCCAGTCTCATACGAAGGCACCGTTTCCTATGGAACCGGCACCGGTGCGGGCGCGATGGCAATCGTCAACGCGTCTCGCAACATGGAGTTGTACGAAGAGGAAACGGACGCTGAAGTCTATAAGATCGGCATCCACACACTTCCCGAATTCACACCCCGCGAAACACCGGAAGCTATGATGGCCGACCTTTACGATTATTCAAAGAAACTACTTGAAACGAATAAATTCCTTTGTATGTTGGGCGGCGAACATTCCGTTTCAGCTCCTATCATTCGTGCTCATAACGAAAAATATAAAAATTTGAGCGTCCTGCAGATTGACGCTCACGCCGATCTTCGCGATACCTATGACGGAACGCCGCACTCTCATGCGTCGATAATGGCACGCGTTGTCAAAGATATGCATATTCCTTCGGTTCAGGTCGGCATTCGGTCGATCTCCGGTGACGAAGCAAGATGGCTGAAGATCGGTCTGCCGACAAAAATATTCTGGGCACGCGATATTGTCGGCAAGACCGATTGGATCGACGAAGCGATTGACGGTCTCACAGAAAACGTCTATCTGACAATAGATATAGACGGTCTCGACCCGAGCATCGTACCGACGACCGGCACGCCCGAACCCGGCGGCTTAGGTTGGTATGAAACTTTAACTTTTATACGTAAACTAGCTGAAAGTAAACGAGTTGTCGGCATGGACCTGGTAGAGTATTCTTACTTTGAGAATTACGATTCGCCCGCGTTCCTGTGCTCAAAACTTGTCTATAAATCGCTCGCTTATATCTTCAACGACGAAACGCCGAAAGTCTCAATCTGATCATCAACCGTTCATTCATCACCTAATAATTTTACAGAACAACCCCTTCTTTCTCGTCGTAAATATATTGTTATTCTTGAACCTCGTAACAGATAGAGTAGAATTGAGATGTATTATTTTTTTTAGGAGTATCATTCGATGTTAATTAAGCATTATTTTCTGGCAGCATTAATTGTTGTCGCCTCATTTGGTACGGGATGCCGAACTGGTTTTTTGGGTGGCGTAGAAGCTCCTGCCCCGCAGCCTCAGGCTCCGCCCGCACCTATCGTAGTTGACGGCATGCGGACGTCGTATGCTGACGTTGTTGAGAAAACGTCGCCTGCAGTTGTACGTATCGAAGCCGACCATAAAGAAAAGGCCGCTCCGCAGATACAATTTCCGGATGGTGACGATTTTTTTAAGCACTTCGGAATGCCTGCGCCCAAACAAAATCAGCGTCCGCAGATCGAGCGCGGGCTCGGTTCAGGTGTGGTCGTCGAAGCCGGCGGAACGATCTTAACCAATTATCACGTCGTCGAGGGAGCCGACAAGATAACTGTCTCAATGAGCGACAACAAAACATATGAAGCCAAGGTAGTCGGTACGGATCAGCCAAGCGATCTCGCCGTTTTGAAGATCGAAGCCTCAAATTTACCGTTTCTTAACCTGGGTAATTCGGACAGCGTTCGCGTCGGCGATATAGTTCTCGCGATAGGCAATCCGCTGGGAATCGGGCAAACGGTTACCGCCGGTATTATCTCGGCAAAAGGACGCCGCACGGGCTTGAGCGACGGCAGTAAGGATAGTTTTGAGGATTTCTTACAGACAGACGCTCCGATAAATCGCGGCAATTCGGGTGGCGCTCTTGTAAACCTAAACGGTGAGTTGATCGGTATAAATTCGCAGATACTTTCGCCCGGCGGTGCGAGCGGCGGCAATATTGGCATTGCATTTTCGATACCGTCGAATATGGCAAAATCTGTAATGGAACAATTGCTGAAAGACGGCAAAGTGCATCGCGGCCAGCTCGGTATCAACATTCAGAACATCACTGACGATACGGCGAAAGCCCTGGAGCTAAAAGAAAAGAATGGCGTGCTCGTCAGCAACGTAAAAACAGGCAGCGCGGCGGATAAAGCCGGTGTCAAACGAGGCGACATCGTCACGGCGATCAACGGAGAAAAGATCGAGGACAGTAACGTGCTCCGCAACAAGGTCGCCGGAACTGCACCGGGTACTGCTATCAAACTCTCGGTTGTCCGCGACGGGAAAGATCTTGAATTAACTGCGAAGTTGGATGAGTTCAGCGTGGGTGACGCAAAAAAACCAGGACTGGATCAGAGCGATGATGAAAACGGCACGATACCGCAAAATCAAAGCGGCAAGCTCGGCCTGAGCCTGCAACCGGTCACGCCGCAGATCGCCAAGCAGCTTAGTTTGGACGCTAACGAAGGCATGGTCGTAACCGACGTAGATCAGAGCGGCCCGGCGGCTGAGGAAGGCGTCGCCCGCGGCGATGTCATAATCGAGATCAATAAAAAGGCGGTCAAGTCAATATCGGATGTGCAGTCGGCCCTCAATGCGTCGGGTGAGAAACCTGTTCTTCTGCTGATCTCACGACGCGGCCAGACAATATACCTGACCGTAAAGCCGGGTTAATTTTCGCCGCATTTAAGCCCTTCGGCTGTCGGGGCTTAGGTTCCGGCGGCCTTTTGGTTTTTAGGGATTTATATGTTAAAACGTCCGATATGTTGAGCAAAATCTATCTCGCAGTTTTGGCCGTCGGCGTCGGCGTCATGGCCTTTTTCACTTACTATGCGTGGAGTTGGCTACAGAGCATTGGTTCGCCGTCTGACGCACTCGCGGGATTTCAGTACAACGCAGATATCGCCTGGACATCGGTGTGGATCTTCTCGATCGTCCTTTTGCTGCTCGGAAATGTTCTTTTTTGGCAAAGCGAAAGATCATGGGCCATTTGGATCACGCTAGTATTCTTTGGAGTGTTTACGATAGCGAAAACATTCCTGCTGGACCCCAACATCACAGGAATCAAGGTCCCTCTTCAAGATATTG
>JAYVER010000051.1:0-16276 GCA_043748725.1 Chloracidobacterium sp. | reverse complement strand
GCATTTGATCTCGATATGCCGGAAACCGAGCGTCCGCAATTCGTCGAGGAGTCCCGAAAAATTGTGGAAGGTGCGGGCTTCGACCCGGATTATTATTTTGTTGAGGACGCGGCGGGCAATGTGCCGTATTCGTTTTACTCAAAGGACACGTCCGACCCGAAAAATCTGATCTTTGTCG
This sequence comes from Chloracidobacterium sp., assembly GCA_043748725.1. Lineage (GTDB taxonomy): Bacteria > Acidobacteriota > Blastocatellia > Pyrinomonadales > Pyrinomonadaceae > OLB17. Next base: position 16,098 of record JAYVER010000051.1, on the reverse strand, counting down.
AAGACGGATTTTCGAGGCCGTCGATAAGGGAAATATCGTCGGTGAGCTCGGCCGTTCGCGGGCTGCAGGAGGGCTACAGAATCCACCGCATCTGTTTCCCGGCCGAATTAAAAGATCAGATTGCCGAGCTTTATCATCAACGATAGAGTTAAGATTTATACAGGATGGACAGGATAAACAGGATGTCAGACCGAGGACAATGTCACTTTTTAATACCTATCCTGCACATCCTGTCTATCCTGTTAATTTCTTCCTCGACACTCACGGCACAAAGAATCGCGATGCTGGCTCCCGACAAAGCAGTTTCAAGCATTTCCTTTGCCGAAAAACTCGAATCGAAACTGGCCGAAAAACTAAAAGTGATCGACGGCGCGTTGAGCGAGTCCGCTTATCTTTCGGTATCGCCCAAAACACCTTTTAATCTGACTGCCGACGAATCTAAGGAAATAGGGGCTGTGATAGGCTGCGATCTTTTCGTCATCCTGCGATCCGCAACGCAGCGGCGGAGCTCATTTCAGCGCGCCGAATACTATGAATCTTACGCTCTCGTTTATCTCGTCAGCTCGCGAACGGGACGACTCGTGTTTTGGAAGCTGCAGCAATTCGAGGGCGCCGCTCCCCAAAAGAGCGAGAAGCTCCTGAACGATTCGGTTGGACAGCTTGCGGCCGAGATCGAGGATCAAGCCAGAGCGGCAATCAAGCGAGAGATCGCCGAGCCGGATCCACCGGCAATGGAAGAAGTTAGTGTCAGTAGTCCGCACGTAAGTAAGGGCATTCCGGACGAAAAATCCCCACCGGCTATGAATTTTCAGGCGCCCATTCCTTATCGCCGCATTAAACCGGAATACACTGCCCAAGCCGCGCTTTACGACATAACGGCAACCGTGGATATATTAGTAGACACGGACGCCGTTGGCTCGATCACGCGAAGCGAGATCGTCCGCTGGTCAGGTTACGGCCTGGACGAATCAGTCGAGAAAACCGTGCGTCAAATGAACTGGCGGCCTGCGACACGAAACGGTAAACCATTGCCGATGCGGTTTTTACTGCGGTACAATTTCCGGAAGGTAGAAAAGCAATAAGGTACCAAAGACCCAATGCGAAATATCCGGGCCGCGATCAGAACTGTATTATTCGTTACATCGACGCTGGGGTTGTATTCGATATGGTTTGTCGCACGGGTATTTATCCCGAACAAGATCCATTGGCGGCAGGTGATCTTTTACTATTGGGCAAAGAGTTTCGTGGTCATATCGCGTATGCATATCGAGGTGATCGGAACACCGCCGAAACCGCCGTTTTTCCTGGTCACCAATCATCTCAGCTACACGGATATTGCGGCTCTCCGGACGGTCGTCCCCGGAGTTTTTGTGGCGAAGAATGAAGTGCAAAGCTGGTTTCTGGCGGGACGGATATGCCGTGATATGGGCACTATCTTTATCAACCGCACAAACCGCCGCGACATACCGCGCGCCGGTGAAGAGATCATCGAGCGGCTCGATGCAGGCGAGGGCGTGACGGTTTTTCCCGAGGGCACGAGTACAAAGGGCGAGGACGTGCTGCCCTTCAATTCCTCATTTCTCGAATTCGCCGCCCGAGGCGGCGTGCCTGTCAGTTACGCTTCGATCAGTTACCGCACACCGGATGGCGAACCACCCGCCAGCCTGACCGCCTGCTGGTGGGAAGACATCACCTTTTTCGCACATCTTTGGCGACTGTTCAAGGTTCGGGAATACACGGCGATCATAACTTTTGGCGACGAACCAGTAGTAAATCTCGACCGTAAACTCTTGGCAAACGAACTCAGAAACCGTGTCGCCGAGAAGTTTGTTCCTGTTTTGTAAAAAGGGCGTAAACAGCTAAACTTTTTATTATTCAGCCCGTATTATCAAGACAATATCTTAGGAGTAAATTATGCAAACAAGTTTTTTTCGTTTTGTCGCCACGTTCGCGATCGTGCTGTCCCTGTGGGGCGGCGTTCTCGCTCAAAGCTCAGGTTTTGATACCAGCCGGATGGACCGGTCGGTCGACGCCTGCGACGATTTTTTTCAATTTGCCAGCGGCACCTGGGTAAAGAATACCGAGATACCGCCGTCGCAATCGCGTTGGGGCACATTCAACATGCTAGCCGAGAGCAACCGTGACGTGCTGCACGACATTCTCGAAAATGCCGCCAAGCAAAAAGCACCCGGCGGAAGCGGTCTCCAACTCATCGGCGATTACTACGCTTCGTGCATGGACGAAGCCGCAATAGAAAAGGCCGGAACGAAATCGCTCGACCCGTTTTTCAAGACAATCGACAAGTTGAAAACGGCAGATGACGTCAAGCATGAGGTGGCCGTGCTTCACAATTTGAGCGTCCCGGTGTTATTCAGGCTTGGCGGCGGCCCGGACCCCAAGAACAGCAATATGGTGATCGTCAATTCGGGACAAGGAGGGCTGACGATGCCGAACCGCGATTACTATACAACGGATGACACTAAATCGGTCGAGATCCGCGGCAAATTTGTCGAGCATGTGACGAATATGTTCAAACTGCTGGGCGAAACACCTGAACAGGCGGCGGCGGACGCCGGCACGGTGATGGCGATCCAGACAAGACTCGCAAACGCCTCGAAAGCTCCGGTCGAGCTTCGCGACGCCGATAAAAACTACAACAAGATATCCGTAACGGACGCGCAAAAGATCATCCCAAATTTTTCCTTATCAGACTATATGAAGGAACGCGGAATTCCGACTGTTACGGAGATCAACTTTACGCAGCCTTTGTTTTTCGGAGAGGTCAATACGATGTTGACGGACGTCCCCGTCGCCAATTGGAAAACTTATTTTCGCTGGATGGTGCTAAACAGTTCGGCTAACACGCTGCCGAAAGCGTTTGCCGACGAGAGTTTTAACTTTAACGGCAGGGTTCTTAGCGGCACCAAAGAGCAGCTTCCGCGTTGGAAACGCTGCGTTGATGGAACTGACCGGACGCTCGGAGAAGCTCTCGGTGCGGAATTCATCAAAACAAAATTCACACCCGAAGCCAAGGTGCGTATGGACCAGTTGATCGATAACCTCTTTGCGGTCATGAAAGTACATATTCAAAACCTGGCCTGGATGGGACCTGAAACCAAAACCAAAGCCCTCGCCAAGCTCGGATCGTACAAACGAAAGATCGGCTACCCGGAACACCCCAGAGGGTACAAAGGTTTATCCATCGACCGCAACTCGTATGCCGACAATAATTTACGCTCAGCAGGGTTCCAAAATCATCGCAACATCGAGGATATCAATAAGCCGACGGACAAGACCCGCATGGGAATGTCGGCCCCCACGGTCAACGCATCTTACTCCGCGACAAATAACGACATCACGTTTCCGGCCGGAATCCTGCAGCCGCCCTTCTTTAATTTTTTGGCCGACGATGCAATCAATTACGGCGGCATCGGCGGCGTGATCGGACATGAAATGTCGCATGGTTTTGACGACCAGGGCAGCAAATTTAACGCTGAGGGCAACCTGATATCATGGTGGACTGTTGACGACCGAACAAAATTTGAGGAGCGTGCAAGTTGCGTCGCCGATCAATTTAGCGGTTATGAAGTGCAGCCTGGCCTCAACATCAACGGCCGTTTGACGCTCGGTGAAAATATCGGCGATTTTGCGGGACTAACGATCTCTTACGATGCGTTTATGAAATCGCTCGAGGGCAAACCGCGTCCGGCAAACATCGACGGATTTACGCCTGAACAGCGATTTTTCCTCGGCTGGGCACAAGTCTGGGCCGCCAAATCAACGCCCGAAGCGGAACGGTCTCAAGTTCTCGGCGATCCGCACGCGGCCGCAAAATATCGCGTGAACGGCCCCCTGTCTAATATGCCGACATTCGCCAAGGCCTGGGGCTGCAAAGCTCCGGCCAAAATGATCCGCCAGAAAGTTTGCGAGATCTGGTAACTGCTCAGAGTGCGCTATTTATCGCTTATTCGTCTGATTTTAAGAACGCGATAAATCGCGCACTCTGAACAAAAGAATGCGACGATCTGTGTTATTTTTACTTATTAACTCAACTTCCGCCATAGGCTTTGAAGTGTTTTGCAGTACATGAAAAATTCACGCTTTCTTACCCTTGCATTTCTTTTGCTGACCACCCTGTTCCTCTCCATTTCCGCTCAGGCAAAGGACGAATGGATACAGATACACTCAAAAAACTTCTTTCTGCTGGGCAACGCTTCAGAAAAAGATATTCGCAAGGTTGGCACGCGGCTGGAACAGTTTCGCGAGACGTTTCGCTTGTTGTTTCAGAATATGAACCTGACTTCGCCGATACCGACAAACGTCATAGTCTTCAAAAGCGAGTCGTCCTACAGGCAGTTCAAACCGAAACGGGCCGACGGAAAGATAGATAATTTCGTTGCCGGCTATTTCCAGCCCGGCGAGGACGTAAATTATATAACGCTCTCGACCGAGGGTGAGGACGCCGAGACATTTAGCACGATCTTTCATGAATATGTGCATTCGATCGTCAATTCGAATTTCGGAAAATCCGAGGTTCCGCCTTGGTTTAACGAGGGGTTGGCCGAATATTACGCGACCTTTGCTATCGAAGATAACCAGAAAGTAGAGCTCGGTCTGCCGCAGAACCGCCATCTCGAACTGCTCAATCAGACCAGGCTCATGCCTCTGCAAACGCTTTTTAATGTAAGTAATTCTCAGCTTTTGGAAAGCGGCGGTCATTCGCGGAGCATTTTTTACGCCGAATCGTGGGCGCTTATACATTACTTTATCCAAAGTGGTAAATCCGACGCTTTAAGCAAGTTCCTCCACCTAATTCTAAATGGCACCGCTCCCGAAACCGCGTTTCAGACCGCGTTTCAAATCAACTATACCCAAATGGAAAGTGAACTGCGAAAGTATGTCGGGCAGAGCCGTTATAATTATCACCTGTTCACATTCAAGGACAAATTAGTCTTCGATAAAGATATGCAGGCGTCCCCACTCGATGAGGCCGCTGCGAATACATATCTTGGTGATCTGCTTTACCACACGCGGCGCGAGGATGACGCCGAGCCTTTTCTTCTCAACGCCTTAAAGCAGCAGCCGAATTCGAGCATGGCAAACACGACCCTCGGAATGGTAAAAATGAAGCAGCGCAAGTTTGACGAGGCAAAAAAGTATCTCGAAAACGCTTTCACCGGCGACCAAAAAAACCATCTGGCATTTTACCGATATGCCTATTTGTTGAGCCGGGAGGGCCGCGACGAATTTGGCTATGTGCAGGCATTTCCAATAGTCACTGCCGAGAAGATGCGTGAAGCTCTCAAAAAATCGATCGCGATAAACCCCTCATTTTCGCAGAGTTACGAGCTGTTGGCATTTGTCGATCTCGTTAATAACGAAGATTTTGACAATGCCGTCGGTCTAATGAAAAAAGCTCTCTCGCTCCAGCCCGGCAATCAGAGTTACGCGATGCGTATTGCCGAGTTGTATCTGCGTCAGAAAAAGTTTACCGAGGCCACCGCGATCGTCGAAAAAATTGTAAAGACCACTGACGACCCCGAGCTCCGCCAGCGTGCGGAAAATCTGATCGCGACAACCCGCCAAATGCAGGAATTTATGGATCGTCAGGCTCTCGAACAAAAGCGCTATGACGGTCTTCGCTCAAAAACAGGCGGGCCGATTATATGGCAGCATCGCGAGACTGAACCGCCGATGACCCGGGCGGAGATCGCGAAAGCTCAAGCCGAGGCAAATCTTCGCGCCGTTAACTCTATGCTTCGCGCACCGGGGGAAAATGAAAAGCGTGCCATCGGACATATTCAAAAGATCGATTGCAAAACCCGTCCGATCGTCTATTTCATAAAGACGGCTGCCGAGACGTTCACTCTTACAAGCAAAGATTTCCAGGCTCTTGAGCTTAATGCTTTTATTAAACCTGCAAATGCTGTTCAGGTCGGATGCGACACTGATCTCACTGTGTTCAACGCAGTGTTAACGTATAAACCGGCAACTACAAAGATAAATTCCCGTGGCCAGTTAATCACGATTGAGTTCGTATCGGACGATTTTCGTATATTAACGTCGGAAGAAATAAATCAGCCTCCACCCAGGATCGTCCCCGCCGAGAGCGTTGACGCGGACGGGGCGGCTATCCAGGCGCAACCGCCCGCTCAAACACCTGATGTTGAAAAATTAAGGCATGAAGCGATGATGAAAGCGATAAAAAGTGCGATCCGCCAACCTGCCGATGGCGAAAAACGAGAGATCGGCTATCTCGACAAAATCGAATGCACAAACAAAGGCATTTTCTTTCATATCCGAACTACGACCGGGACGATCAAGCTGCTCAACGCCACGCCCGAGACGCTGCCAATCCATTTATTTACCCAGGACCTCGAAGGTATTCAGTTTAGCTGTACGCTAAAACCCATCGAATATCCCGCCGTCTTCATCTACAAAACTGCTCTCGACTCCAAAACCGCCAGCCTGATTGTCTCGCTTGATTTTGTGCCAAAAACATTTGTGTTGGATTGACAGTTTGGTCGGTCAAGGTATAATGCTCGAAACAAACCATTAACAGGTAAGGAGAAAAATGAAAGCTAAAGTTACAATCGTCATTCTGGCAGCATTGTTAGTCATGCTGCCCCAATTGGTATCTGCACAGGCACCGGAGCCGGCAGAGTGGACATTGATGTTTTACATGGATTCGGACAACAATCTCGAAGCTCCACAGATATTATTCAATCTCCAGGCCATGCTCGACGTCGGGAGCACAAACAAGGTAAACATCGTGCTGCTTGTCACACGCAGTCCAAAAGGCGATGACGAACCTGGCTATACCAATAAAGGGATCGGCGGCCTGCCAAACTGGACGAACGCGAAATATCTATATGTCGAAAAGGGCAAACTCCGCGAACTTGGCGATTGGGGCAAACTCAACATGGGCGACCCCGCAAATCTGGTCAAATTTGTGACGACCGCGGCCGGGCAGTTCCCAGCAAAAAAATATGGCCTTATATTTGGTGACCACGGCGGAGGATGGAAACAGATACTCAGCAACGAGACTTTCGAGGACAACGGCCTCGATATGAACAAGCTTTCGACCGCCCTGACAAAAACAATGGCTAAAACCGGAAAACTCGAATTGATCGGCTTTGACGCCTGCATGATGGGTAATTTCGAGGTCGCTCGAACTGTCAGCCCATTCGCCAAGATTATGGTTGGCTCCGAGGAAGTCGAACCGGGTTTAGGGTGGAATTATGAGCCGATTTTGATGGGGCTCGAAAAACACCCCGAAATGGACGGCGCTGCGCTCGGCAAGGGAATCGTTGACACGTATAAGGCTCTGTATACGAGCCCGCAACTGAAACATCAGGGTGATGGCGTGACACTCTCCGAGGTCGATCTGTCGAAGATCGACTCATTGATGACTGCGGTCAGTGATCTCGCTCTCCGAAATGAGGCTTTTATGAAGGGCGGGGGTCGCAACGCTCTCTTAAAAACGGCTCGTGCCCGCTCGATGACCGAGGAGTACGGAAAGACAAAAGGAAAATCGGATTATAAGTTTTTCGACATGGTTGACTATGCCGAAAACATCAAAGCTCAATCGGCCGACGCAGCCACAATAAAGGCAGCCGATGGCGTTATCGGGGCAGTCAAAGCTGCGGTGCTTTATAAATATGGCGGCAAAGCATTTCCCCGCGCGAGCGGCCTGTCGATCTGGTTCCCTTCCGAAAAGGGCGAGGTCGAAGCCGAACACTATGGCAGCTTTCCTTTTTCGGTCGGGCTAAAATGGGGATTGCTGGTGACGGACTATACGTCACTCATCAACCTGGATACATCGGCGCCAATAGTAGACAACGTTCAGACGAACGATAATGACATGGCCAAAACCGATGTCGCGACTATCACTGCCCAGGTAAATGCCGATGACATCGAAGATACGAGATTCGTTCTCGCCGAAGCTGACGCAAATGGAGTTACGATCATTGGAGCGGTTCCTACCGAGCCAAACGAAAAGGGCGTTTTGCACGAAGATTGGGACGGCACCTGGTTTACGATAGGCGATGGCACTAATCAGGTTATTTGTCCCATAAGCGATTTTCAGGAGATTGACGAGGGTAAGGGAAACTACTTCGCCGAGGTGCCCGCACAGATCCGGTATAAAGGGAGAAAAGATTGGCGTGACGTGACGTTGTATTTCTACGTCGATTACAACAAGAACGAGCTCGAAGGCGAATTCGTGTACGCATTCCAGTCCGTCAAAGGACAGATCCGCGAAGTTGAAATTAACGCCGGCGACTCTATCCGGCCGGTTTATATCGATATAGACAATAAAGGTAACTCGAATGACGTAGCCGCGACCGACGAACACAATATTCTGCATATAAAGGATTCCGCTGGTCTGATCGTCGGCAACGAACGCGTCGCACCGGGCAAATACCTCATGGGCTTTGTCGTCACTGATTTCTCCGGTAATACATCCGAAAAATTCGTCGATGTGACGATTGAGTAATCGCAAATCCCTACGCCGATTTCGTCCCGTATCTATCTCGGCATCCACTATCCCACAGATGTTGTCGCCGTTTACGTCGCAGCATTTGTATGGGTTTCTGTCGCAGTCCTGGCTGATTCGGTTCTTGGAAAACATGAGTAAAATATATAGGAGTTTTGCCCACAAAATACACGAAAGGCACGAAAAATGAGAAGAAAATCTTTTCGTGTGTTTCGTGTATTTCGTGGGCAATTTCTTAATGTTCTGTATCTCCCGCGATCAGATCTATCGCATGACCGAGTACCGGGCGGATTACTTCGAAACATTCGTCAACGCCTTTTGGTGAGCCGGGTAGATTGATAATCAATGTATTTCCGCGAATGCCGCAGATTCCGCGTGAAAGCATCGCCATCGGTGTTTTCGCCGATGTTTCTCGTCGCATCGCCTCGGCCATGCCCGGAGCCTCGCGTTCGATGACGGCACGGGTCGCTTCGGGTGTATTATCACGAGGTCCGAATCCTGTACCGCCAGTGGTGACAATCAGATTTACGTCTTCTCTTTCTGTTAAGACGTAAAGCGTGTTGCGGAGGTGTTCGAGGTTATCGCTGACGATCATCCGCTCGGTAATCACGGCCCCAACCGAAGCGAGTAGCTCGGCAAGTCTGTCGCCGGACCGATCATCGTCAATTGTCCTCGAATCGCTAACGGTCAAAACACATGCATTTATCTTAGCTTCTGACATAGGTCAAAATTCCTTTTTCCTTTGCGCCTTTGCGACTTCGCGTCTTTGCGTTAAATAAATCTTAACCCGCCGTTGCCTCAATTGCCGCGAGACGGCTTTGCCGTCGTCCGTAGATAAGGCTCATTATTACACCGGCGACCACGAGCAGCATTCCCAGGAGCGATATTATGGGCTGAGCTTCGCCAAAGACAAACCAGCCGATGGTCAGTGCATAGATCAGTCCCGTGTAATTTATGATGGCGACGCCGGCAATGCGTTCGCGTTGGAGAGCGTTTGTCAAAAACATCTGCCCGATCTGCGAGAAAACGCCAATGAGAAAAAGATAAAGCCAGTCCCAGTTTCGCGGCCATTCCCATTGAAAAAATAGACTGAAAAATCCGACAACCGCTCCAACGAGTTGGAAATGCAACACCACCGTCAGCGGATATTCCCTGCCCCGCAAACTGCGAACAAGATTGTACGCCATCCCCGAACAAAACGCCGATAAAATGCCAATCGCCAAATAAAGCGGCGAGATACGATCGTCAAAACGCTCGATCACCAGCACACCGCTAAACGCTATCGCGTAAAAAAGCCACTGTACCGTCTGCACCTTTTCGCCGAGAACAAAGATCGCAATCGTCGCCGTAAATATTGGGGATAGATATTGTATAGTCTGCGCCGAAGCAAGCGGCATCTGCTGGAGCGTCAGAAAAAAGCAAAATAACGCCGTTGTGCCAAATATCCCGCGCAGCAGCAGCATCCCATGATTCGAACCCAACAAACTCGCCTTTGCGCGCCGTAGCCCGTAAACGCAAAAAATGGTGGCGACAATACAGCGAAAGAAAACCGTCTCCATTGCCGGTATATGCGCGACCTGCTTGACGAACACATTCGCCATAAAAAAAGCGAACGTCGATAAAAGCATCGAACGCACGCCAGCAGTCAGGAATGTTGGTTTCTCGTCCAAATTACGAGGGTAGTTTTTTTGAGCCGCCGCCGCAACCGCCCAAAGTCCAACAAACTTTAGTTTGTTGATTCGCAACGCAAGTGAGTTCGGCCGTCTTAGCACCAAATCGACCTCATACGCGCCAGTTGAATTCTCGCTCAACCGCGACACCATCAAACTGAAGTTTGATGGACATTTTGTCCCACTGGTGTCCCACGCCTTCGTGGGACACGTTAAAGTGTTGCAGCGACTTAACTTATAGCCATATTTGGAGCGTGTCCCGCTCGTTTCGCGTAAAAAAGTTCTTGACATCCTCATCGTTTCATATATGATACGTTGTATCGTTCACAACGTTCGATTAGATTATCCATACGAACGTTGTAACTGTCAAGAACTTTTTATTATGGAGAACAGATAATGCACGACTTAATTCTACAGATCAAAACCCCCTCAGCCGAATCAGTGAAAAAGCTGACAAAAGCAAACGAATGTATCATAGCCGCGAAACGGCTGCCGCCTCCCGACATGCTGTTCGATGAGTTTTGGCGCGAGGGTGAGCTTGCCCTGCTCATCGGCCCGCACGCGACAGGAAAGAGCGTTTTGGCTGTGCAGATCGCGGATGCCATCGCACGCGGGAAAGTCATCGACGGCTTTCAGATGACGACGAAACGCCCGAGAGAGTACTCCTGGTCGACCTGAAACTCTCGCTAAGGCAGTTTCTGACGCGATACTCGGCAGATGACGGCAGTCAAAAGAGCTACAAATTCTCGGAAAATCTTTATCGCGAGCGGCCGCCGACCCGCGACCGGCTTTGCGAGTGGCTGCACGAAACGGTGCTTGCAAACCGCATCTCCGTTGTCGTCATCGATGACCTGGCCGAGCTTCGGCACACATACGACGGCACGCGCGAGACGCTTCTCCTAATGCGGGAGCTAAAAAAGCTCAAGGATGAGCTGGACATATCGGTGCTTGTTATCGCCGGCACGCGTGAGCCGGGCCGCGGCGTGTCGGTAAGCGAGCCGGATATGCAGCGTTCGCGCGTACTGTGCGACGCGGCCGACAGTGTGTTTGCTCTCGGCACCTCCCAGTACGGAAGCGGTGACAGATATCTCATCCAAACCCGTTCGCGGAGCGCTTGCCCTTTTTGGACGGCGTCAAATGCACCTGTTTGCCGGATGGGCCGGACCGGTGACGGCTTATTGTCGTTCACGTTTGACGAGAGATTTAGCCCCGAGATCGACGAAGACCTGCGTTTGCTGATCTGCAATGTAAAGTCGATGCATGAGAGAGGCTCCAGCTACCGGCTGATCGGCGAGCATTTCGGCTTTTCAAAATCAAAGGTCGAGCGGATCTGTAAAAAATGGACACCGGCGTTGGGTCGGCTTACCGAGAACGGGATTGAGGCAGCCGATAACACGCCGGACGACGATCAGAATGAAGGAATCGAAGAGCAATTTATCGACGATGACGAATCCGACGACGACTTGCCAGAGGAAGAATATCAGGGCGAGTTCACAGACCGGTATCTGGCAAGCCTCGGGATACGCCCCGTATGGAAGGAAAAATGGGAAGCAGTGAAAAGGGGTATATCAACAGACGAAGACGAAGACGAAGATGAAGATGAAAATGAAGATGAGGAATTGGAGATTTCCGCCGGTTCCGTTGCAGTTGTACCCGCAGAATTGGAGATCCGCGATCCAATGTCATTCCTAAAACGCTCGCTCGACCGCAACGACCGCGAGATATTCGTCGAAAGCGAAGATGACCGGGGCAATCCTATCGTCTGGTATCATCGTAACCCGCAAGGCAAATTATTCCGCTTACGCCGCACAACCACCGGCAGCATCAGCGAACCTGTGGACGGCCCGATAACGCCGCTTAACACGAGTTAGGAGGGGAACTGCCTGTCACATCCATGCGGGTACATTATTAATACTGAACATCTACCGAAGCCGTCACCGCCTTGTTACAGATGAAGGAATATCCGTTATCAAATACAAGGTAATATGTTCCACGTCCCAATACGGCGGAAATTGTCCCAACTGTTACCTGTCCTGAGTTGTAAAATGTATTAACCTGATGTCCGTTTTTGAAATTCTCGTAACCGTCGGCGTCGAGAATATAAACCTTGATGTCATTACCACCACCGCCTTGTGCCGTGAATCGTCCCGACACGATTGCCCGATTTGAAACCGTAAAAGGAAAGGGTAAATGTTTTCCTGGGGGAATGGCGAATGAGCTGTTAACCAATGAAGTTTTGGTTGAATATGTTTCGGAAGGAGGAGATTGTTGATAGAGAGTTTGCGGAGGCGCCCTTCTTTGGGCTATTTGAGCGGCATTAAGTTTGCTTCCACTTGAATCCCGAATGGCATATTTAAAAGAAATGTTTTCAACATCTGCAAGAAGCCAACCGCCTACAACACGGTCATATTGCAAACGAAGATTGCCGTTTACTGTCAACCAAAGACCGTCTCGGCGCGGCTTGTTTCTTTCGAATAAAGTGAAACTGTAATGGCCGCATGATCCTTAACGTACAATGAACGAAGAATTTCAATTTCTCGTTCTTCGTCAACAGCAAAGGTCCAGCTTGTAGGGTTTCCATTATTGTCGTCCCATACAACATTACTAACAATTTTCCCTACAATGTCGCTTTTTATTTTGGCTAGGGATATCGTCGGTCGTTTGACGGTTGATTTTGGTCTCGAGTTTTTTTTCTTCGTAACGAAATTTTACCGATCTAAAAGAGGAAGTTTTAGCTCGAAATGATTCAACCGCGTTTTGGTTTATAAGGATTACGAACTCGTCACCGCTTACTCGAAAGGCTTTGCCTTTGATTGTGCGCGTTTTGACAAATTCCCGTTGAATCAGCTTACCTACTTGTCCGATTGCAACATCGCCAGCGTCATGGCCGTGGGTATCGTTTAGATATTTGAAGCCGTTCAAATCACCAAAAATAACGACATCGAGGTCACTTTTTCCAGTTCCAATCGAACCAGCTTCTTTGCCTAGAGCTAAAGAGTTACCGAGCGGTGTTTTGTCATCAACATAGCTAGCCTCTCGAATTCGATTAACGAATTCGAATAGTTGTTCAATCGCTACATCAAGGTTCATCTATGCTCTAACTGGCGTATCTTGCGTTTTATTTTGGGAAGTTCTTTTTTAATCAAGTTGACATAAAGCCAATCGTCCCGATCTTCGTCGGATGAAAAGCTGAGATTGTCAGGAATTGTAAATTCCACAGTCCAAAAAGCATTCGGCGCATAAGTGAATGTTACCTTTGCATACCTTGGTGCACGATAAAAGAACACCACTTCCATGCCGCGTTTTTTGAAATATTCACGAACGGCAAGTTCAAGAGGTTGTTTTTGATTTGCTAAACCAGCTCCTAACGCACCGCCGGCGAGCGCAGCGGCCCAATCACGCGTAAGAAGTCCAAGAGCGACGGCTCCAATAATAGCTGAACTAGAAGCATCAGCTATTCGGGGACGCTTTGGCAAGCCCGAGCCGAGAAATATGGTCTGCTCTTGACCTTCAGTCATATCCAAATTATAACATCAAAAAGTGAAAATAAGGACCTATGCTTCTTTAGCCTTTCCACTTATCCGGCGACCATCTTTGGCCCCAAACCATCTTGGAAGCCTTAGACTTTGTTCCGCAACCACAGTCGGAGCCACACGAACCTTTCGACGATGACCTTACCTTTTGCCAAATGGAGTTACCGACATAGATGGCTGCGCCTAGGATGATGATAGAAACTATTATGTATTGGATATTCATATTGAATGACAATCGTCGCACGTTTTGCCGCGCATTGCTTCGATGCCCTCTTTAACTATAATCGTTGTCATGAGAAGTGCCGCAACCGGATCGGCCCACCACCAACCGAAGAAATAATTTAATGCTAAACCACCCAGCGTGATGGCAGACAAATAAACGCAGAGATCAGTTTGCCTGGAGTCGGCTTCGAGCGCTTTGCTTTTAATATGTTTCGCAACCTCGCGTTTTTTTAAGGCCAGAAAAGGCATAATGAATATCGAGATGATCGTTACACCGATACCGACAATGCTGGGTTCCGGTGATTCGCGGTAAATGAGTGTTTTAATCGAATCGTAAAGTACATAAGCAGCCAAAATAAGAAAACAAAACCCAACTAACCGCAAAGCGATCTCTTCGCGACGCTCTCGCAGATGCTCGTCGTCAACGCGAAGTCTCCAAAGTAACGCTGCGCCCGATGTGCTTTCGATGAAAGAATCGAAGCCGAAACCTATCAGCGAAGGACTTCCTGCTAAAATGCCGGAACCGACGGCAATCAAACCCTCAAGCAAATTCCATCCGATAGTAAAATATTCGAGCAAGATGCCGCGCCGCACGAATTCACCGCGTCCATTATCGATGTTAACTACACTCTCAATCATTAGAATCCAAGTAGTCGACCGCCCTGATAAACGATGAACGATGCGAGATAGGCCAGGCCGCACATGTATGCCGTCATAAAGATCGGCCAACGCCATGAGTTTGTTTCGCGGCGGACGACGGCAACGGTCGAAAGACACTGCATTGCGAGCAAAAAGAATATCATCGTGGAAAGACCCAGCAAGGGCGTCCAAATCTTTTCTCCCTTGTCGTTTGTTGCGTCTCTGACGCCCTGCAACAGCGTTTCGGACTCGGCCCCCTCGTCCTTGCCGACGCTGTAAAGAATGCTCATGGTAGAGACGAAAACTTCGCGAGCGGCAAACGCCGAGATCAATCCAATGCCAATGCGCCAATCGTAACCGAGAGGCCTAATGACCGGTTCAATGGCGTGTCCGATGTGTCCGGCAATGCTGTTTTGCAGTATTTGGCTTTTGGCTTGAGTTTCGGCCTTTACTTGAGCTTCTTCCGGGCTGCAATTGCATGTTTGTTGGATTTGAGCCTGGATGTTGTCAATTTTATCCTGTGACGGACGCGGGAAATTCATCAGAGCCCAGAGAATTATCGAAAGCGTTAGAATTACCGTTCCAGCTCGCTTTACAAACATCCCCGCCCGCGTCCACATATTCTGTAAAACAGTACGCATATTCGGCATCCGATATGGCGGCAGCTCCATCAGAAAAGGCGGCGGCGGAGCTTTTAATACGGTTCTTTTCAAGATAAACGCAACGATTATCGCGACAACCACGCCCAGTGCATACATCGACAGCATCAGCACCGCCCCCAGCGATATAAAACCGAAAACATATTGTCCGCCGAAAAACGCACCTATCATCAGCGTATAGATCGGAAGCCGAGCCGAGCAGCTCATAAACGGGGCGATCATTATCGTCGCAAAACGGTCGCGTCGGCTCTCGATCGTGCGTGTCGCCATAATGCCCGGAATCGCACATGCAAAGCTGCTTATAAGCGGCAAAAACGCTTTGCCGTGCAGTCCGACGCGGCTCATAAGCTTGTCGAGCAAAAACGCCGCTCGGGACATATACCCGGAATCCTCAAGTAGCGAAATGAAAAGAAACAGGAGCAGAATCTGCGGCAGAAAAACGACCACGCCGCCGACACCGGCAATAATGCCGTCAGCCAGCAGATCGGTCAACATTCCCGGCGGCATTTGGGCTCTGACGAGATCGCCCAACGCACCGAAACCGTTTTGAAGCAGATCCATCGGAAGCCGCGCCCATGAAAAGATAATTTGAAAAACAAAGAGAAGAATCGCGACCAGAATAACGAGTCCAAAGAATTTGTGCGTCAGCACGCGGTCGATCTTCTCGGAAAGCCGATGCTTTTGATGATCGCTGTGCCAGACCGATTCCTGCACCGTGTTTGAGATGAAATTGTACCGCGAAAATATCTTCCCGTGCGGCCCGGCTTCGTCGTCGGTTTCGTGATAGACGTATGGCACTTGCGGCGTCGTATGCAAAACCTCTTTTACCTTTGCGGCCAGTTCCGCACTTCCACGGCCGGTTTTTGCATTGACGGCAA
>JAYVER010000050.1:0-6295 GCA_043748725.1 Chloracidobacterium sp. | reverse complement strand
CAACGACGGTCGGAACCGCCCGCGTGCCGCGAAGGAGCTTAAGCACGACATACACAATAATAAACACAAGCGCGATGTCGAGGACATTTCGCAGAGTGTTTATTGTCGGGATGTAATTTGTAAACTGCATTTTCGCGCGCCGAACAAGGCCATTCTAAAGCGTATCATCGCGCTAAGAATAACATAATTAACAAAACTGCTTATTCGGAAATCTGATGTTCGGACGGGGTTAAACCTCGAACGGGATCTCGGCGTTTTGCAGGACGCTGAGCTCGTTGCGGGACACTCGTTCAAGCAATTTTTGATCTTCGAACATTTTTACAAGACCGTTGACGGTTGCGTAACGCGGTTCGTCGGCGATGGTGACTGGCAGGTTGATGAACGAGCGCATATATTGATCGATGCCTTCGAGCAGGGCTCCGCCGCCGGTGAGGATCACGCCGCGATCATAAATGTCGGCGGCAACCTCGGGTCTTAGCTCGGTCAGCGTATCTTTGACGCGAAGGGCGATGCGGCGGACGATGCCCTCGACTATGGGGAAAATTTCCCCGTTAGTTATCTCGACCGCACCCGGACTGCCGGTTTGGACGTCACGCCCGCGAACCTCGATAGTTTTGGTTATATCCTCCGGCAAAAATGTTGACGCAAAGGTCGTTTTGATATGTTCGGTCGTCTCTTGGCCGACCTGCAGGCCTCGATGACGGCGCATATGCGTGGCGAGACTCTCGTTGATGGCGTTGCTGCCGTAGCGTTCGGATGTCGAATGAACGACCGCGCCTTTTGCGACAATTGCTATATTTGTTGTTCCGGCGCCAATGTCAACGATCGCTGTGGCCCGTTTGTCGGTCGGCAAAACACCCGCGCCGAACGCCGCAGCCAAGCCCTCTTCCATCATAAAAACTTTGCCGATACCAGCGTCGTCGGCCGCATTGAGCAGCGCTCGCTGTTCGACGTGCGTGACATCCGAGACCATGCTCATGACGGCTTGCAGAGAAATATTTGAGCCGCCCGTTTTCGCTTTTTTTACGAAATGGGCAAGCATCTTCTTGGTTCGCTCGAAATCGCCGACCACACCGCCGATCAGCGGTGCCCTGACATTGACGTCACGGCCTTCGCGGCCGGTCATCTCAGCGGCAGCCAGACCAAAAGCGACTATTTCCTCGGTCATTTCGTTGATTGCCACCAGCGAAGGCTCGTCAAGCACGACGCCGCGGCCCTTGACCGCGATGATCGTACTCGATGTGCCGAGGTCAATCGCCATCGAATCGGTGACCAATTTTTTTAAAGATGAGATCTTTAACATAAAGATTTGCACCTAGTAGTTAGACGCATAATTATAATCCTATCGATCCAGCGTTGACCATCGCATTATTTTAGTTGTTTCGCCAAACACTTTGAACTGTATCTCGCATGACAACAATAAATCCTTTCCAATCGCTTTCGGCATACCGATTAATTGACCGCATAATTCTCTCATGAATCTTTTGCTCATTGGGCTGACGCAAGCGAACGATCAAAATTCCGTAATGCGATTCTGCCCTTTGTCCGGAAAAGCCTTTATCGGTAGTAATCAGCAGCCGTTTTTCCCGCAGCACCTTCTGCCAGAGCAAATCATCCGGCAAGCCTTGCTCATTCGTACCGCGAATATCTAAAACGTCATGTCCCAGATTTCTCAACTCCGTCACGGTAACGAGCGGAATGTTCTCGTCCACGCAGATTTTCATACGCCCACGAGGACTTCTTCAAGTGGGCTGATTTGTTCCTCTGCCAACCACGCCGCATACTCTAAGCAAGCACGAATGTCTTCTTGCGTGATAGTTGGATAGGCTTTGAGCAAACTTTCAAAAGTGTCGCTGTTTGCCAGCATCCCGACAATCTGATGCGCCGGGATACGCGTACCTTTGATACACGCTTGACCGTGACAAATCTGTGGGTCAACTGAAATTCGATTAAAGAGCATAATGTAACCCTCTATACAGGCAGCCTAATAATACCAGCTAATTCCATTTTACCTCAAAAAGCTCCACCGGCTGCAAGCGATTTTTTACGGTCAGCGGCTCGTGATTTATCATCGGAAAAATGTCGCCCGCTGCTCGTGCGGTTGCCTCGCTTATCAATATCTGTCCACCGGCCGTGTTGGACTGGAGCCGCGACGCTAAATTGACGGTGTCGCCGATCGCCGTATACTCAGACCGCTTTTCCGACCCTATGTAGCCGACCGTTGCTACGCCGGTGTGCAAACCCATGCCAACGGCAATTTCCCAAAACCCTTGAGCGAGCAGCTCGGCATTGAGAGTTATGAGTCTATTTTGCATCGCCACCGCAGCATTTACCGCATTGCGGGCGTCATACGGCGTTGCGGTCGGTGCGCCGAAAAGAGCCATCAGCTCATCCCCAATATATTTATCAAGCGTCCCGCCGTGCTCAAAAATAATCTCCGTCATGGCCGAAAAATAGCGATTCAGCAGCCCGACGATGCGTTCCGGGTTTTCGTGCTCCGAAAATGCCGTAAATCCGCGGATGTCGGCAAACAGCACGGTGATCGTCTGATTGACGCCGCCCAGACGGAACGAATTCGGATTTTCAAGCAGCTGTTTTACCACGTATTCGGGCATGAAACGGCTGTAATTAGCACGCGCCACCTCTTCGCGGGCGAGGCGTTTGTGGGCCTTTACAGTTTCGACAGTAACGGCTGTCTGTGCCGCGACCGCGCTGATCAATTCCAAATGATCGGGCGAAAACGCAGCAAACGGATCGAGCCGGTCGGCATACAAAACGCCATGGACGTTCGATTGCGTTATGAGCGGTGCACAGATGGTTGACCGCACGCCCTGCGAGACGATCGACTCGGCTCCCTGAAATTGCTCGTCTGTTTTTGCATCCTGCGACAGTATCGCTATTCCCTGAGTCATCACCCTTTGGGTTATCGTCCGGCTTACGGTCAATTTTTCGGTCAGCTTTTCGATGCTCGCTTCGCGGGTTTTTGCACCGATCTGATAGAGTGTGTTGTCAATGATCTTGCCGTCATTCGACTCTTCCGCAAGCAGGGCCACGACCCGATCAGCCGGCGTTCCGCGAAAAATAAGGTCGGTCGCCTTTTCAAAAATTTCTTCTAACTCAAAAACCGTGCCAAGCGTCTTGCTCATTTCAAAAAGCAGCTCGAGTATTTTTGCCTTGCGGCGCAGATCTTTGATCTCTGCCGGCGTGGCGACCGCAGATTCGAGCGAGAAATCCGAGCTCCGGCCTATGATCTCGTTGACCGACATCTGGACCTGCGTATGCCCAAGCGGCGAATCGTCAAAGTTTACACTCTTGGTTTTTTCGAACTCAGGTTCAGGCGTTACGATCGTGTTCGAGGAGGCGTCGATATCAGGAGCATTGGGTTTTGCGACCTGTTTAAATTCAAACCGGCTTTCGCCGATAGTGATCACATCGCCGTCATTGAGCATGTATTCGAGCTGCATGCTGCTGTTGACGAAAACGTGGTTTACGCTGCGGAAAAGCTGGCCGTTTTCGACAAATCCGTCGACGACCCTAAATCTATCGCCGTTCCCGTCAATAAAGGCGTGCTTACGCGATACGCGGCGGTCATTTAGCACGACGTCATTCTCTTTCGCCCGCCCGATCGTATAGACGCTGCCCGACGTAATGTTGGTTTCCCATCTTCGGCCTGTTGGTTCGGTTATTGTTAATATTGCATTCAAGATAATCGTAATTGTAATTGTAAATGCGTAAATGGTAAATTGGCGGCGGCGTGATAAAGGAACTCCGATGATTTATTTTGATAACAATGTCACCACGCAGGTTGCACCGGAAGTTTTCGATGCGACGAGGTCGAGCAGGTCATCGAACAACTGCCGAACATCGTAAGTGACCTGCGAAATTTGGGAAACTAATTTGAAAATGGAGATTTTTGTGAAAAATCAAGTCTTGTATTACACGTTTGCGGTCGCTCTGGTGATGGGCGTCTACGCGGGTGCAAACCGCATTTCGGCCCAAGTTGCCGGCGGCTATTTCGGCATACCTGCAAGCTCAAAGGAAGTAAAACGCGCCGCGAGATTTGCTGTTCAACAACGCATGCTCAGAACCGGCAACAAAGTGACGATCGTCAAGATAGTTAAAGCCGAACGGCAGGTCGTTGCCGGCTTAAACTACCGGATCGTACTGGGTGTGGCTGACAGACGCGGACGCCGCCGAACGGCAACGGTCGTCGTATATCAAGATCTAAAAAATCATCTTTCCCTGACCAGATGGTCATCCGGCGATCGTAGACAAAATTAAGCTGCTGTTTCGACGCTATCGCGACAATTGTGTGCGGCACAACTCATTTGCAACCCACGATAGAACGCGTTACTCCAATCCCATAAAATTCGGTAGTGTTAAATTGCCACTGATCTGCACCGTCTGTGGCGTAAAGCGAAACAGCCTTGACGAAACCCTGATCGTATACGACTGGCCGGTAGTTACATTCTGAAACGAGAAAAATCCAAACGAGCTGGTCGTCGCTGTTTGGCTGATGCCCTGGGGATCAGTGATCGACACCGTCGCATTGCGCAAACCGCGACCGTCGGATGTCAGCACTCTGCCGTCCACCGCTCCAAAAGTTGGTGCCGTTGTTCCAATCAAACGAAGGATCGGCTGGTCAACGACGCTCGGCAAATTTGAGCCGCCGCGGGTTTGATATTGTCCCTCGGCAGAATTTGCGTTGTCGAGATACAGACACGCTCCGCAATTGACGGCACCTGCATCGCTGGTGGTATTGATACCGATTCCGCTGATGCTGCGGAAACCGATGAAATAAGTTATGCCCGCCGTTATCGGAACGGACGCGAACGTACCGCCGCCAAGCTGCCCGCGAGCAGATGCAGAATTAAATGTAACTGATCGAAGCAGCGTTCCGCCGACTGCTCGGCGGTCGGTCAAAACCTCAATCGTAACATTTCTGTTTGACCCACCGGCAGAGCTGAAATTTGTCTCGACCCTCGTTAAGTTCATCGAAATATTTGGTGTTATATACCAACCAACCGCCGTAAGAGTCGCGTCCCAGACCGTATTAGACGCTGGGTTGAGTGTAGCGTTGAAATTGTAGATCGCCGGTGCCGGCGTTGGCGTTGGCGTTGGCGTGGGGGTTGGCGTTGGCGTTGGTGTCGCAGTTGGCGTCGGTGTTGTAGTGGGAGTCGGGGTCATGCTCGGCGTTGGAGTTGGGATAATGCCGTCCGAAATCTTGGAGACAAACGCATCATTGCCGGTAAAGTCGACGCCGTGGGTCGCTTGAAATGGATTCATTGTCGGAAAGTTTGTTGAGAGTGTGAACCCGGTGAGGTAGGCACTGCCTTGACCGTCAACCGCGATGCCGAGACCCGAATCGTGATTGTTACCGCCAAGATAGGTCGAATAAACGTAATCGTCCCCCGCCGCATTCAACTTCGTCACGAACGCATCAGAGGTGGTGCCGTTGAGGGTAGCTTGAAATGGATTCCGGATCGGAAAATTGGTTGAACTTGTTCTTCCGGCTATATAGGCATTGCCTTGAGTGTCAACCGAAATGCCGTTGCCCTGATCTAAACCGTTCCCGCCAAGATAGGTTGAATAAACGAGTGCGTCGCCCGTTGCGTTTAGCTTCGTCACAAATGCGTCATTGTCAAAAGTGCCGCCGCCGAGCGATCCTTGTATTGGATTCCTCGTCGGAAAATTTAGTGAGTCTGTAGATCCAGTGACGTAGGCACAGCTTTGTGAGTCAACCGCGATGCCGTAGCTACTATCAGGAAGGGTCCCGCCAAGATAAGTCGAATAGACGAGCGCATTACCCGTAGCATTCAACTTCGTTACAAACGCATCCTGGCCTTGGCTGCCGCCGCTGAGCATCGATTGAAATGGGCTCTGTGTCGGAAAGTTGGTTGATTGTGTCACTCCTGTAATGTACGCATTGCCTTGTGAGTCAACTGCGATGCCGTTACCTACATCAACACCGGTACCAGTACCACCAGGGTTGCTGCCCCCAAGATAGGTTGAATAAACGAGAGCGCTGCCCGTCGCATTAAACTTTGTCACAAACGCATCCTGGCTGCGGTCAGTGCTTGCGCCGCCGCGTATCGCCTGGAACGGATTCACGGTCGGAAAGTTGGATGCCGTTGTGCTTCCGGTAACGTAGGCATTGCCTTGAGTATCAACGGCAATGCCACGGCCTTCACCAAGACCGAAATCACCCCGAGGGTCAGGGTTAGTAGTAGCTCCAAGATAGGTTGAATAAACGAGTGCATCACCGGTCGCATTCAGCTTCGTCACAAAAGCCTGA
>JAYVER010000049.1:0-2358 GCA_043748725.1 Chloracidobacterium sp. | reverse complement strand
GTGGGCAACGTCGATTTTAGATTTTAGATTTTGGATTTTGGATTCCGAAGACCCAGTCGCTATCGCTCCCGGTTCTGACAATACCAACGATATCGCGGTGTTGGCCGTGGCGATGTCAAGGTATTTGCGTTTGCAGACCTTTTCGAAATTGAAGCGGAAATCGCCGGTCGGTTTGAGGAAGCGAATCGTGGTGATGTATTCATCGTCTGCTTTTGCGAGCTGTTTGTAGCCGAGATAAAGGTCGCGGAGCTTCATCTCGCGGAGAACCGCCCCGTTTGACGACGCGGGCAAATCAAAACTCCCCTCCTTGGAAAAGGAGGGGTGCCCGAAGGGCGGGGTGGTTCGTTCTTTGTCGTTGGCCGAGCTGTCTTGGGGCGAAGAGAGAACCACCCCGTCAGACGAAGCGTCTGCCACCCCTCCTTTGTAAGGAGGGGAGCTAAGAGTGATTTCAGCATCCAATGCGAGAAACCAGACGGTCATGTCGCCGATGGGAGAGGCGTTGACGAAGTTGCCGGCGAGCGTCGCCATATTGCGGATCGGCGTCGACGAGACGAGCTTTAGGTGCTGGTAAAGATCGGGGAAGATCGTCTGTATTACACTGGATTCGAGCAGGTCGGTGACCGTGGCGGACGCACCGATTTCGATAGTGTCACCGAGATCGCGGATGCCTCGGAGGTGTTCGTCGTAGAACAAATGAGATGATTCCGTCTCGGCCATTGTGTCGGGCTTTTGGACGTAAACGTCGGTTCCACCAGAGACGAACAGTTGGCGGTTGTCAGTAAGCAGTTGGCGGTCGGTTGCGTGGATATTGCCAAGACGATCCTTAATACTAGCGAAATACTGCGGAACGAATTCCTCTGACTGCCTACTGCCTTCGGCCAACTGCCTACACAAGGTTTCCGCTGCTCGCTCAATCGATTTGTACCCGGTACATCTGCAAATGTTTCCGTCGATGGCGGAGATCGAGGCCGCGACTGAGCCCTTACATACGTGCGGGCTACTGACACAGTCGATGCAATAACCAGTTAGTGACATCACGAAGCCGACGGTGCAAAATCCGCATTGTGTGCCGCTCTCGTCGACCATTGCCTGCTGCACCGGTGTGAGCGAACCGTCTTCGGGGTTGATTCCCTCGACGGTGACGATGTGCTTTCCGGCGGCGTTAGCGAGCGGCATGAGGCACGAGGTCATGGTGCGGTATTTGACCTTGCCATTGACCAATTCACCTACCAAGATCGTGCACGCGCCGCAGTCTCCTTCGCGGCAGCCGATCTTGGTACCCTTTAGATCTTTGTGATAGCGCACAAAATCAAGCACGGTCAACCCCATAGGCTCGTCCGTTTCAATATCCTTGTTGTTGAGGATGAATCTGATCAAAGTCTTTTCTGAAACTATCAACTACTAACTATGAACTATCCACTGAATTTCAGTTAATAGTTAAAAGTTGATAGTTGATAGTTGAAAGTAAAAAGATCGCTAATACTCTACCTTGTCGGTTTTTGCCGACCAATCGTGAAAAAGCGCGAAGCCCTCATCGCGTAGCAGATTTATCATCACCCGCTCACGTTCATCGTTCCGTTTTGCGAGTTCATCGTAGATAAAATCGTCATCAAAGCCGACAGAGGCAGCATCCTCACGAGTACAGGCGAAGAAAACCTGTCGGGGACGCGCCCAGTAGATCGCTCCGAGACACATGGGACAGGGTTCGCACGATGTATAGATTTCGCAGCCGTCGAGCTGGAACGTATTCAATCGCTCACAAGCCGCTCGAATGGCGACGACCTCGGCGTGAGCTGTCGGGTCGTTGGTCGATGTCACGCGATTGTTTCCCTCGCCGATGATCTCGCCGTTTTTAACGACAACGGCACCAAAAGGGCCGCCGACGCCCGCGTCCATGCCGGCACGAGCAAGCTCAATCGCCCGCGTCATATATTGTTTGTCTGCTTCGGTCATTGGCCTGGCGGTGGTTTTATCTTGATCTCGTAAAGCTTTTTCCACTGTTTTCCGGTGACGAAAATACGATCTTTCTCAGCGTCGTAGGCGATGCCGTTGAGCGTGTTCTCACGTTTGTCTTCGCCTTTTTGATCGTCGGGTGAGATACCGTCGAGGTTGATCCAGCCAAGCAATTTGCCCGAATTCGGGTCGATACGGGCGATATAATTTGGTTTACCAAGGATGTCGGCGTCTTCGGAGTGCCAAACGTTCGACCACAACTCGCCTTTGATCAACTCAAGCTCGTTGATCTGCATGAGCGGTTTTCCGTCTTCACGCATGACCGGGATCGTTTTAACGGTCGCAAAAGTTTCAGGGTCCATCACCTTAATAATGTGCGTCCCCTGGGTCAGGATCAGATTTTTG
>JAYVER010000048.1:0-6340 GCA_043748725.1 Chloracidobacterium sp. | reverse complement strand
CCGACGGTGCTCCCGCACCCAATGTGACATTAGGATTGGAGCCGCTCATGCCGCTGATGCTCAGCTGTGCCGGGTTGAAGTTGAGACTGTACTGCGTTGCAACCTCATTGCCGTTCGCAGCCAACTCAATCTGTACCGTCACTGCTGTGTTTGGTCCACCATTGTTTGATACAAGACGGATGACACGTGCTGCATCCGGACTATCCGTCTGAGCCGAAGCCGAACTGGCAGACATGATCACCAGCAGCAATAAAGCCAGGGCTACGAAAGTTGATTGAAAACGACATGGTCGCGAAAGAAATAGGCGTAAGCTCGTAGTTAGACAGTTCATACAAATCAATCTCCCGGCAGGTTATTTAGAAGGATCTCATTCGACAGAAAATCCTTGCTCTTCACAACCTTGGAAATCGCCAGATTCATCTGTCTAATCTGATTAAAATTATATTACACCAAATAAACATGTTTTACAAGTTTTTTTAAGGATCGTTGGAACTCCAAACTTATGACTTTAATTATGCTTTGGCGCGAATGCGATCTCGGCGGAGCGGTGGTTTTTGTAATGTTTCAGCAGAATTTTTGGGGCGAGGCGCGCCAGCCAGGTGATCGCCGTCAGTTTTAGCGATTTGCGGTGGCGGTTGGCGACGCGAAAGGCAATCGCGGCTTCGCGGTAATCGCCGCTTAGAAGAAATGCCTTGCCCTGTTCGATGGCGAGATCGGCTTCGAGCGCGGCGAGGCGGCGTGAAACAACCTGTCGCTGTTCAATGGTCAGTTCAAGGGTACGGCTAACGCGTTCAAAAGCGTTAATGCTGCGCTCGACGCGTGAGATCGTATCGCCCGAGAGTCCGTTCTGATGGACGCGATATTTTAGAAGCTGTTTTCGCTGATAGCCGATCTTCGCACCGGTTTTCGCCATTCGCAGCCAGAGGTGAAAATCCTCGGCCTGAACCGGTTCGTTCTCAAACATCCCGGCGTCGATGATCGCCTGCTTGCGGGCCATGGTTCCGGATGTGATGACGTTGCAGCGGAGATTGAGAATTGAGTCGAAATCGGCCTCGCCAACGGAAGGCGCGGTCTCCATAAACGTCTTTCGATACGCCGAACGCATCCCGAAAAGGAGCGCGTCGCAATAGACCATGTCGAGGCCGTGGCGTTCGAGATATACGTATTGCGAGGCGAGAAAATCGGCGTGCCAAACATCATCACCGTCTAAAAACGCGATGATGTGGCCGCGTGCGTGCTTGATCGCCGTATTGCGGGCAATTCCGGCGCCGGCATTTGGCTGCTTTATATAAACGATGTCCTCGATGCGGTTGCGGATAGCGCGTTCGAATTGTATTGTATCGGGCGAACCGTCATCGACGACGATAATCTCGTGCTCGCGAAACTTTTGAGCAAAGACCGAGTCGAGCGTCTCGCTGATAAATTCGGCGGCATTATATGCAGGTATCACGACCGATATTTTCGGCGGCGTGTCAAAGACGTTGCAGCCGATCCGAAGACTTATATGTTTATTTTGAGGTTCGTCGGTCTGCATGAAAATTAGCGCGTTTGACGGATAGGGTCCCAACGGGTGTAGGTTTCACCCCGGAGGAATTTATAGAACGCGAGCACCGAGGCGAGGTTTGCGAGCACGAAATAAAGCGGCATGGCAAGCAGTGTGAGGCGTCTGCCTGCCCGCTCCATAAGCCAACCGGCGAGCGCCAGTGTGTAGAACAAAGACTGAACAGCCATCGCTGATGTATAAAAAACGGACGATCCAGTAAGTATCACGCTTGCGGCAAAAAGCGTCAACAGAATAAACGGAACGGCGTAGCGCAAAACTTTATGCGAGATCAGTTCTATGGCGAAAAAGCCGCTTTTTAATGGATTGAGCATATCGCGATTACGCCACAGATCGGTGAATGTCTGTGAAATGACGCGAACACGCATCTGTAATTCGTCGGTCGCTTTGCGATTGGTATGTTCGAAACAAACCGCATCGGGAGCAAATACGCTGCGCAGGCCTTTGCGATAAATGCTTGTGCATATCAGAAAATCCGAACACGCCTCCGGGTACATCGGCTCATATGCTGATTTCCTGACGGCATAAAGACAGCCCGAAGCCCCGATCAAAGAACAGGCACGGCTTTCAGCTATTTTTAGGAAAGTTTCGTAATTCCAATAGCTGCGGGCGCCTTTGCCAACGTTCGACTGCTCATAATCCAAATAGACAAGACGACCGGCGACGCAGCCGACGCTTTCGTCAGCGAAAGCCGGCAAGATCGAGCGGAAAACGTCTTTGTTATAAAGCGTCGTCGCGTCGGAAAACAGAATAATTTCGCCTGTCGCCTGTTCAATCGCCTTGTTTTGCGTCATCGTTTTGCCGACACGGCCTTCCTGGCGAAAAAGCTTTACGCCCTGTCCGGCATGTTCTTTAACAATTTCATCAGTCCGGTCGGTCGAGCCATCGGAAGCGACGAGGATCTCGAGTTTATCAGCCGGATAATCGATCTTAAGCGTATTTTGGAGTTTGTTGTAAATCGCGTCTTCCTCGTTAAACGCCGTGATCAGAATAGTTACATTCGGTTCGATGGCCCCGTTTTTTACGGACTTTGGAAACAGGACGCTGACCAAATAGACGAGCAGCGGATAGCCCAAATAGACGTAACCCAGCAAGCCGACGCATATCCAAAAAACTATTTGTTCCGCTGTTCCTATCATTTAGCTTCTACCGCACGCCAGTTCCATAACGGTGCAGACTTTATTTCCTCGTTCAGCCCTTTTTCAACGCTATAAATTCTCCTGAAAGCTACTGCATAAGCTATCAGATAATAGATGAACCAACCGTAAGCAACCGCCGCAAAAAAACTCGACACCATATAGCCGATGATGCTCGCCTGCAGACCGATCGAAACGTAGTAGAACCAAGAGTGTTCGTCCTTTTCAAACAACGTCCGCTCGATCGCACTAAGTTTACGAAACGGGCTGATGATGAAAATAAGGTATGCGATAAGACCGAGAATGCCAAGCTCGGACGATACCTGTGTAAATGCATTGTGCGTTTGCAGATTATGCACGCCAACGATAGGAAAATTGCCGATGCCGATGCCCCATGGATTTCGCGCCGTAACGAGCAGCGATCTTTGCAGCAGAACGCTCCGTTGATCGCTCGACCCAACGGCGTCGAGACCGGGGACGAATATCGACAGCATCCGCAAGCCGTAATTACCGGGTGCCGCAACTATCGCAATGCCGCCGATCACGATCGACGCAATCGTAACATTGAGCCGGTATTTTCGGCCGAGTTTCCATGCAAGCACGGCCAGACAAGCCAACAAGCCGAGAAATCCGCCGCGTGAAAATGTGACCATATTCGCCGCGACAAAGAGCGCCGCCATGGTGAAATATATCCACCGCATGGCCTTGTTTTTGGACGCGATGCCGAGCGTGATAACGAGCGGCGTCATCATCACAAAATGCATCGCCATCTCGTTCGGGTTGCCAAACATACCGCCGACATTGACGGCGACACGATATTGCTCAACCGAAAATTTGCCGTTCATGTAAAGCTGGAGCGCCGCAAATCCGAGATAAACGCCGATTCCTAAACTTAGCCACATCATTCCCATCAGCCGCTTTCGCGTGCGAACTACGTTGACCATGACGATGAAAATGACGACCGCTTTGACATACGGGTCGTTGAACGTGTCCCACGCGACACCGGGGTCTTTAGCGATCGGGATCGTCGCGAGAGCGATCGCGGTCATTGCCAGTATCGCCTTGACCTCGGTCGAAAGCATTGTCAGCGTTCCTTCGGTTGCAAGTTGGCTCGGGACAAAGATCGCCAATGTCGCGAGCGCAAAATAAAACGCCGTCGCCGACAAAAATCCAAGTCCGGGGATCAGTTCGTATGGCCGGAAAAGAACGAGGATCGAAAAAAGAAAAAGCCCGACGTAAGTGAAAAGGTGACCGTTTCGCGCGAGCCAGCGGTCATCTGTCAGAAGTCGCTTATCTTTTTCGACACGCTTTTCTTTTTTGTTTGACGGTGCCGTTCCGTCGTCGGCAGTAACGGGAGTGGTTACTGTAACAACTATTTTACCATCGGCAACTGAAGCTGTATTTACTTCCCTCTCGTTTGAAAGGTGTCGTCTGTGAAGATTAGTTACCTCTTGCGACTGCGAATCTTCCCCGACAAGAGGTTTTGAAGCCGTGAGCGAAGCGATGTCCGACGGCTTCGCGTTGCCGTTAGGTTTCGACGGCGGCGGCAGCGATTCATAATCCGGGCTTGTTGATCTCTCGAAGGACATTTGCAGTTGCGACTCTCATCTTAAACGCCGATTTGGTGCTGTATTCCTAAGTGTACAGGCGATTTACGCCGCAACCTGTTCTGTTTCCATCGTGATCATATCGCGGACCTTCATCTTGAGCGCCTTTTCAAACTGCCTCGCCTCGTTGACGCCGCCGAATGAAAGCTGCTGCAGATTGGCCTCGATACGTTTGCGGTAGTCGGAAACAAGCGAATCGGAAACGCCAAGCATTTCGGCGACCTCTAACTGCGTGCCGCTGTCCGAGATCAGATAGCAGTGCCACAGGACATTGATCATCCGATCGTACTGCTTGGCTTTGCCGCGAACGGATTTGTTGAGCGTTACGAGAAAATTATCGACAAAACCGGCGGCGGCCAATTCGGCCTCGTTCCGGAGCAGATCTTCCTCGGGGGTTTCGCGCGTATCCTTAAATTCAAACGGCATCCGGTCGTCGTCGTCGTTGTCAGTACCGCTGCCGACCGGCACCAGATGAATATCCATGATAGGCAGACGCGACATCACAAATGAGCGGAGCGAGCGGACATCGACCGGCGAATCGATCGCCTTCAAAACGCGGATAATTAATTTCTCTAATTCCGGATTGCTGATAACGATCTGTGCATCGCCGGTGCAGCCGACCATGCGTGTATCGCGTCCCAGGAATGAGACCGATTTAACGCGTTCGTCCATTTCCTGAACGTCGCGGCGTGATTTTTTGATGGTCCAGTCCGACAAGCCGTACAAACGGTCGGCGAGTCGCCGGTGAGCTTCCGGATTATCGACGTTATCAAAACGCTTGAATATGGCGCTCGTCTGTATTAGCGTCGAGATACGGCGGGCGAGGCGGTACGATTCCGGGTAGCGTTTACGCAGCTCGGCCGTCAGCATATTGGTCAGCTCGATCTGGCTGATCTCGGCCTCGATCTCGGCGTCCGACATTTCGGTGTCGATGTAATGCTGAAAGCGATCCTTGCTGAGCAGAGCAACAAAAAGCTCCTGAGTCAGATCGGTATAGGCGTTTTGCTTGCCTTCTTCGACAAGAAATCCGGCCCGCTTCGACGCCCTGACCAACGGGTGCGACGAGACGATGCGGTGCAGTTCGGTCCAGATCTGATTGACGTCAGACGTCTTTAAGCTATCGTTCCATTTGCCTACTTTTATATGTCTGTGACTGGCCGGTCGGGGTATGCGTTCCTTGCGTGTAACTTCATTCATAATTCAGCCTTATCCTGGTGTGGGTGTCCTTTGGGTTGCCGTTAATCTTAGAAAACATGTTCGTTTTGCCTGTCGAGCGTAGCAGACACATTTTGACCGTCCATGCGCAATTCGCCTGTGCGATGCGAATACAATTTCGATCTTCGAACTTATGTTTTGGGGTAGACGAGATTCGGCAAGATCAATTGCTGAGCGATTGGCAACCGATCTGATTAGCAGCAAGTGAGAAAATTACCTCTCACTACCTACATTTAAGATAGTAACAATTATTCGCAGTTTGGGCAACCATTTTTTGTAATGTTATATATTGTTTATACACTTCACCTAAACGCTGCATATAAAACACTTATCAGGGTATTTGGTTAGAATAATGCTGCTCAGCCGCAATTTCCGGCATTTTTATGAGCAAAGTTTTGGAAGCAATCGGCCATTACAGATTTACTTTCCTTGAAACAAAGATATGTCCGCATCGCCCCTCAAGAGCGAATTCGGTCGAATTCTGTCCTATGACTTCATCAAAGATGACAAATTTCTGCAAAAACGAAGATTGTCCTTCGTCCAACGAATTGCTCGAATTTCAAAACGGCGATCTGCCTCGAACCCGTGGCAGCGAGATCGGCCGCCATCTGGCTACTTGCGAATTTTGCGAGGCCGAGGTCGAATTTTATTCCAACTATCCCCAAGGACAGGACGAAGCGCGAGAGGAAGCTGCCGAGATACCGGCTCCCCTCTTCGAGCTTGCCGAGGCTCTGTTAAAAAACCGCCACGGCGACCCAACATCACTCAACTCTCTGCTGAAAGAGAAAAACGGCCTCGTTACAGATAAGGTGTGACTCGCT
>JAYVER010000047.1:0-2391 GCA_043748725.1 Chloracidobacterium sp. | reverse complement strand
AGGCGTTTACGCTTCATCACCGGACCGTTTTTCGTGCCGCACGGTCGGTGGTGTCGGACGCCGCTCTCGCCGAGGATGTGACGCAGGAAACTTTTCTGCGTTTGTACAAAAATCTCGATTCGATCACTGACGAAGAAATGCTCAGGCCATGGCTTATTCGCGTGGCGATAAATGTTGCAAAGAATACTATTCGCACCAATATTAGGGCGAACACGCGGGACGAAAATTACGTCAAAGATACAGGCAAAAGTGCGGTCGCGTCGGTTGAGGTCGATTATGAAGAATACTCGAGCGTTAATGAGATTCACAAAGCTCTTAATAAGGTAAAAGAGCCGCTCCGAAGCTGCCTGATACTGAAACAGCAGGGCCTCTCGTACCGCGAGATCGCAGCCAGCCTCGAGCTGAACGAATCGAGCATCGGCACATTTGTCGCTCGCGCGCGGGCAGAATTTGCCAAGGTTTACGGTAAGGCGGGAAACACAACGTTATGAACGCAGATTGTTTTGATATAGGCATTATACAGGCCTTTTTGGACGGCGAGCTTGCCCACGGCGAGATGTCGCGGGTTTCGACCCACATCGAGCAGTGCGACACATGTGCCGTCATGCTCGCCGAGGCGGAGGACGAATCGGCGATAGTATTCCCAGCGCTCGAACGCGAATTCAACACGCTCGTGCCGACGCAGCGCCTGTGGAACAAGATCAATGATTCGATCAAGGTCGAACGAGACAATTTGCCTTTCTGGCACAAAGCATGGGCGTTTTTGACGCTTGCCTTGGTTAATCCGTCACTCGTCGCAGCCGCGGGTATTTTAATCGTCGCCGGTGTTTTGGCCGTAGCTTGGATGAATCGGACGCCTGTATCAGATACGGTTGCTGTTAACGTAAATCAAGGACAATCTCTTACAACCCCGAGTGCTATTTTGCCCCCGGGTCGCGACATTATTAACATTGAACCACCGGTTCAATCGCCTTCAAAATATGATCGGGCCGCATACCGTCCCGGCAACCGGCGAATTATTGCGACACCCGCTGTCTACAAGACATCTTCACCCGCGACCGCAAATTCCAATGGTTATATGCCCGGCGAGGAAAGCTACGTCAAAACCATCTCGAGCCTGACCAAAACGGTCGAGGGGCAAAAAGACGGCATTATGCGGCCGTCTGAGCGGATCGCTTACGAACGCGATATGGCCGTCGTTAATGACGCTATCGGAAAGATGCGAACGGAAGTTAAGCGGAATCCGAAGAACGAATCGGCTAAACAGGTGCTATATTCGTCGTATCAGAACAAGATCGATCTTTTGAATTCGGTTTCACAAAAAGAGGAGTTGATGGCGAGCCTGAAATAGCTCCCGGATCCGGATTTGATGAACAATAGATTTGGCAAAATAATATTCAGGTTGGTAGCGGTGTCTTTATTCGCTGTCGTTCCGTTGCACGTCTATTCCCAACCGTCCAGGCCCGCCCGGCCCGAAATGCCGATGGTGGGCGGCGATACTTACGAACGAGCAATCGCCGTCGATAAAAATGTAACTATTTCGCTATGCGTAACCCGCGGCAATTTAAAGGTCACCGGCTGGAAACGCAGTGAAGTGCGTGTATTTGTAAAAGACGGCTCCAAATTTGGCTTTAAGGTTCGTGAAAAAAGCAATGAAAGTCCGGTCTGGATCATGCTGACCGGATTCGCGTCGGCAAAAGGAAAATATTCCACTCCGAACGAGTGCATTTGGGGCGACGATATCGAGATTGATGCTCCCGTTGCTTCAACCTTGAATATCACCGGGCAAGAAACTAAAACCACCATCGACACCGTTAAGAAAGCTACTGTTAATATAATCGGCGGCGACATCGCGCTGCGCAACGTTTCCGATGGGATCAATGCATCCACGCACGAGGGCGATGTAACGGTCGAGGAATCAAGCGGAGCGATGATGCTCGAAAGCACGACCGGCAACATCGTCGTTTTTGAAGCCGGGCCGAGCCAGATCGGGGACATTTTTAAGGCAAAAACCAATAGCGGCAACGTTTCGCTGCAGCATCTCGAACATCGCCAGATCGGTGTCGGCTCGATCTCCGGCTCCGTTATATTTAACGGCGAAATTTTGAGCGGCGGTAATTACAACTTCACTACCACTAACGGCTCGATCCGCATGTCGATCCCGCTGAAATCATCGTGCCGGGTCATTGCAACCTACGGTTACGGAACCTTTAATTCGGAGATCCCGATCAAGATAGAGACAGTAGATATTTCTGAGGGTCCGGTTAAGCGACGAGTTGGTCTTATTGGAACGGGTGACGCAACAGTCAAACTCACCACCAACAGCGGCAGCATCCTGATCAAAAAGCAATAGTTGGTTGCGGAAGCCTGCGCGTAAGCAAGGGCGTAACA
>JAYVER010000046.1:0-16502 GCA_043748725.1 Chloracidobacterium sp. | reverse complement strand
GCTTGGCGCCTATATATTGCAGCGACCGCATATAATACCAGTCGGCGATCAGGCCTTCCGTGCCAAAGACAAAACCCTTGAGACTCGAGCCATTTATGTTGAGATCGGAGTCGGCGAAATCGGCGGGAAGCTGTGGTTTAGCGCCTTCAAGATAAACGCTCAGGCCAACAACTGCCGCAAAACAAGCAGTGATGATCGCTGTTGAGAGGAGGATTTGACGGTTTCGGTTCATTTGAAATTGCGGCGGCTAAATATTACGGCCGTCACGGTAAGCAAAATAATGTCGTAGATGACCGCGTACAGAAACGCACCACCGATCATCGATGTGGATGGCGTTATTCCGTTTGCCGTTTCGGTAATAAAGCTGAAATGCGAAAAATTGGGCAGTAAATAGTATATCGCTTCGAAAACAAGCCGCGCGGGTTTAGAGCCTAGATCCTGGGCAAGGTCGCGAAGCGAGGTGCTGAAATGACCGATCACAAACACAAAAAATGTCAGCAGCGCCGATAATGCCGGCGTCGAAAATGACGAAAACATGATCGCGACTGCGGTCATAATTGTAAGCTCGAGAAAGATCAGTAGAATTGCGGGCCAGATCAACCCGGCAAAACGTCCGCCCCCGACATACAGCAATGCGAGCGAAACACCGACGCCCATGACCGCGACGTTAACAAAAAGCGTCAGGCACAGTCCCAGATATTTGCCGATGACAAATTCGCCGCGGCCGACGGGCTTGGAAAATATCGAATAAACCGTGCGTTTTTCGATCTCCTTCCAAACCAGGCTGACGCCGACAAATATAGAGATAAATGTCCCGAAAATGAGTATCGAGCTAAGGCCAAGATTGACAATGACGTGTGCCTCTTCCCCGGCCGTAAGCTCGCCGAGAAATACGGCACTGATCGTGATCAACAGCACGAAAAGTATCAGATTATAAAGGATGCGGTCGCGCACCGCCTCACGAAATGCGTTTTTGGCGATGGCGATGATCTTGGTTGTTATCAAAGCTATATTACCCCGTGGGCATCTGGGTGATTAGCTGGCGAAGCCAGCGTCAGCATAAAGCCTGGTGCGTAGCCCCAGGAAATCGCGAATATTTGTCAAAAGCCCATGAAATGGGCGTCAGCCACTCGAGAGCCAATCTGTCTGCCGCTATCTACGATAGCTCCGATACATTTATTAACACTTGCCCAGCCCTCACGGACTGGGCTTTATGCTCGCACCCGCTTCGCGGGCTGAAAGACTCAAAGCTTTGCAGCAACCTTCGAATGTACTGCTGGACATGAATTGTGCGTTAAAAGAAGTTGCGTTATAACTCAGTGGTTATTCTACAATAGTTCGACGAAATTCGCGTCGTTGACAGCCTTGCGGCGAAAAAAAAGGACAAGGATCGATCCCAACAAAATTATCCAGACTGCCAGTGAAATGGCTTTTGTGACGGCAATTTGAGCGGGTTCGCGGAAAATGAGGTTGACCGCCGATTCTTCCCGACCGAACGGTATCAGCATCGTACCGTCACCGTCAATGCCAATTTCCACTACGGCTCCGTTAACCCTGGCTTGCCAATATGGATAATAAAACGTGGCAACGCGGGCGTTCGATGGTTGACCAGGTGAAATCGTGAAAGAGCGTGAGGTTTCCCTCCATTCGCCGATCTGTACGGTTCTGTCTGTCGAGCTAACCTTTTCGCGTTCTACTAAAGTCCCGCTTTTACCCCAAATTGGCCACCAGCATTCGCACCCGGCCTCACCGTCTAAATCTTCCAATTTCTTGCTAAATTCTGCTCGCGGGACAGGTGCGGACGGGATAATTGCCTGGGTCGCGTCAAATAAAACGATCACTAACAAAATCCCGCCAAAAACATATCCCAACAGTCGAGAACGATGCTTAAATCTATCCAATAATTGAAAGCCAAATATGCAGAAAACCAGAACGCCCATCAATGAAGCTACGCTTAACCAACGCCAGGGAAATTGCAGCTTTTGGAGCAGGGCAATATTATCCCAGAGAAATTTACTGCCCAAGGACAACATAAAGAACGCGAATAAACCCGTGGCTGCAAATGCAGCAACGGCCCGCTGCTTTGCGTCCCTGGTGCCGGCATGCGTGACAAAGGCAATTAACAACGGCGCGAACAAGAGCAACGTAAGGATCGTCTCTATGTCGTTAAACCACAGAAGACGCTCCACATATTTATTGGTCCCGTTGAAATACAGCGGGAAAAGATACGTGGCGTAATTGTAGTAACCCGCGCCGTAAAACTGCGTCGAGTTATGTTTGACCCAATCGGCTTCGGTTATTAAGCGGATCCAATAATAGCTCGTTGCAGCCAGACTGATGCCGAATGCGGCTGTGAAGCGGGTAACAGTTCGGAACAGCGTCTCAAGTCGAAGAATAAAGAGAACAAAGAAACCGAGTGCCAATGAGCCTATTATGGTGGACGGAATGTGTGACAGCAGCAACACGGCAAAAAACAGGCTGAATAATAACGTGTCGAGCCATTTCCCGCTCTTTACTATCTTGCAAGCCAACAAAAAGCAAAAAGGCAATATAGCCGACGCCGTGAACTCGGCAAGTAAAAACGACTGATAAACCTGTGCCAAATGGTAAGGCACTAAAGCGTAAAGCACGCCGGTAAACGCGGCCTGTGGCTGCGAAAGCCACTCCTTTGCCAAATAATAGACGCCAATCGATCCGATAAAAATCCAGACCAAAATGCTTATCCAAAGTGTGTCATACCAACTCTGCGTGAATGTTTGAATAACAGACAGGAACACATAAACAAGAGGCGGATAGACCCGCACCCCGACGCTGCCGTAGCCCATGTTATCGTTAGCCGCCCAAGACGGAGTGATGCTGCCGGTCTGTAAGGCCTCGTAAAAAGTTTTGGCAAACCGCATGTGCTGCGTCAGATCATAATTGTCCGGAATGCCCCACAACGGAATCGGAATTATGACCAGAATCGAAACAGCCAAAATGCAAACGATCCAAAATAGGTCATTTGACCGAAATTTAGTGATGAATCTTGTTGGAGTTTGCGGATTCATATCCAGAGAGTCAGACTTACCGAAGTAAATGTTCCGAAAGTTAGCATCGAATTCAAGCCGAGATTTGAGAGTTTGTTTTTAGTAAAGAACATCTGACATTTCTACCGTCGGAAAAACGGTGCGGGGCTGTCTATCGTTTTTTGCAAAACGCTTTTTGATTTTTAATATTGGCTTTTCGATCAGGTAAAATGAAAGGGACGAAACGACAAACGCCAGGCTCAAAGCTACAAAAATCTGAACAGGAACATTTTCAAATCTACTTTTTGCGAATTCATAGAACACGTAATGCCACAGGTAAAGCCCATAGGATATTAACCCAAGCCATCTCAATGGCTTAAATTCCAGGAATTTATGAACGACGGTGTTTTTGTGGGTGATAAGCCAGAGAATCATTACCGCCACGGCTGCGGAAAACATGGAAAGGCTTCCATAATAAAGCGACAGGTCTTCGTGGAAAAAACCGATAAAAATGGCGAAGGCAACGATCACAGCCATATATGAAACACGTGCAAACGCGTCGGAACTAAAAATCCGCGATGGGATAAGTTTCCAGCAATAGAGCATCGAAGCCAGACAGCCGATCAAAAGCGCGTCTATCCGAGTGTCAGTCGAATAATAAAGAACGTCGATACTGGCTCCCAGGGCCGCTCTAATTGCCCGCTGCGTTATGAGCAGAATAATGAAGAAAGCCGTCCCCGCCGCGATCTGCTTTCGGCTTCGCGCCTCGGCAAATGCCTTGACCAGCACCAACGACCAAATGATATAAAACTGCTCTTCGATCGCCAGCGACCATGTGTGATTTAAATTGCCCGTTAGGACGCCGCCCGCCGCATGATGCCAATTCATCAAATACACAGCCGCATAGACAAAGTTATTGTTGTCATAAATTACCGCTGCCTCATTTGCAGGAAGAATATATTTGCCGAGGAAAAAAAGCGTTATCAGAAAAACCCAAAAAGCGGGCATGAGACGCAGCGTGCGTCTGATATAGAAATTTTTCAAGCTGATTTTTCCATTTTGATCATGTTCTTTAACAAGTATTGACGTGATCCGAAATCCACTCAGGACAAAGAACATATCGACGCCGAGAAATCCGCCTTTTACGACCGTGTGCAGACTTGGAACGAGAAACTCCAGGTGATAGCACATTACCGTAATCACCGCTATTCCGCGCAGACCGTCGAGGACAGGAAAATGTCCGAAATTAACCTCGGCATTTTCGATGCGTTCACTCACATCTGTCGGAATATTTATCGTAGTGGACATCTTCGATTTATGTTAATGATGCAAAAGGAGAGGAAAATCAATATCAATGTAACGAGTGAGGCTATATTTGCAATTCTGACGTACTGTGGTTCGTCGAAGGTAAGCCGTATCACCGCTTTTTCCTCGGTTAATGGGATGAGTATTGCCCCATTTTCGTCTTTCCCGACCGCGACGGGCAGATCGTTGAGCTTGGCTTTCCAATAAGGATAATAAAAACTTCCGATCCGAAGTTCGGTGGCGACGCCCGGCGAAACGGTGAATGTACGGTTGTCGCTGTTCCAAGAATTTACGGCGACATCGCGGTTTTCGGCCGCTGCCCTCGCCGAATTATCGAATGCTTGCTCCCGACTCCAAACAGGCCACCAGCAATCATAGCTTTTTCCACCCTCTAACGTGTCGATGCGTTTTATAAAATCTGCACGTTGAATATAGATTGCGGGTTTAATTACCTGAGTTCCCGTAAATACAAAACATGCGACGATAAGGCCGACCGCCAAAATAGCGATCGGGCGACGGTTCGAGCGAAATGCCTCGATCAAGTGCGTTTGAGACGCGGCGACGAGGAAACTGCCCATCAAAGTTATTACAGCCAGCCATCGCCACGGAAACTGCGTTTGCTGTAGGGCGACAAAATGCTCCCAGATCGGAAGACTCAACGGCGTTGCAAAGAAAACGCTCAAGCATAACGTCGCTATCGGCGCTTTGAGAACTTGTATCTCGTCTCTTTTCCAACGGTGAAGAACCAGCAGCAGTACTGGCAGGAACAAGCATGCTGTCATTAAAAGCATCAGGTCGCTGAACCACAATGAACGTTCGTCGTAGTCGCTCGGCGAAACATACAAAAACGCCGCGAGAAAGTTGGAGTGGAAATCGTAGGCAACCGAGCGAAACCTAGACGTTGCAACGCTGACGAAATTGAGCTCCGTCGCCATTCGGAGCCAATAAAAGGAACTTGCCAGCAGTCCAAGACCGACCGAAACGGCTAAACGCAAAGAACCTCGAAAAAGATTCTTTTTATTTAGAGCGAAAATCGAAAAACAGAGAAGGCAGATCGATCCGATGACGGTCATCGGCAGATGTGTCAAAACGAGCAGGGCATACGATAAAGCGAGCAGCAAAACATCGTGGGTTCGTCCGTAACGGCAGACGCGCGTGACGAACAAAAAACAAAACGGCAGGATCGCGGCGGCGGCAAATTCCGCGTATGTAAATGCGTTGAATATCTGATTTACGTGATACGGGGCGGCGATGTAACAAACTGCCGCTAAAAGCGAGGCGTTTGGTAAGAAATATTCTCTCGTCCAAAGATAAACACCGATACCGCTCAGATAAAACCAGAAACAAAATGTTATAAGACTCGCGTCGTACCAATTGCCGGTGACCGATTCGGCTGCGACGAGGACATAATACGCAAACGGCGGGTAAAACCTGATGCCAACATCGCCAAAACCCATGTTTGAGGGCGCCGACCAACCAGGGTAAATCGTGCCATCGGCGATGGCAGCTTTATAGGTTTGGGCGAACTGATAATGCTGCGACAGATCATTGCCGTCGGGTATGCCGTTGAAATACATTGGCAAAACGACAACCACCGAAAAGCAAAGCAGCATTATGAGGTCAAGGCAAAATCTGTTTCGATTTTTTTCTGATGCGATAAACATTGGAACGGTAAGATCAGAAGTAATAAAAAAACATAAGTGGGACCGAATGAATCCGATCCCACTTAGTCATCCAAATTTATTGGGAGCCGTTTGGAAGTCCTGTTGACGTGGGGATGAAAAAAAAAGCTGGCGGCATATTTGGATATGCGACCCACTTTATGACAAGTAGGTTACGACTAGTTGTTCAATGCGGTGCCGCCCGTCAACACTCCGGCTGCTTGCGACATAGTGCCGGCGGTCCCACTATACATTACACCGTCGGTTGCTATGCCAAAATCACGTGTGCCAGTAGCCGTGATGCCAGTTGCAGTTAGCGGTGTAGCGAGAACGGCAAATATTGACGGCGTTCCGGCACCCGCGGCAACAGCACTAACCGTGAAATTATAACCGCTCTTTTGTCCGCTTCCGAGCACGGAGTCGATCAGACCCTTTGAGGACAAGTTAGTGAGAGGAGTGTCGGCATAATTGCCCTGTCCGTAGGTTGCGGCATATGTAGCCTGTGCGCCGTGCAGAGTGCGGCACGACGAAATCGCCGAACCTTCGTTAGCGGCACGACGTGCAGCAAGGAGATTCGGTATTGCGATTGCGGCAATGATACCTATGATAACGACGACGATTAAAAGTTCGATAAGCGAGAAACCTTTCTGATTTTTCATCTCTGTTTTCACAATCTCCGGGAATTATTAATGAGGTTTTGAAATTTTTGCACCTTTCAAGCCGCTCGGTTACGCGCAAGCGCTGTGCCAAGATTGAGTTTGTAGAATGTGGATGGTTTGTAGCGGGGTAAGTTAAGAGAATAAACGGTTTAGAGACAGCGGTACTGGTCGTGACAGGTTGTCATTAGGTAATGTATGTGGGATACAACAGTTTTTGGTAATTACACGGTAACAAAAAGTGTCAGAAGGGAAGAGTTTGGAGAGTTTTAACCCAGATTACGCATTAGGGTATGTGAACGATCTGGTTTTAGCCCGTGAAACGGGTTTTCCCGCGACAGGCGGCACCTAGCCACGTCGGTTTACGGCGTGGGTAAGGGCCCTGAAAAATGCCCTTAGCCCGTTTCAACGGGCTTATAAATCGGCGGCTTAAGCCAATTAATGAGAAGGGAGTTAAAACGCCCTCTATAGAGTTCACTAATTATTACCACGCCGTAAACGGACGTGGCTATTTGCCTTGGACGCGGAAAGCCTTGTAAACAAGGCTGAAATGGATTAGAAATTCCTAATGCGTAATGTGGGTTTAATAATTGGTCAAGAAAGGCGTCAGAGGTGCTTCGGGTGTTTCTGAAAGAGGGTGTCTAAAAAGTCCCTGAAAGGGACAAATGTAATAGCGTCGGGAGAATCCCGACGACCCTAAACTCAAGCTGTTCGGTGTCCCTGAAAGGGACTAATGAACCGAGATTCATTCGACACTTACAGCGTCGGGGTATTTTTTGCAATAGCGTCGGGTTGCACCCCCCTAAGCGCTAAGTTAAGCCTGTAAAGCATTGTTATCAAGGGCTTTACTGTCCCATGGGACAGACGTAAATAGCCCAGTGATTCATCGCTGGGAAATGGTAATCGAGGCCAAAGTCCCGTAGGGACGGCTGAAGGTGAGCGTTGGAGGTGTTCAGTCGTCCCTCCGGGACTAGGAATTCTATCTGATTAACCCCACGATGAATCGCGGGGCTATTACCGAGCGTCCCTACGGGACTTTTAACACATTTTGTTTTGAACGGTTACAACCTTAACATGGTGCCTATGGGGTTGCACCCGACGCTATTACATTCGTGGCTTTCAGCCACAGGAAAGACTTTTTAGACCGCCCTTACCTT
Source organism: Chloracidobacterium sp. (assembly GCA_043748725.1). Taxonomy (GTDB): domain Bacteria; phylum Acidobacteriota; class Blastocatellia; order Pyrinomonadales; family Pyrinomonadaceae; genus OLB17. The sequence continues at coordinate 8,718 of JAYVER010000046.1, read as the reverse complement.
ATAGTTGGCTATACTTTATAGCAGACCAACTTAGAACTGTGATCTTAGGCGCGGAAAAGACGGGGGCGAATCCGAAGATTCATACCCCCGCCTGGTTAAATGTAATGAGTTAATTAGTTGTTAAGTGCCGTTCCCGCCGTACACAATGGATCGGTGTAAGGCGTACCAACTGTCGCGTCACCCTTCATAACGCCGTCGGTCTGGATACAGAATCGACGCGTACCAGTTGCGGTAACACCGGTCGCGTTGGTCGGTACCGCTCCGAAAAAGAATGTTGCAGGTACAGTTGAGCTTGAGACGGTGACGGTAGTATTAAACGCGTAACCACTCTTTGTTCCTGACGCCAAAACCGCGTCAATGAGATTCGTGCCAGTGTTCAGATTGATCATGGCAGGAGCGTAGTTGCCCTGTCCGTACGTGGCAGCATAGGTGCTGTTGGCTCCGTGCAGTGTGCGGAGGGACGAAATAGCCGAGCCCTCGTTAGCGGCACGACGTGCAGCAAGCAAATTGGGGATAGCGATCGCGGCGATAATGCCGATGATCACAACAACGATTAAAAGTTCGATAAGCGAGAAACCTTTTTGATTTTTCATGTCTAATTCACAATCTCCTAAGTTTTTTAAAAATCTATGTACCTTTCCCAGGTCACCGATGATTAATACAAACATCGTGCCATAGACGAGTCTGGAGTTAGAAGATAGTCTTAAGTCTTAAGTATGAATAGTTTAGCGGGTTGGAGAGTTTTTCGCTGAGCAGTTTACGAGGTTAGTTTGAGACGGGAATAACAGTTTTTGGCAACAAAGTGATGACAATAAATGTCAATTGGGGGGAATAATAGGCGAGAGGCATTAGGCATGAGGCATGAGTGAGGCGAGAGCGATCAATCCAGCAGGCGGTTTCGCAGTGTAAATAGCATTCGACGCCTTCGGCCAAAATATTAGACTTATAAATTGTAACCATGCAAAGAACTTTCAGCTGCAATTACAACGCATGGACGTGCCGAATCGAAACCTGAAGAGGGTTATCTACGGCCGCAAGTTCTTGCAGGTCTCCAGCGCGTTCTCAGTTCCACTGCTTTGTATATTTGTCTCTGAAATCGGAAAAATCCCAATTCGCCGTTTGTATTAATTCCTAGCTACACCATTTGCTCCCGTTCAAAAGATTCACGATAATTTGTTTATGGAAAGAGATACGAAAGATATGGGTGGATCAAACCTATCCGGATCAGGTTACAACATCATGTCGCTTTCGGCGGACGCGATTGAGCGCCTCGCTCAGGATTTGAATGAGGAGGAACGCAGAATTCTGCTGAATCATGGCACCGAACCGGCGTTTTGCGGGACGCTGCTCGATAACAAAATGGACGGCGTCTATGCGTGCCGTCTTTGCGGATTGCCGCTTTTTGGTTCCGATAAAAAGTTTCATTCCGGTACCGGCTGGCCTTCGTTCTATGCGCCTTTCGACAAGGAACATCTCACAAATATCGAGGACAATGCCTACGGAATGCGCCGGATCGAGATCCGTTGTGCCCGCTGCGGTGGCCACCAAGGGCATGTTTTTCCCGACGGCCCGCCCCCGACCGGACAGCGTTATTGCCTGAATTCCTCATCACTCGAATTTTTTGAAAAAGGCGAGGATATCCCTCAGAAGAATTAGCCGCAAAAAGTGCATAAAAGAAACTTTTGGGCTTTTTGCGCCTTTTGTGGCAATTCTACTTCCTGTCTTTAAAGCTATCGAACAGTTCCGTGTGACGGCTGGTCAGCGGCAGTAGACGGCCGTTGATGAAGAGATATTTTATGTTCGTGCGGGCTTCGAGGATATCGCCGTCGGCGACGACGATGTTTGCGACCTTGCCGACGTCGATCGAGCCGAGCTTGTCGCCGAGCCCGAGGATCTCCGCCGGATAAAGAGTTACCGATTTAAGAGCGTCATCCTTCGCAAGTCCAAATGCTCCGGCCAAACCAGCCTGATATGGCAGATCGCGAACTTCCTGCCCGCCATCGCCGGTCGAAATACAAAATTTTACTCCGGCCTGCTGCATCTTTGACGGAGCGGTGAACAAATAATCGTAAGCGTCATCTTCCTGCACCGGCAGAGCGTAAATATTGGTGTAAATGACCGCAATGTTGTTTTTCTTGAGGTCATCAGCCACCTTCCAGGCGTCCTGGCCGCCGACGATAATGCCTTTGATCTTCATTTCCGCAACAAATTTCACCACGCCGCGAATGTCACGCTCGCGTTCGGCGGTAAACATCACAGGTTTTTCGCCGCGAATATACGGCGTCATCGCCTCGAGACGAATATCGCTGGCGGGATACGGCAGCGACTTGTCTTTTGCGTACGCATCTTTTGCGCGGACATAATTTTCGGCGACGCGAAACATCTTTTTGAGATCGTCCAACTGCGTATCGCGTCGCTTAATTAGCTCGTTAAAATCGACCGATGGTCCGCCCCCGCCACCAAATCTGCCAAACCCAGCAAGTCGCGGAAAATTGATCACGAGGCCGAATTCACGGACGACCGCCATTTCGTCCTGCGTCGAGCCGTTTAGATTTATCACCGCCGCCTGGCCGGCAATGATGCCTCCTGTCGGATACGAAAGAACGGTTGTTATGCCATTCACGCGGGTCACGTTGACATGCGACGAGTGCGGATTGATGCCTTTGATCGCCTTGGCGTTCGCATTCATCGTACCCGTTTCCGCAACATCAACCGAACCGTTCACACCCTGCCCTATTTCTGCCAGCCCCAGATTCGTCCCGGCGTCGATCATGCCCGGAAACACGCTCAAACCCTTGCCGTCGATCTTTTCCGTCCCGGAAGGAATGGAAACATTAGTACCGACCGACGCGATCTTGCCGTTTTGGATCAATACCGTTCCGTTTTCGATAGTTGCACCTGAAACAGTTACGATCCTTGCACCGACGATCGCGAACGTTCCAGCGCGGCCCGTCTGATTTTGTTCCGAACCATCATTCTGCGCAAAAACGAAAAGGCCCATGAGCAGAATTGAACCGCAGAGACGCAGAGACGCGGAGAAAAGACTAAAAGTAATCACAGCCGTCAGATGAGTTTCCATTTCTATTCCAAACAAATTTGATTTGCGGATATTATCTCCGTGTCTTCGCGTCTCTGCGGTGAAAATTCCTTGTTTCATCGTAGATTGCCTCCGTCGCCGTATTCGGCCTCATCGCGGTCGCCGCGACGTTTTTCGCTCGGCACGCGCGGCGGCGTTCCGCCAGTTCCCGGAGCCTTGTTGACATCAAGTTTTTCCAGGGTTTCGCGTTCCTTTGCCATATCAAGCCGCATCTGAGCGTCTGCGGCGCGGTCAAAGTATGTTTCGCCCTCGATGATCGTCGTGTCAACGCGTGAATAAACACTGAACGGGTGCCCGTTCCATATCAGGATGTCGCCGTCCTTGCCGACCTCGATCGTGCCGGTGCGTTTGTCGATGCCGAGCTGTTTCGCGGCGTTTAACGTGATCATTTTCAGAGCTTCTTCCTCCGGCACACCGCCGTATTTTTCGACCTTGGCTGCGTCCAGATTGAGCCGCCGCATACGCTCGTCCGAGTCGGAATTGATTGACACAACCACGCCGTTTTTCCACAAAATGTACGCGTCATATGGTATCGCGTCGTAGGCCTCGAGCTTGTAGCTCCAGCTATCCGTAAAAATCGAGACGCCGGTGCCGTGTTTAGCTATCTCAGGTGCTATTTTGTACGCCTCGAGGCCGTGCTGCAGCGTCGCCACGCGAAAGCCGAATTCATCCGCCAGCAGCATCAGATTCAAATGCTCGTCGGAGCGGTAACCATGTGCGTGGACGAGGCGTTTGCCTTCCAGTACCTCGACAAGCGGCTCTAATTCCAGATCTTTTCGCGGCGGCACGCGTGTCTTGCCCGCCTTATAGTCGTTCCACTGCTGTTTATAATCGCGTGCCCGCAGAAAAGCGTCGCGGTCGGTCTCGATCACGCCCATTCTGGTTCGCGGATAACGGACGGGTTGGCCCGGCTGTGCCGGTTGGTTGGTTCGTTTCGGATTTTCACCCAACGCGAACTTGATGCCCGGCGGAGCATCGGGTATCGGATCATCCTCGACCGGATGGCCCCATTTGAATTTTACGACCGTATTCTGGCCGCCGATCGAATTTGCCGAACCGTGCAAAATATTTGCCGAGGTAACGCCACCGGCCAATGCCCGATAAATGGCGATGTCATGCGGCACAAGCACGTCACGTGTTCGCGTCATCGAAGTGACCGAAAACACCCCCTCATTGATCGCGTCGAGCATCGTGTGCGAGTGACAATCGATGATGCCTGGTGTCACGTATTTGCCCGTAGCATCGATCACTCGGACACCAGCCGGAGCCGTGAGATTTTTGCCGATTCGCTCGATCTTGCCGTTTTGGATCAAAATATCGGTATTTTGAAGCGTTCCCTTGATCGCCGTCATAACCGTTGCATTTTTGATCAAAACATCATTCTTGGCCTGCGCCAATAATAATGTTGGCGACATCATACAAATCGCGATCAATAATAGAAAAACGATACTCTTTCTCATTTTTGCCTTTTTCCTTTTTACTTTTGCCTAAGGTGTTCTCGTTCCCGAAAACGGAACGGTTCCCTGCGGCGAATCGATAGTGCCGCTCACTTGATTACCGCTAACGGTGCCTTTCGCGCTGATGTCGATGGTGGCTCCGCCAAATTGCACACTAGCAATAAAGCTAAACCCATCGGCCGTGATTTTGCCGTCCTTGATCTCAGTGGTGCCAAGTTGAGAAATCATCGTCCCGTTTAGAACCGCACCTTGTTGAGTCAAATTAAGAGTCGCTCCAAGCGGCTGACCCGGAATATCGATAGTGATACTGTATGTGCCGGCAACATTTGCGACCGCAGCAGTTAGCGGCCCGCCAGTTCCGCGTCCGCCCTCGGTTTTCGGAGCCTCTTTCTGTTCAAAATGCTTACCATCAACAAAAACGTGGGGTACGAACTTGTCTTTACCAAAAAGATCGCCCTTCACGACAACCAGATTCGCGATCTTTCCCGTCTCGATTGACCCTGTTCGATTATCAATACCTAATAATTCCGCCGACGCAAGCGTCATCGCCCTGATCGCGGCATCTTTTGAAAGACCGTTTTCAACCGCCTTTCCTGCGTTGGTGAAAAAGTCGGCAACATTCGTCGTACCGCTCGACTGGAATGCGAACTTAACGCCCGCCGCCGCAAGTTTGGCCGGGCCTTTTGGCGTTTCAGCGCGAAATCTAAGTATTTCGAGAGTTTCCGGATCAGCCTCCGGCGACGCCGACGCCGTGCGTTTCGGAAAATTTAACGAGAGCAAAACTGCGACGTTTTGAGCCTTTAACCGATCGGCGACTTTCCACGCCTCTTGACCTCCGGCGATGATGCCATTTAAATTGAATTCCTTGATCAGATCGATCGCGCGAATTATCTCCCGCTCATTGTTGGCGTTGAAAACGACGGGCATTTGACGCGTTATCGCCGGAAATAGTGCTTCGAGTGACTTGTCTGCGTCGGGACGCTTCATGCCCTTAGGACTCGCGGCGTACATCTTCTCTATATCCTGAAGCCGTTTGGCGTCGTAAAACATCTGCCGCAGAGCAGCAAACGTACCGAGCAGCGAATTTGGATAGCTGCCGCCGCCGAGCGTCGTGAATGAAATATGCTGGGCAAACGGCGATTTGATGACCATCGCGGAAACTGAGTCGCCATTGAGATCGATAACTGCCGACTGGCCGTTAAAAATGCCGCTCCGTCCCGTGGTCAACACCGTCGTGAAACCTGCATTGCGGTTGGCATCAAACTGCGCATCGCCCGCTTTTAGATCGCTGTCTGCCGTCTCTTCCGGCCGCAGACCGGAGGGATAATTAGAGTTTGACGTTTGCGGAGCCGCAGCCGTTTGAGGTCCGCCTGCTCCCCGTCCGCCAACCGGCGCGGATGTCGGCGTAAGCCCAAGATTCGTCAAAGCATCGATAAATCCCGGATAGACCGTCAAACCTGTCGCGTCAAAAACCTGTGCATCGGCCGGTGTCGCGACATTCGCACCAACGGCGTCGATCAGGCCATTGCGAATAACAACCGTGCCCTTTTCAATAGTCGCACCCGAAACCGTGACGATGCGGGCATTTGTTATTGCATAACTCTGCGCATTTGCCGCATTGCTGAATAACGAAAAGATAGCCGCAACGAGCGGCAAAAGTAGCTTTGATCTCATAACTTTTCTTGGAAAAACAAATTTGAAACTGCTCGTGAAATAGCTGATACGGAGAGAATATAAAAAAAGTTTCGGTAGTGGGTCAGTTTCAATCCAGGGTGCCAAAGTTCAGACTTTTCTTCTTATCTTCCTTAGCGGACTTGGCGGCTTTGCGTGATAAAAAGCGATTTCACGCGGGTGCCGCGAAGAACGCAAAGAAAAACTAAGAACTTTAGGGATAATCAACTGACCGCATCGTGGAAAATTACGCCTAGTGTATGCCGCTCGCCGCTCAGCACCTCGCTCACGCCGTGCCTCATATTTACCCGGTAATATCCTTTCGCTCCCTTAACGGGCCGGAAATTGGTCGTAAAAATGATCATATCGCCCTTGCGTGGTTTTAGAACGATGGCTTTCGACTGCGCACGCGGCGTCTGCTCGGTCAAAACGAATTCGCCGCCGGTATAGTCTATTTCGGGTTCGTTCAAAAAGAACGCGCATTGGATTGGGAAATAAACGTCGCCATACAGATCCTGATGCAGCGTGTTAAATCCGCCCTCGCCGTATTTCAGTATCAGCGGCGTTGGTTTTGACTGTCCGTTTTCATGGCAGCGAGCCTGAAGATCCTCAAACGTAACGGGAAAGCGTACTTCCAGATTCAATCGCTCTGCCCAGGCATTAGCGACCGGAGCAAGTTTCGGATAAACACTTTCTCTTACCACTTGAACCAACTCCGGCAGCGGATCATCAAAATATTTATATTCGCCCAGCCCGAATCGATGCCGCTCCATCACCACCGTTTTTCGATAAATGGCCGGCTTGTCATAATTAGCAATAAATTCATCACAATTTTCCGGCGGGAGAACATTCTTCACCAGTGCATAGCCTTTTTCGTGCATATCGCTCGCGATCCGTTGCCAATCGAGGGCGGCAAATATCGCCGCCCCGTCGCGTGTCTGTCTCATTGCGTCCTTCATTATTTTGAAGCCTCTTTTTCCAGCGACAAGAGTTCCGCCTTTCGCTCAATTCCCCAGCGATAGCCGCTCAGCTTGCCGTCGGCGGCGATAACGCGATGGCACGGATTTACGAGTGCGACGGGATTTGTCGCACACGCACGTGCGACCGCTCGAACCGCCTTTGGATTCCCAAGATTTTCCGCGATCTGCCCGTAAGAGCGTGTTTCGCCGTAGGGAATCTTGCGAAGCTCCGACCAGACACGCATTTGAAACGCACTAGAGCGCAGATCGAGCGGTAGCGTCAAAATCGTTTTTTCGCCATCCAAACTTCGCAAAATAGCTGTCACGGAATCCTTCAAACCCGCGTCGTTGTTTTCAATTGACGCCGCGAAAAACTCCTTTTTCAATTCGTTTGTTAGCTCGCCGGCGTCATCGCCAAAGCTCACCGAGCAAATCCCTTTTTCAGTCGCCGCGACCATCAGTTTGCCGAGCCGCGAATCGACGATTGTGTAGTTAATTTTCATATCCTTTCCACCTTTTTTATAAATTGCCGGTGTCATTCCAAGAGTTTCCCCGGCTTTTTCGTAAAGCGAACGGCTCGATCCAAATCCGCTCTCATATAACGATGTCGTCACGTCAGTCTGCCTCACATTTTGTTTGAAATTTTCAATTCGCATCATGTCAACAACTTCCTTTGGTGAAAGGCCGAGCACGGCCTTAAATGTCTTTTGTAAATGTCCCGTGCTGACATCTAGCCGAGCGCTTAGCTCGTCAATTGTCGGTATCTCAATCTCTTCAGATCTCAATAATTCAAACGCCTTCTGTATCAAAATCGCTCCGGCGCCCGGCTCGTATTCGTTTTTCGGTTTGCAACGAAGACATGCGCGAAACCCGGCTTTTTCCGCTTCGGTCGGCGTGATAAAAAACATCACATTCTGCCGTTTCGGCGGTTTTGATGAACACGAAGGCCGGCAAAAGATGCCTGTCGTTTTAACGCCGAAGTAAAAGACACTGTCGAATTCCTGATTTTTGGATTCGACCGCATGCCAACGCCAATCGGCCCCTACTTTCTGTTTTGTCGTTCGCGAGTTCATCATGATTCAGAGTTTATATGCTTGCTCGCCACTAATCTATCCGAAATCAATCGTGTAATTTTAATATGTCACCGATTAAGGTCTACCCAAAAATTGCTGTAAACTTTTTATATGGATCGGCTCGTACTTTTCGATGGCGTCTGCAATTTTTGCAACGCTGCCGTCAACTTTATAATCCGGCAGGACGACGGCAAGATTTTTAAATTCGCAACGCTGCAATCCGAGGTCGGACAGCAAATGCGGGCAAAATATGGTATCGGCGAGGATGTCGATTCGATAATTTTAGTCGAAAATGACACGGCATATACGCATTCGACCGCGGGTCTGCGAATTGCCAAGCGATTAGGCGGCATATGGTCGCTCGCATACGTTTTCATTATCATTCCGGCTTTTATTCGCGATTATTGCTACAAACTTTTTGCAAAATATCGCTATCGATTGTTCGGCCGCACAGAAGTCTG
>JAYVER010000045.1:0-6399 GCA_043748725.1 Chloracidobacterium sp. | reverse complement strand
GAGCAGCCGGCCAAGATGATCGTGCTCAGATATACGCCGCTCAAATCCACGGCAAAAAAAGGCGAGTTGCTTGCGTTTGTCGGAAAGGGCATCACATTTGACACTGGCGGCATTTCGCTCAAGCCGGGCGAAAACATGGACTTGATGAAATACGACATGTCAGGCGGAGCGACCGTGATAGGCACGATGCAGGCGATCGCTCATCTAAAGCCCACAATACCCGTGATCGGCATCATTGCAGCGGTCGAAAATATGCCCGACGGCAAAGCCTCGCGTCCGAGCGATGTTGTCACCGCGATGAACGGCAAAACTATCGAGATACTGAACACCGACGCCGAAGGCCGTCTGATCCTCGCCGATGCCGTTGCCTACGCCGAAAAACAGGGTGCTACACGCATAGTCGATATGGCGACTCTGACCGGTGCCGTCATCGTAGCTCTCGGGGACCTGAATACGGGCATTATGGGCAACGATCAGGCGTTCATGGACGAAATAATTGGCTGCGCCAAAGACGCCGGCGAAGGATTCTGGCAGCTGCCGGTCAGTCCCGAATACAGCAAACAGATCAAATCCGACATCGCCGATATAAAAAATATCGGGCCGCGCGGCAAAGCCGGTACGATCATGGGAGCGGTGTTTATTCAGGAATTTGTTGACAAAGCAAAATGGGCTCATCTCGATATCGCCGGAACGGCATGGGCCGATGGTGTCAAACCGCATCAGGCAAAAGGCCCGACCGGCGTCGCGATCCGCACGCTTTTGAAACTGGTTGAAAAGTCACAGTAACCGGTTTGGAGTTCCAGCTTTAGCTGGCAATTGTCGTACGCTGAAGCCAGCTAAAGCTGGAACTCCGAACTGTATTATGAAAATCCACGAATATCAAGGCAAAGCGATCCTCAAAGAATACGGAGTTCCGGTGCCGCGCGGTATCGTCGCACGCACGTCCGATGAGGCCGAGGCGGCGGCACGCGAACTCGGCACCGACGTTGTCGTCGTCAAGGCCCAGATACACGCCGGCGGACGCGGCAAAGGCGGCGGCGTTAAGCTTGCCAAATCGCCCGCCGAGGCGCGCGAGATCGCCTCGCAGATGCTCGGCATGACGCTCGTCACACACCAGACCGGTCCCGAGGGTCGTTTAGTCAAGACGCTGCTCATTGAGGAAGGCCTGCCGATCGACAAAGAATTTTATCTCGGCATCACGCTCGATCGCGTCACCGGACGGAACGTCTTTATGGCGTCATCCGCCGGTGGCATGGACATCGAAAAGGTGGCCGAAGAGACGCCTGAGTTGATCCTGAAGGAAACGATCGACCCGTCAGTCGGGCTACGCGGATTTCAAGCCCGTAAGCTCGCGTTCGGTCTCGGAATTCCGCACGATCTTATCAATCAAGCCGCGAAATTCATGCTCTCGCTCTACGATGCCTACGAAAAAACGGACGCTTCGCTCGTCGAGATCAATCCGTTTCTGCTCACGAAGGACAACCGTCTTATCGCGCTCGACGCCAAGCTGAGTTTTGACGACAATGCAATGTTCCGGCATAAAGATTACGCCGAGCTTCGCGATCTGAACGAGGAAGAGCCGCTTGAGATCGAGGCTGCGAAATACGATCTCAATTACATCAAGCTCGACGGCAATATCGGCTGTATGGTCAACGGCGCCGGCCTCGCAATGGCGACGATGGACATTATTAAACTCGCGGGCGGCGAGCCGGCCAACTTCCTCGACGTCGGCGGCGGTGCCTCGCAGGAGCGGGTCGAACAGGCGTTCAAGATCCTGCTCGCTGATAAAAACGTCAAAGCCGTTCTGATCAATATCTTCGGCGGCATCGTCCGCTGCGACATGGTCGCAAGCGGCGTCGTGGTGGCCTATCGGAACCTCGGCATGTCGATCCCGATCGTCGCCCGTCTCGAGGGCACAAACGTCGACGAAGGCCGTCGCGTCCTGCGCGAATCGGGAATCAACATCCTCACAGCCGAAGGAATGCGCGACGCCGCCCAAAAAGTAGTCGCCGCCGCTGCTTAGCGTCTCTTTAGCGCATACGCATAAATAAATATCCAAGCCTGTGAATCACGCGGCATACTATGTCACGCGGTTCGCAGGCTCGGTTTTTTTTCTCAGACTTACTCGCACTTAAACAAGCGTGGCGGATCTAATTACTCCGGCAGCGGCGGGCTTTCGGGTTCAGCGGCCAGCGGTTCCGGGTCCATCTGCAGTCGCCGTTGGCCGTAGACGTATTCGCCGAGGTCCATTTTGCGTGCGAGGGATGTTTGAAAGTGGGTTGCGGCTGCTATAAATTCCCACGCGATCTTGGTGACCGTCTGATGGATCTCCTCCGATACCACTTTCGGATCTCTTTCGTCCTGAAATTTCTTACTGATGACCGAAATATCCAGAGTGTCGGAGAGCTCGAAATAGAATGTCGTGAAATCCTCGTCGTCGGCTCCCATCAGTTCGTAGGACGAAAGGTCTAGTTCCGCGATAGCCAGCCGCGTGTTTTCGATACCGGCGGAGTCGGCCAGATGAAAGCCGGCTACATTGCGTATCTCGCGGAGATACTCTCTGGCTTTTTTGTATTCGGGGCCGTGTGCGATCTTGCGAAGCGGTATAAAGCTTTCCATCGTCACGTGCCGGTCTTCGACGTGCCTGATGATGTTCAGCGACTCGTGCAGGTAACCCGCGAGAACGAACAGGCCGCGGCGATACTGTCGTCTTGCAAGGTGCGTCGGGTATTGCGTAAATGGGGCGATACTTGTCAGGGCATACAGGACGGCGTTCAGGATACGTCCCATCTTGACCATCATCAAAAAGTCGGGTTCGCTCTTCAGAAAGAACATCTGCGAAGGCTTTATTTTCAGGTTCCAGCTCTTCGAAACATCCGGCCCCGTCACCACCGCCTGCCGCTTCACCGCCTTCCCCGCTCTTCTTCTTTTCTTAGATACAGGCATATTGGATTGAACCTGAAACTAAATTCCGGACTTCCTGCGATTGTCAGGCTTGCAGAGCATTTGACAGTTCGTTTCGACGGTTTTTCCGCCCGAATGCCAAGGATCGATGTGGTCTGCTTCCATTTCGGAGATATCGAACGGCTTTTTGCACATCTTGCAGAGTCCTTTCTGCCGTTCAAAGACACGGCGCTTCATCTTGTCGTCGAATTGGCGAAGGTTCAAATGCTTTTCGTCGCCTGTGAGAATGTAGGAATAGATACCTCTATGATTTTGGACTTCGTCGTCGTCAATTAGTTCAAGAATCTTTGCTTCAAGAACCTTTGCATCGTAGAGTTCGTCCTTGTATCTGTTGTAGAGCGTTCCCCACGCGATGCCTTTCATTTCCTTGCGATACGTTGGGAACGTCGCCTTTACCCAAGTTATCACCGATTGAAAATACGTCCACAGAGCCAAAGCGTTTGGGTCGTGCTGATGCTTGGACATGTAATCTTCGATCTTGCCTTCGGATATCCAATCAATGGCGGTTTCGAGATAATCTTGCCGAATGGCACTGCCGTTCATGTAATCTCCGGCGAGTCCGTAGGCTGCGGAGCCGTTTCTGCTGAAATATCTTTTCGCATCCGTCACCCAAGGCCCGGAATAGACGGCGTTGCGAAGCTCCTGATCGAAAAGTTTCTCGCCCGCAATGTTGATGATCTTAAACCACTCCAGTTTCTCGCTGTCCGTGCCTGTGCATTGATAGACCATTAGCTTGTAATCGAGTATCTGGTCTTGCTGGTCGTCTTGCAGATTGTGGAAGTAAAGCTGATTAAACGAAAAATCGCCGGTCACATACTGACAGATCGAGATAGTGCGTTGCTGTCCGTCAATCATCTCAAACTTTCCGTCGCCAAGCACCGACCAATAGATCACATTAAGCGGAAAATCATTCTGAATAGAGTTGATAACCGCGTCACGCTGCTTGTCTTTGTAAACATACTCCCGCTGATATGGCGGCCGAATATCAAGCATCCCACCAAACCCAACAACTCCGCCGTCCTTATCATCAGAATAGCCGTTCGTTAATTCGCGGATCGTAATTTCTTTGAGATCGATTTTCATATTGTTGTTCCCGAAGGGCAAATAGCCACGTGCTTTAGCTCGTGGGTTGGTTAGCGATAAATTTCAATAGGGCGTTTTAACGTCCTTTGTGACCGAATGGCTAAAGCCGTCGTTAGGCAAGGACGCTAAAACGCCCTCGCAATTATTAGTCTATCCTGACCACGCCATAAATGGCGTGGCTATGTGCCGCTTCGCGGATGGTTATTTCTTTGAGATCGATTTTCATATTGTTGTTCCCGAAGGGCAAATAGCCACGTGCTTTAGCTAGTGGGTTGGTTAGCGATAAATTTCAATAGGGCGTTTTAACGTCATTTGTGACCGAATGGCTAAAGCCGCCGCAAGGTAAGGACGTTAAAACGCCCTCGCAGTTATTGTATATCCTGACCACGCCATAAATGGCGTGGCTATGTGCCGCTTCGCGGATGGTTGTTTCTTTGAGATCGACCTTCATATTCTTTTCCCGAAGGGCAAATAGCCACGTGCTTTAGCTCGTGGGTTTGTTAGCGATAGGGTTCGAAAGGGCGTTTTAACGTCCTTTGTGACCGAATGGCTAAAGCCGCCGTTAGGTAAGGACGTTAAAACGCCCTCGCGATCAAATATTCACCACTACCACGCCATAAATGGCGTGGCTATGTGCCGCTTCGCGGATGGTTGTTTCTTTGAGATCGATCTTCATTTGTTTCTCTTTCGTCGGATCAGGATTCTTCCGTACTTGAGTCGCCCATTTATGTAAGGCCCATCTTTACCCGAAGCAGATGGAATTCCTGCTAGTCCTTTGATGTTGCCAGCGATTAGGCCAACGATTTCGAATTGATTCGGATTGTGTTTATTAAGAAAGGTAATTGGCACACCCATGACCCCGTCATAATCGCAGGGTATGTCCGCAACTTTTGAAGATTCTATTGCCTCGTAGTTATCGAACTTTGGATATGTTTTTGGCTCGTAGGTTTTATAGAGAACTATGTCTTCGTGTCGCTTGGAAATATCAAGATTTGTAAACCAGCAGGCATTTCCTAAGCTTCGCCAATTATTCCCGTCGTCGTCTCGCCAACTTCTAACCTCTCTCATCTCGTAATCATCTGGAACGATAAACGCGACAGGCTGTGTATTTCCTAACCAAACTCTGTTGTCCCTTATCAACTTGAAAATTTCTTTGTATGTAATTGCATGGTGATTCCCAATTACGAGAAACTTCTTACCCGATTCTGCTAGATGCGAAACATATTCCCTGAACAACGAAAACGGCGGGTTTGTTACGACGATGTCTGCCTCTTTTAGTAGCTCGATACACTCTTCGCTGCGGAAGTCTCCGTCGCCTTTTAGTTCTTTTATGCCTATCTCGTCGGGGTCGGGGACTTTGTTGTTGTTCTTGTCGCCGTAGTATTCGAGATAGATCGCTTTTTCCGAATCATTCTGACTAAAAAGATCGCGGTTCTGGTTCTTGTAACAGGTCGTGATGAGTTTCTTTAGCCCAAGTTCCTCAAAGTTGTAAGAAAAATAGTGAAAGAAATTGCTCACACGCGGATCGTCACAGTTACAAAGCACGACTTTGCCTTTGAAATGGTCTTTGTAATGTTTCAGCTCGCGTTCGATGTCAGGAAGCTGAGTATAAAACTCGTCCTTCTTAGAATTCTTCGCGGCGTGTAAGTTTTTATTGAGAGATTTTGTCGTCATGTTAAGTTTTAGCAATTATGCCACGCCAATTGAATAAACTCGAATAGGGCCGCGCGGGCGGCCCATTTGCTTTATTTGACTGAACCCAGTCGCTATCGCTCCCGGTTCTGACAGGGGACTACGGTGTTGGCGGGTCTTCGCCGGTGCCGGTCGGGGGTTTCTTTTTCTTTGGGGCGCGTTCGACGTGGCAGGCGGAGTGCCAGTTGGCGGTTTTGCCGGCGTCGTCTTCGAAGATATTCAGGACGATCCGCTTGAGCGGTTTTTTGATCGCGAGGGCCTGGGCCAGAAGATCGGCTTCGTCGGCATTGGCCTCGACCGAGCCGCGCCCGCCGCTGTCCTGAACCACAAGAAAGGTTTCGCAATCGGCCTTGGCTTCCTCGATTTTCGTGATAAAGTCCGCGGACTTGCCGTATGCGAGGAATTTGGCCTCGACCGGCGGAAGGTTAGCAATAAACGAACCGGCCTGAGTCAGCAGATCGCTAAAGCTCACCGCCTTGCGCGGAAAATCGAAACGGTTGTCAAAATCCGGCTCGCGGTCCGCGATCTCGTTAGCGGTATTTGCCACGCCGCGCAGATGGCGTTCGAGCCGCGACTTGGCGGAGGTCTTGTTAAGCGTCGCACCGCTGCGAGAGCTTGCCGCCGACACCTGCGTCGCTCCTTTCGCCTCAAGTTGGGCTA
>JAYVER010000044.1:0-6409 GCA_043748725.1 Chloracidobacterium sp. | reverse complement strand
GTCAATCGCTTTGATCAC
Source organism: Chloracidobacterium sp. (assembly GCA_043748725.1). GTDB lineage: Bacteria > Acidobacteriota > Blastocatellia > Pyrinomonadales > Pyrinomonadaceae > OLB17. The sequence goes on along the minus strand of JAYVER010000044.1, from coordinate 6,391 downwards.
AGTCGAATCAGGGACACCGTTAGCCAGCGCTTCATCAATTGCCGCGATGCATTGTTTAGCAGAGTCAACTGCAGTTCTAGCCTGGACTTCTTCCCTCTCTACGGTGCCATCTGCAATGTATCCGGGCCAGACGGAGGCATTCGTTATTGCCTGGTCAGCCGTGCCCAAATAATAAGCTTTGCCTGCAAGGGCGGCTATTCGCTCGCACATCATTTTGATCTCGGCGAGCGTCATCGGCTTCTCGATCTTCTTGTAATGCTCTCCCTCAAATGTGATGTTGACCGTCCGCGACCCCGGCACACCCGCAGCGAGCGCCTGATTTACGGCTTCGATGCCCCGCTTGGCTCGCTTGAATAGCTCATCCGCATAGCTCGGACGGATCTCAGTATCTTTAACAAACTCCGCTACGTAGTTCGCCGGCTCGCGCACGTTTTCGAGCAAGACGCTGACGGGAACCTGTTGCGTTGCCGCACGCTGAGCAAAGACGCACAGGCACAGCAACATTGTGGTTATAATTCGTTTGAACATTTTGCTTTCCTCCTATTTGGGGGTTGTAGTTCTATCTCGTAACCCCCCCCCTGCACTAAGCCTCAGTGGCGAAACCACAGCACCAGAGCGATTGCCCCGGCAAATGGAACCAGCCACAGAATGATAAAAAACCATCCGAGCAGATATATGAAGAGACTAGTCATGCACCTCGACGGTGTTCCAGGAAATGTTCTTGCTAGTGCCGCGCCATTCAATGGTTACACTCAAGGAGAGCGCCGCCGCCCCGGCGCAGCCACGGATCAACCAGCGTCACATACGGGATGGTCCACAACACCAACAGCAAGACGGCGGAAACAATGACAATGAACTGATTCGTGCTGACAGCGCCCTGGTCAAGATGAACAGGACCGGGATCATCACCACGAGAGAGTCAGGATCAACGCCGCTATGCCGACTACGCCTTTCTTCATATGCTCAATCCTGTGCTTTAGCCGGCCAGTTACTCTACTTGAGAACGACAAACTCGCCCGGTTTGACAGTGCGTTTCTTGCCCTCTGCATCTTTGACTTCGATCTCAGAGCCGTTGACGGCAGTCACCTGAACGTAGTCCCAACTGCCGTTGTTTGGTTTGACGAGCACGTAATCGGCGACTGACGGCGTCGCGCTGTTCTCGGCGGTCGGATAGGGAACGATTTTATCCAAAGCCACTTCGTCGGGCTTTAGGCCTTCCCACTCGATCAAAGCTTTATCACCGTTGATAGACTTAACTTTGCCTCCACGCCAGGAAGTGGGCGTCCACCCACCTAAAATGTGTTCGCTGACTTTTGGTTTGTAACCTGCGGGCGCTTGCGGTTTGCGCTCCTGCGCCTTCTTGAGAAAATCTGTCCTGGCAGCGTCCGCTTTCATGTCCGTGGCAACAACCGGCGAGACGGCGATGACTTTCTCCGGCTGCAGATTAGCTTCCTCAAGGTCGGAAACGTATTTGACGGTGATGACCCCGGGACTGACCAAGGTCACCTGCGCTCCCTCCCAATTCGTCCCCGTGGACCTCTTGCTGAGAGCGTAATCGCCGGACTTAACGGTCGCCTGCGCGCCTGTTTTTGGAATCTGATAAAGATCAATCAGATCGACTTCACTCGGCGTTGCGTTGTCGCTCCAGACAATCTTCGCGCGCCGGCTGTCGATGTTGTCCACCTTGCCTTCGGACCATGTATTGCCGGCCCAGTGAGCGACAACCAAATCTCCAACAGCGGGAGGTTTTACTTCCGCAGCCTTCTCCGAACCGGTCGAGCTTGAGTTGCCGGCGTTGGAGTTATCCTTCTTTCCCAGTCCGCAGGCTATCAACAGCGAAATGGAAAAAGCAAAAACCAAAATTCTCTTCATAAGTCAGTGCCTCCTTCTTAAAGATCAAACAGCAGTTACTCTTCACTCAGCCGGCAGCAGGCAAATCAGCCGGATGATGATCACGAACTTGATTATGAAACAGTTTCTCCCACCGATTCAACCCCAAACGCGTGTTCGCGTGGCTTAATCGCCGTCCTGTGATCGCAGCAAATTCCATCACACAGCTTTACGGACATTTTGCATTGCCCTTGAACTTCCCGTCCTTTATGCTCGCAACGCACTTAAGGGCGCAGGTCTTGTATGCGTAGTCGAACAGCTCTTTGTCGCTGTCGATAGCCTCCTTTTTCGGCGGATGACCGGCAGCTTTGCCCTTTGGCGATTCGTACCAGATGCCATAGTGCGCTTCGACCTCCGGGTCGGCGTTAAGACAGTAATTGATGCAAGCGGACTGCTGGGCTTCCTCTGCATTCTTGCCTTGGCCGGTGAAAGTCCTGCCTTCATAGATGACTTCCCCAGTGCAATTCACCTCCGACGATGAAGAAGATCGGCAAGCGATAACCACGCTCAACAACAACAGGCCAACAAAAATCAACACTACCCATGAAAAGTGTTTCATGGCAACCCTCCTTATATTTTTGTAAATCGAACGGCAAATAGGCGAACTAGATCGCCAAAATCCGCCGACATCATACTGAAAGCCTAAAATAAATAGTCTTCGTGTGTTTCCTCGTTTTTCTTTAAGGTAATTTTCCTCCAAAACATCACCGTTGTCAACGAAAATTTGGTTCGTGCAAATCGCGGAAATAAATGTCAAAATTGGCACGATAATGTCGTGGCTTCACCTGATCTTCGGAATTCTCGTTTTTATCGTCTTCGTTACAACGGGAAAGTTTATGCGGGTCGATTTTCCCGATAAAGACGCAATACCTCAAGAACTGCGGCTGCTTATGCGGTAGCGGCATATCTATATTTTATTTTCGGCACTGATCCATCTCGCGTTGGGTATTTATTTGCAGATCAAGCCCCAAGCGTGGCGGCAGGCTCTTCAGTATTTTGGCTCGTTCGTGCTGGTGGTATCGAGCGGCTTGCTCCTTTGGGCGTTCATCGTCGAGACATATCAACTCCAGCATTTTTCCGACATTAGCCGCTATGGAATATACACATCGCTCACGGGAGTCGGATTTCACTTAATCGGCGGGTTTGGTCAGAACCGGGAACGGTAGTGACTGGGTTCTTGTTCGGTCGCTCATCACGGAGAACCCAGTCGCTACCGCTCCCGGTTCTGACTTGCTATTATTTAGACAATGAGCGTTTACGAGGAATTGACCGATTCACAACAATTTGCCTGCCGCGTGATAGCCGATCATGCCCGTGCGACAGCTTTCGCGATCGCCGACGGCATCCTGCCCGGCAACGAAGGCCGCAATTACGTTCTGCGCAAGATAATGCGCCGCGCCATCTACCACGGCCGCGAGCACCTCAGCTTAAACGATCCGTTTTTTTACAAAGTCTGCGATTTCGTCGTCGGCCAAATGCACGGCGCCTACCCGGAACTCGAAACACAGCGCGAGTTCATCAGCAAAATGGTGCGCATCGAGGAGAAGCGATTTGGGAATACGTTGACGATTGGCTTAGAAAGATTCGAAGAAGAGACCATGGAACTCATTTCGATTGAAAAAAAAATAAGTAAAATTATTTGGGATTTTGAAATAGAATCTCAAGATAAAAATAATGAGATTGTTAATCTTGAAAATCAACATGAAGCAAAATTTGGTTACGGCGATATCCATCAAAAGCTGGCTCGACTTGTAAATAAAAATAAAGTTCCGCCCTATCTTGTTTTGCCTACTATCAAAAAAATTGTCTCTGAAGACACATTCAGGTTTCCTGAAGGTGGTTTTAGTTTAGGCCAGTTTGCAAGTGAACTATATTTGATTCTTAGAGATGAGGGGAATTCTGAAGAAAAGGAATTTGCGAAACTTTTTGATGATAATAATTCGAGTGTTTTTTTGAATGTTCTCGACACGATTTTTTCGGGAACCTCGTCCGAAACATATCCAAATTTCAGAGCCTTTGCAAAAAACTACGATACTTTTGGGACTCCAAGAGATTTGCTTCGCGTTCTCCTAGAAGATCGGGGCGTTGCGATTGAAGAAGACTATTTTAATGAATCTTTTGATATAGCGTTGTCAGTTTTACAACGACAAGGTGGCCTCGGTAAAACTGAACGCAAATCGCAGATCAGCCCCGTTTATGCTACTTTGCTCGAAAAGGTCGGAGCTAACCAATTTCACGGCTACGATTCTACACAGGTTGACGGAGCCAAAGTCGTCGGAATACTCGATGGTGAAAACGAGATCGACGTGCTGGCCGAAGGCTCGCAGGGTAGTGTCATTCTCAACCAAACACCATTTTATGCAGAGGCTGGAGGACAGGTCGGCGATACTGGTTGGCTGATGGGCGTTCTCTCCGGCGTGTCGGGAGAGAACCACCCCGTCGGCGAAACGCCGCCACCCCTCCTTCGTAAGGAGGGGAGCCAGATGAGGGCGACCGTTGCTGATACATATTCGCCGGTTCAGGGGCTTATAATTCACAAGGTCACCGTCAATAAAGGCTCGGTCAAGGTCGGGGACGAGGTGACCGCGAGCGTCGATGCCGAAAAGCGTGATGCGACGCGGCGAAATCATACGGCCACACATTTAGCTCACGCGGCGCTGCGGGAGGTTTTGGGGACGCATGTGAAGCAGGCCGGGTCGGTTGTTGCTCCGAATTATTTGCGGTTCGATTTTACGCATTACCAGCCGTTGAGTAACGCGGAAATTATAGAAGTAGAGGATCTCGTTAATCGCTATATTCTTAAAAACGATCCGGTCAATACAAACGTGATGGCAATCGAGGAAGCAATGCACGGCGGAGCGATGGCTTTGTTTGGCGAGAAATACGGCGCGGATGTCCGTGTGCTGAGCGTCGGCGACGGTATTTTTTCGAAAGAACTTTGTGGCGGGACGCATGTGCGGGCGACGGGCGACATTGGGAGCTTTAAGATCATCGGTGATGAGGCCATTGCTTCGGGCGTACGGCGTATTCGTGCGATCACGGGTTTTGACGCGTTCGAGCGTTTTCGCGAGGATGAAAAGCTTATAGATGCGTCACTTGGCGTGCTAAACACGCAGCGGGACAACCTCCCGAATGCTATCGCAAAATTGCATGACGAGCTAAAACGAACACGCAAAGAGATGGACGAGCTCAAGCTCAAGATCGCGTCTGGCACAATTGGTAACGGCTCTGGTTCGGGAGACAGCCACGAAGCGAGGGAAATAAACGGCGTCAAGGTTTTGGCCAAGATCGTTGACAGCCTCGACGGTAACGGCACCCGGCAGCTTTCCGATACGCTGCTCGCTAGATTAAAATCCGGCGTCGTTGTCATCGGACGCACCGACGAAGGCAAGGTTGGCATCATCGTCCGCGTCTCCGACGACCTGACTGGCAAAATAAAAGCCGGTGACATCATCCGCGAGATCGCCCCGATAGTAGGCGGACGCGGCGGCGGTAAACCCGACATGGCAGAAGGCGGCGGCACCGAACCGGAGAAACTAGCCGAAGCGCTCGATGCCGCTTACGGCGTGATCGAGCGTATGCTCGGATAAGATTTTTTGCCACGGATGGACACAGATAAACACGGATCAGAATAAAAAATATCTGTGTATATCTGTGTTAATCTGTGGCTAAATTATTTTTGGGAGTTTTTATGAGTGCTGTTTTACCACTACAATCCGACGAGATCGTATCTTACAATCCGGCGACCGGAGCCGAGGTTGGGCGTGTGCCTGTAGCCTCTGCCGACGATGTGACGGCGGCGGTTGGACGAGCAAAAGTCGCATTTCAGTCGTGGAAACAGACCACTTTTGCGGAACGAGCACGCATCGTGATGAAAGCCCGCGAGGTGATCCTGGCTGACATTGACGGTATCGCTCACTTAATTTCACAGGAATCGGGCAAGCCGTTTGGCGAAGCGATCGCGATGGAGTTGTCGCCTGTGCTCGACCTGATGCAGTATTTCGCACGCAACACCGAAAAATTGCTGCGACCCGCTAAACGAGGCATTGGTCTTTACGCTCTGCTTGGCCGCTCGTCGCGGATCGTTTATCATCCGCTCGGTGTTGTCGGGATAATCCCGGCGTGGAATTATCCGTTTTCGATACCGCTCGGTGAGGCCGTGATGTCGTTAATGGCGGGAAATACAGTCGTGATCAAACCGTCGGACCTGACGCCATTTGTCGGGCTGAAAATAGGTGAGATCTTTGAAAAGGCGGGATTTCCCGAAAATGCGGTGCAGATTGTGACCGGTGGCGGACCCACCGGAGCGGCTTTGGTCGAAGCCGCGCCGGACAAGATAATGTTCACAGGTTCCGTTGCCACCGGCAAAAAGATCGCGGCGGCGGCTGCCAAAAATCTGACATCCGTCGTCCTCGAACTCGGCGGCAAAGACCCGATGATCGTCTTCGCTGATGCCAATCTCGAACTCGCCGCCGGAGCAGCCGTCTGGGGAGCGTTCTGT
>JAYVER010000043.1:0-2405 GCA_043748725.1 Chloracidobacterium sp. | reverse complement strand
GGCAATTTTTAATGCCTGTTCGAAAAGCGCGATGGATTTGATCATTGTTTCCAAAGACGAATTTGTACGAAGCTGAATGCCTTGCAAATAAAGACGATAGGCTTCGGTGTCAATGTTTTGCGCGACTTCGGTTTTCGAGCACGTGCCCGCTTTGATTTTTGTTAAAAGGTCGCAGGCGATTCTGTTTTGTGCCGTAAAGATATTCCCAAGCGAGCTTTTTGCCGCATCATTCGTCCATACAACCTTGCCGTCTTTGGCGTCAACCAAATTTACATCGAGCCGCATCTCATCACCGAATTTGCGCAAACTTCCTTCTAAAATTGCGTCGACTTGCAATTTTTCAGCGATTTCGCGCGGCCCGATGTCAATATTTTTAAAGGCAAAACTCGAGCTGCGAGAGACTACTTTGAGTTGGCTATGCCGCGAAAATTCATTAATTAAACCTTCGCTCAAACCATCGGATAAATAATTGTTTGTTGGGTCGCCCGTCAGATTGCGTAGCGGCAAAACCGCGATAGCAGTGATTTTTGGCAATGACCGCGATATATTTTTTGAGCCTCTCGGCAGATAAACGCTAATTGCAAAACTCGCCGTTAAAAAGAAGATCAACCCTAAAATCGACGTCAAAACCATCCGGGAACGCCAAAAAGAAACTTTCGCTGACAGCAGACCGCGACTATTTTTCGGTTTACTTTCCCCTATGAGACTTTGAACCTTGAACCTTGAGCTTTGAACCTCTTCGATTTCGCCAACGAAACGAAAACCGCTCCCGCGCAGAGTTTCGATATACCGCCACGGGCTTTCCGTATCGTCGAGCGCATGACGGATCGTGCTGACGGTCTTTCGCAAAGCGTCGTCATAAACATCATGTCCTTCCCAAAATTTATCGAGCAGTTCGTCACGGCTGACAACGCGCATCCGGTTCTCGATCATGTGGAGGAGTATCTCAAAGGGACGTTTCGCCAAATGTTTGGGTTCATTTTGGCGGAAAAGAGAGCGTGTATCCGTTTCAAGTCGATAATCGGCAAATTTGTAGCAAATATTTTCGTGATTTTCGTCCCGCACTATTAAATTACCCCTAAATTACCCCTGAACTTCCTGTTTTTGACGATAGCTAAGCCTAAATTTTATAGAAAAATGATTTAAATCATTATAACCGAAGTTTGTTTTATCAGAAAGGATTTTTTCGCGGAGCGACGGCTCTTCGATAATTTTACCAGTACTAACATTCGAGACCGGGCAGGGAATTATCATGAAAATTTATTTACTGATCGTCGTTATTACAGCCGTTACGCTTGCTGCTATAACCGGCTTTTCGTCGGTGGCAGGACACCGCGAAAATATTTCCCAAACTGATATCGAATCAGATGGAACCGCGACCGAAAAAGCGAATCCCATAGCAAATTACGGCGCGATTCCGCTGTATTTCGAGCCGAATGTCGGACAAGCCAATGCCCGGGTTAAATTTTTAGCGCGTGGCGGCGGTTACTCGTTATTTCTAACCGCCAACGAGGCCGTTTTGGCCTTACAAAAAAGGTCGACGGATAACCGAAATTCAAAATCGGATGTTCTCAGAGTGAAGATCACGGGTGCCAATACTTCTGCGGAAACAACCGGGGAAAATCTACTCGAAGGTAAAACAAACTACATCCTTGGGAATGATCCGGGCAAATGGAAAACTGATATCGCCAATTACGAACACGTTCGTTATTCAAATATCTACGACGGTGTGGATGTAATTTATTACGGCAGCGGGCAGCAGCTCGAATATGATTTTGTCGTCAGTCCGGGTGCGACACCGAGCTCCATCGCTCTCGAATTTAAGGGTGCAAAAAGCATAAAAATTGATGACCGAGGCGATCTAGTATTGTCGACAAAAGGCGGCGAAATCCGGCAGCACAAGCCGGTTGCCTATCAGGAAATCAATGGCGAACGACGTGAAGTCGCCGCGGATTACGTAATCCAAAATCGAAAATCGAAAATCGAAAATCAAAAGATCGGTTTTGCCGTGGCGGAATATGACCACAATCTGCCGCTCGTGATTGATCCCGTATTGGTATATTCGACATATCTTGGCGGTAACTCTAATGATCAAGGCAACGCTATCGCGGTTGACACTCAAGGTAATGCCTACATTGCCGGATTTACATCCTCAACCGACTTTCCAACCAGGAATCCCTTCCAGGCAGCAAAGGCCGGCGGGGCCAATATCACCGATGCGTTTGTGACGAAACTAAATGCTACGGGTGACGCACTCATTTATTCGACTTACCTTGGCGGTAGCAGTTTTGACTATGGCAACGCCATCGCAGTTGACACTCAAGGCAATGCCTATATCACCGGAAGAACAGACTCAGCCAATTTTCCGACCATGAATCAATTTCAAACGTCACGGGGCGGCGGCA
>JAYVER010000042.1:0-2412 GCA_043748725.1 Chloracidobacterium sp. | reverse complement strand
CCAACACATATGCCAACGGTATCTCGAACAGCCAGAAAACGAACAGATTCATTATAGTTGGCGTCCATGTGTCGCCGGCGCCGTTGAAGGCGGTTTCGAGGACCATGCCGACCGAATAAAAGAAAAAGCCGTAAGCGATTATTCGCAGAGCGTCGGTTGCATAGGTCAACTCCTCGGGCTCGGTCGCAAAAATTCCCGCAATTTGTCGGGCAAAGATCACAAATAAAATTCCGATGGACGTTTGAATACAAGCGTTATAAAAGACGGCGGTCCAAACGGCTTTTTCGGAACGTTCGGGCTTGCCCGCACCGAGGTTTTGACCAACAAGCGTGGCCGCTGCGTTGCTAAATCCGATCGAAGGCAGCAATGCAAAGATCACGACGCGAATGCCTATCTGATACCCGGCGACGGCTTGCGTCCCGAAAAGTGTTATCACTCGCACAAGGCCTATCCAGCTTGCCGTTTGAATAAAGAATTGCAGTATTCCGGGAGCCGAAACTTTTATTAGTTTCCAAAGCCGCAAAAAATCAAGCCGCCAGTGATGGGCGTGAATTGTAAAACGCTTTTCGCCGCGAAATAAATAATACGCTGCATATAAAACGCCGATTCCGCGTCCGATGCTCGTACCGACGGCCGCACCCGTCACGCCGAGCTGCGGAAATATCCATACACCGAAAATAAAACACGGCGCGAGGATCATGTTGAGAATATTTGCGAGCCAAAGCACGCGCATTGCTATCGCCGCGTCACCAGCGCCGCGAAAGATCGCATTAAGCAAAAACAGGAACACGACCACAAAATTGCAGCCGAGCATTATCCGTGTAAAATTCGTGCCTTCGGCGATCACGCTTTGGTCGGCGCCCATCAAACCCAGAAAATCGGGGGCGAAGATCACTCCCGTTATTCCCAGCACAACCGCCACGAATAGACCGAGATAAATCGAATGTGTCGAAACTTTAGCCGCACCGTCCGGGTCTTTTTCGCCGATTCGGCGGGCGACGGTTGCCGTGGCGCCAATGCTAAGCCCGATAGCTACAGAGTAGATCAGATACATCATCGACTCGGTGATGCCGACGACGGCAACTGCACCCGATCCCAGACGTGCGACCCAAAATATATCGACAACCGCGAAAAGGCTCTCGGCGAACATCTCGATAATCATCGGTACGCTGAGAATAAATAGCGCAACGCCTAAGCTGCCGGTCGTAAAGTCGCGCTTCGATCCCCAAACGGCCTCGCGCAGGATTGCCCAAAACGAATTATCCAACGTCTCCGCAGACGGAGTTTCAGTATTAAGAGACATATTTGTTTGTACAAAAAAGAAAAATTGAGACACCGGAAAGGTGCCAAAAGCTTTGGTTTTGCAGACGAAGACCGCAAAAAAAAAGCACTAATTCTGAGGTTTACTTAGCGGATGGCCGGTTTCATAGTTTTTTGAATATAACACAACGGTTTTGGTAAAAGAAAGTGCGGACGTCAAAAATGCTTGCCGGGAAAACGGATCTGAACATAAATTCACCGCCTTGCAACTATGCTATTTCGCCTGTCAGAATAGTTATTAATTATGAAGATAGCGGTGGCAATGAGCGGCGGTGTCGATTCGTCGGCGGCAGCAGCATTATTAAAGGAGCAGGGACACGAGCTGGTCGGGTTTACGATGCAGTTGTGGAATCAGCGCCGCGGGATAAGTGTCGATGAAAACGGCGACCCGTTGCCGTCGCGTTGCTGTTCGCTGGATGACGTTTATGACGCCCGGCGTGTTGCCGAGGGGTTGGGATTCCCGTTCTATGTTTTGAATCTCGAACGGGAGTTTGAAGAGTCGGTCGTCAAACCTTTTGTTCAGAGCTATCTTGACGGCGAAACGCCGATACCATGTGTTGCGTGCAACTCGCGTCTGAAATTTGCCTCGCTCGACAAAATGGCTGTCTCACTGGGCTGTGATAAGGTCGCGACCGGACATTACGCCCGCGTCGAGTACGACGAAGCGGCGGATCGATACCGGCTATTTCGCGGGCGAAATCATTGGAAAGATCAGAGCTATTTCCTTTGGGAACTGACGCAGGAACAGCTTTCACGCTCGTATTTTCCTCTTGGTGAAATGCAGAAAGAAGAGGTCCGCGAAATCGCCCGCGACGCCAATCTTTATACCGCCGAAAAAGCCGAGTCGCAGGAAATCTGTTTTGTCCCGGACGGAAAATATTCGGAATTTATTGATCGATACCTGGATCACGAAGGCCGAACCAGCGAATTACCGATAGGCGGCGAGATCGTTAATACAATAGGTGAAACCGTGGGAACACATACCGGAATTCATCGATACACGATCGGTCAGCGTCGCGGTCTTGGCATTGCGAACGAAAAACCGCTTTATGTGCTGCAGATCGAACACGCCAGGAATCAGATCATTGTCGG
>JAYVER010000041.1:0-16667 GCA_043748725.1 Chloracidobacterium sp. | reverse complement strand
ATGGTGATAATGCCCATCGTCTTTTGCGCGTCGTTGCCCCCGTGGCCAAGAGAATACGCGGCGGCGGAGAATAGCTGTCCGACGCGGAAAACGCGGTCAACCCTGTTGACAGACACACGATGAAAAATCCAGTAGACCGCGATCATCAAAATAAAACCCAGCAACATGCCAATCAGCGGCGAGAGCACAATAAAGGTAAGCGTTTTTATCCAACCCTCGGCCTTGAGGACGGTTTGAGCATTGGCGAATCCGAAATGCCAGATAAACGACGACATTGCAGCTCCGGCATAGGCTCCAACCAATGCGTGCGAGCTCGAAGTCGGTAAGCCGAGCCACCAGGTGATCAGGTTCCAGATGATCGCTCCGAGTACCCCGGCCAACAGGACGTAAAGTTGATCGCCCTGCGGGATCGCGGCAATATTCACCATTTCGCCGCCTATGGTCTTGGCGACTGCGGTGCCGAATACGATGAAGGCAATAAAATTAAAAAAAGCCGCCCACGCAACGGCCAAACCCGGGGAAAGCACACGTGTCGCTACGACCGTTGCTATCGAATTAGCCGCGTCGTGAAATCCGTTGACGTAGTCAAACGCGAGCGCGACCAGAATGATCAGGATTACGAGGGCCAGCGATGCTGTTTGTTGATCCATAAAAAAATGGAAAATGGAAAATGGAAAATGGAAAATGTAAGAATCGCGGCTCTTAATTGTCCATTGTCAATTTTCCATTTTCAATTGTGTTTCAAAACGATGCTCTCGATGATGTTTCCTACGCTTTCGCAGCGGTCGGTCCCGCTTTCGAGAATCTCGTATAGTTCTTTGAGTTTAATTATCGATATCGCGTCGGTCGAATTCTTGAATAGTGCCCCCATCGCCTTGAAATAAACCTCGTCAGCGTCGTTTTCGAGCCTTTGGATCTCAAGCAGATGCGGGCTCATTCCGGCGGATTTACTGAGCATTCCAACGGCGGCGTGAATTTCATCCGCGAGCTTTTGCATGATCACGGTAAGCTGCTGGAGGTATTCGTCCGCCTCATGGATGTCGTACATGACCGCGGCACGCGCAGCCGCGTCAATGTAGTCGCAAACGTCGTCAAGCGCGACCGACAGCGTGTAGATATCTTCGCGGTCAAACGGCGTGATGAACGATTTATTGAGCTTTGTCGTAATGTTGTGTGTGATTTCGTCACACTCGTGCTCGACGCTCTTGATCCGCTTTGACGCGGCTTCCATCTCGTCATACGGCCCGCTCATCATCACGACGAGGTAGCCGGCAGCCTCTTGTATTTTCGCGGTCATCTGCGAAAACATCTCAAAATACTGATCTTCCTTCGGCAAAAAGCTAAAAGCCATTTCTTATATCTCCAGATCTTAAATTGTGCTAAGAATTCAAATCATAAGCGCGCGTCGCTTGTATTGTCGAACCGTGCCGTGCCGCGCTCCTAATCTCGCGGGCTGTGCTTAATAAAAACAGCCTCGCGTAAGTAAACATTCAGCTCGCAGATGTCCTTGACATAATCTCCGATCCGCTCGATATGCTTTGCCACGAACAGCAGCCGTGCCACCCCGCTTGACGATTCCGGGTTTTTGGCCATTTTTGCCAAAAGGTCGTCAAAAACGCGGCCGTAACAGCGGTCGAGTTCCAGATCGCGGCCGATGATCTCGCGCGACGCTCCCGCGTCCTCGGATGTAAATGCATTCAGCGCATCGCGAAGCATTACGGCGGCGATCTCGGCCATCATCGAAAAATCGATATAGCTGTCGATCTGCGGCTCGTTATTTAGAATGACTGCGGCCTCGGCAATGCTCGTCGCATGATCGGCAATGCGTTCGAGTATCGGCGTGATCTTTGCGACCGAAACGACAAGCCGCAGATCGTGCTCCGTCGGCCGCTGCGAGCCGAGGATCTCAATGCTCAGTCGGTCGATCTCGAGCTCCATCTGGTCGATCTGTTCATCAGCTTCGCAGACTCCGCGTGCAAGCGCACTGTCTCGCTCTGTCAATGAACGCATGGCTCGATGCACCGCTTCCTCGGTCTTGCCGCCGAGGAGCAAAATTTTGTCTCGAAGCAGGTCGAGCTGAGCGTCTATATCGCGGTGTTCCATCGTTGAACGGCTAATCAGCGCCGAAATTCCCGGAACAGGCTCAAACGACATCGAAGCGGCAGGTTCATTCATAACGACTCGCACGATTATAGTCCAAAGCCAGTGTCCGATAGGTTACATAATACTTAACTTTTCAGTGCCACACTGTTTATGCGTGGCTGTTTGTAACATTTTGTTAACATCTTGCTAATATCGCGGACCTTGTTTTCCGGCGAACGCCAGCCTCGTCTGCATTCATCCAAAAGACACGCCAAAAGCGGCGTATTGAAATTTGAACGCAGATAACATTAAAATCTTGAAAACGAGATTTCGGAGAAAATATGAACAGGGGAAATTTTAGTAAACGTATTATAGCCATTGCAATGATTGCGGTGCTTTCGACGCTGCCTTTAGCGGCAATTGCTCAGACTCGGATCGTCGCGCCGAAGAATAAATATAGAGTTCAGGACGATATCAAATTAGGCAATGACGCCGCGCGGCAGATCGAACAGCAGTTTCCGATCATCACGGACGCGGACGCGTCCAGATACATCGAGCGTGTCGGCCAACAGCTTGTCGCCGCGGTACCGTCGCAATTTCAGCAGCCGGCTTTCAATTACCGTTTTAAGTGGGTGAATGCGAGCGATCTCAATGCGTTCGCTCTGCCCGGCGGGCCAATGTACATAGATCGCGGTATGATCGAGGCCGCCCATAACGAGGGCGAAATGGCTGGCGTCATGGCCCACGAGCTGAGCCATGTCGTTCTGCGTCACGCGACCGCTCAGGCGACCAAGGCGAGCAGCGCGGGCAGCACGCTGCGAAATCTTGGTCTGATCCTCGGCGGCGCCGTTGTCGGCGGGCAGGCCGGAGCTCAGATCGGCGCCGGCATAGCGGGGACCTTTATGTTGAAATTCAGCCGCGAATATGAATCGCAGGCCGACACCCTGGGCGCTCAAATCATGGCAAACGCCGGATACGACCCGCGGGATCTCGCCAATGTATTTAGGACAATTGCCCAACAGGAAGGCGGTCGCGGCGGCCCCCAATGGCTGAGCGACCATCCCGATCCGGGCAACCGATACGAGAGCATCAACCGCGAGGCCACTTACCTCCATGTTTCGGCCAACCCAATCAAGATCACCCGCGATTTCGAACGCATCCAGGCCAAATTCCGGGCCTTGCCGCGTGCGCAGACAATGGCGGAGATAGGGAAAAACGGAAGCAACGGTCAGGGACGCACCGAAAATCCGACGGCGTCCGGGCGATATTCCAACAGCGTCCAATATCCGTCGAGTCGTTTTCGCACCTACACCGGGGCACAGTGGCTTCGGCTGAATGTGCCGTCAAACTGGGTCGATTTTGCAAGTCAGGATTCGGTTCAGTTCGCGCCTGAGGGAGCTTACGGCGAGGAGGGCATTACGCGCGGAGCAATGGTCGGCATATATCAGGGGCAAAACAACGACATCGGACGCGACTCCGAAGCCTACGTTAACGGAATTCTCCAGGGCAATTCGTATCTGCGGCAGCGAAACAACCTCGTACAAACGAATATCGCCGGACGACAGGGTTACACGACCCAGCTTTCCGGCCGCTCGCCCATCACCGGCCGCACCGAGATCGTAACCATCTACACCGCCCAACTCAGAAACGGAGGCCTGTTCTACGTCGCAACCGTCGTCCCCGACGACGAAGCGCAAAACTACTCATACGCATTCCGCAATATGCTCAACTCGATCCGGTTGAACGACTGATCCAAAAGCTCCCCTCCTTACAAAGGAGGGGAGGCTGCGCTTCGCAGACGGGGTGGTTCTCTCTTTTCATCATCAATAAATGGGCTTCGCCAATGGCGAGGCCTTTTTCTTGCGCTGAATATCGGTTAATGATAGAGTTTGAGGTAAATAAAAAAATGAAAAAGAAAATACTGATCGCCGTTATTGCTCTCGTGGCACTTGCTTCCGTGGCTTTGCTGGTGCTAAGGATCATACAGCTTTCCGGCTCCCGTTAGCAGCTCTCCGCGACGCTAGTTGTCATGAAAACGTTTAGCATCAATTCAAACCATGGAGGTTAATATAATGAGTATCCGAGGTAAATTCTGTTTGTTCACGCTGTCGTTGATCTTATTCGTCTCGGTGTCCGCTCTGGGACAGGAGATGTCCGGGGGCAGGAATGTCGCTGAGATGAAGATTACGACGATACCGCCGCTGCCGACGTGCGCGCGTGGGTCGGTGCAGAGCGGCGATCCGACTAAAGGGGCTTCGATCATTTTCGCTAAAATACCGGCCGGGTGTACGATCCCGTGGCACTGGCACACTCCGAACGAACACTTGATGATCGTGAGCGGCGTCGCCCGTCTGGAAATGAAGGATGGCAAACCGCTGACACTGCGGGTCGGTGGTTTTGCACTATTGTCTTCTCACCACGTCCATCAATTTCGTTGCGAGCAGGCTTGTCAGCTTTACATTTATTCTGATGTTGCGTTCGACATCCATTACGTTAACCGCAAAGGCGACGAGATCTCGCCGTCCGAGGCGATGAAAGCCGTCAAAGAAAAAGCAGCGACCGAGATGAAGTGACGCCGAAAACTGTCGATTATTAACTAAATGTTTGCGATTTCAGCCGTATCTTTTCCGGCTCGAACCGATGTCAGCATCACTATCGCCAGCAGAGAAACGCAGCCGCTCGCTAAAAACGCCGTTGGCGCTCCGAATTGGGTCCAGACCCATCCAAACAGCAGCGATGCGGGAAATACCGTGATGCCGAACGCGAGATTGTATAAACCGTAGGCCGTGCCGCGTTTGTTTTCGGGGACCATATCGGCAACGAACGCTTTTTCGACGCCTTCGGTGAGGCCGAAATAAGTGCCGTAGATAAGGAACAGCACCCAGCATTGCCAAGGCGACGAGACAAATGCAAACCCTGCGTAAACAAGAGCGTAGATTATCCAGCCAGTGACGATCAGCGTCTTGCGGCCAATACGGTCGGAGAGGTCGCCGCCGATAAGCGAGCTGACGACCTTGCTAATATGCAGCATCATCCACAGCAGCGGCAGAACGGCGGCCGAGATGCCAGAGTCTTTTGCCCGCAGCAGCAAAAAAGCGTCGGTCGAATTGGAAAGCGTAAAGACCGCGATCACCACGAGAAACCGCTTAAAATTGCCGTCAAATCCGGCCAGCGACAGCCTAACAGGCATTGGAGCGGCGGCGACGACTGATTTCGCTTTTTCTTTTACAAAAAAAACGATAACCAGCAGACCCAATACGACCGGCACTGACGCATAAAGAAAAACATGCTGGTACTCCTGGATCGTCGGATTTTGCTTGTCAACAGCAAAGATCGAGAGCAAACCAAATGCGATCACCGGCCCGATCACGGCTCCCAGATGATCGGACGCCCGGTTAAATCCAAACGCAAAACCACGTTCCGCGACGGGCACGCTCTCGGCGATCAAAGCGTCGCGCGGCGCTCCGCGAATGCCCTTGCCGACGCGGTCCGTCATCCGCACGACAAGCACCTGCGGCCAGGTTGTCGTGAAGGCCAGGAACGGCCGCGCTATCGCCGCCAATCCGTAACCTAAGAAAACAGGCAGCTTACGACTACCAAAACGGTCGCTGAGATAACCCGAAAAGAGCTTGAGAACACTGGCAATCGACTCCGCAAATCCCTCGATGAGGCCGATCGCGAACGGCGAAGCATGGAGCGAAAGAGCCAGAAAAGCAGGGAGAAGCGGATAGATGATATCGCTCGACGTGTCGTTCAAGAGGCTTACCGTGCTCAGCGCCAGCACATTTTGCGGCAGGCTGCGGTACCGGCGCCAAACGCTGGTTTTTGTTTGGGCGTCCGATTCGGCCATATTTATGTGTAATTTACCGCGTGCGGTTTGCAGTCGGACGAGGAGATTTAGCCGTCCCGAACGCCCATAACGCAACGCTGCCGGCAACCGCGACGGCCAAAATGATGGCGACGATAACGATCCGAAAAGCCATTTTGACCGTCCGTTTGAGCAATTTAAAAGCAATAAATGCAACAACCAAAAACACCAGAAAGAATGCGACCGTCGCAAAAACACCGATGCCGCCGCCGAGCGGTGATAAGTCCAAAAGTAACGTCATAATTCTTTGTGCTCCAGTGCTTTCTCGATCGCGTCGATGTCTTCGTCGCTCATTTCAGACGTTTCCGAAGCAATTCCGTATTCACCGTCCGCCCACGCCCCGAAATCGAGCAACTTGCACCGCTCCGAGCAAAACGGACGATATTCATTACCGTTGTATTCCGTTTCCTTGTTGCAGTGCGGGCATTTTACGAGTGGCATAAAGTCATCTTCTCAAGAAGCTAGGATAGCAAATCCCAAACAAAAATCTATGTCAAAAATCTATTGAACTCACCGCTTATAGGTGGCATCATACAAACATGCGAACAATCGTAGCTGTCAGAACGTATTTGATTAGAGAGTTTGACGACAAAGAAAACTATTATGAGCGATTATAAAGAAAGATTTGACCGTTGGCAGAAAAAGGCGACTGAGAAATTTGAGGAGATCGATTCGCAGCTTGGGCTGAAGGACAAGATCGAGGGCGGCGCGCGCATCGCCATCGACGCTGCCCAAAAAGGTGCCGAATACATTAAGACCGAAGCCGAAAAATCGGATCTTGGGCGTCACGTAATTAACACCGCCGGTGATGCCGCAAAAACCGCCTGGAATGTGAGCGAACCCGTACGCGACGTGGCGGCGGACGCAGGTTCCAAGGCGGGCGGCGTGGTCGTCGATGCGGCCGGAAAAGCGGGCGAGTTTTTTGACGATGCGGTCGATAGCGTCGGCACAAATACAAAGCGCGTGGCAAAGGTCGTCGGTTTCGGCTCAAGCCTTTCAACGACTCTGGATTCGGCACGCAAATCTTTTCAGAAAGCATCTGATTGGGCGATCGAAGACCCGCTTCGGGCCGCGACGACCGGCGTTTCGATGGCGATCGGTGCGGGTCTGGGTGTCGTATTTACAGGTATAAGCTCACACTGGCTTTTTAATTCCGCGATCCCGACGTGGTCGGTCAAAAAGCTGGCCGAGAACTTTGACGGCTACCTCAAACGCCGCGAAGATCTGATCGAAAAAGGCCATCTCAACGACGCCGACGCCGAGCGCATCAAGTTTGAACGCGACATCGCCAAACGCATCGGTGCGCCGCTGCTCGGAGCATTCTCATTCGCATCCGGCGCCGTAATGATGACCAATATCATCAATCCAAAGACGATCACCGGATTTCCGCTCGGCAATATCATCGGCGGCAACCCGCTGCTCGAAGGCGTCTGGTTTTTCGGCAACGGAATGGTCTGCTTCAAGACGAGTTACGACTTTTTCATGATCGCGCTCGACGGCCAGGAAGACGTCGAGAAAATGGTCAAGGAGATCAAAGGCTTGCTGCCTTCGGCAGCGTAAATAGTATATCGTGAATCGTGAATCGAAAGAAACGGTGTTTACTATTCACGATTTTCGATTCACGATTCCCTGGTCACTAATTGATCTGTATTGGAAAAGGCACAAAACACAACACAAAAATAACCAGGGTGAGAAGAGCGATTATCTTGCGTTTTGCGTCGAGTGGTGTTTGATCGTATGGTCGCGGGTGACGGATGCGCATCATGACACCCAGTATGATCGCGATCAGAAAGCCGCTCGGGCTGTTGAAAAAATATAATCCCAAAACCGAGAAAATCGCCATTACCGGAAACGCCACACGGCCGGTCCATTTGTGAACCGTTTCGCCGAAAACAGCGTAGATCGCATGACCGCCGTCGAGCTGGCCGGACGGTATGAGGTTTAGCGCGGTGACCAGCAGACCGACCCACGACGCGAAATAGAACGCGTTGCCGATGCCAAATTTCAGATCGATCCCGAAAAACATTGCAAAGAGGCGCAACAGCAGCGGATCGGTAAATACAAGCCCGCCCTGTGCGCTCGCGACTTGTTCCGGCGAGGCTATCTGCATCGTGGCGAGGCCGATCAGGGCGACCGGTATCAGTGCAATAAACCCGGCGATCGGCCCGGCGACGCCGATGTCAAAAACTGCACGCCGCGACGGCATAGGCGACAGTATTTTGATAAACGCTCCAAATGTCCCGGCCGGCCCGATCATCGGCGGCGTCGGCAAAAAAAACGGCAGCGTCGCATCCACTTTATAAATTCTGCAGGCGACGTAATGCCCCATTTCGTGACAGATGAGGATAAACAGCAGCGAAAGCGAAAAGCTGAGGCCGTAGCGGAGCAGGTCGGCATTCGTGAACATCAGGTGAACGGTCTCGCTGATTATCCCGGCGTACCGCATCGGCAGCGTAAATATAAATTGAAAAAATTCGGAAGCCGTCTGCGGGTCCGTGTCGGGCATTGTGTTAACCGGGCCGAATGGAAACATCGAACCCGCGATCGTAGCCGTGCAAAATGTGACGGCGAGCAGGAGCAGATGCTTTATATAAGTCCGGGCACCCGGGCGCATAGCGTGCGGCACGAAAAATAATTGCTGAGCTAATCTATCGGGATCATTCATCGGCGGTTAATAAAAAAGATCGTAGGCATACAGACCAGGCGTCGATACGCCTGGTGCGATCTACGATCAAAAAACCTCTTACTATCTTAATACTATCAGATGGCTTTCGCGACAAGTTCCTTACCGGGTTTAAATCTGATGGTCTTGCCCGCGGGGATCGGAACCTCTTTGCCCGTGCGCGGGTTACGGCCGACGCCGCGCTTTCTCGGTTTGACGACAAAAACGCCGAATCCGCGAAGCTCGATGCGCTTGCCGTTCGCAAGGGCATCTTTCATTGCTTCAAACAGCGAGTCGACGACCTGCTCGGCCTTTTGCTTTGGCACTCCCGTCCGGTCTGCAACCAGATTGACAATGTCTAGTTTGATCATTATTTCCTCCTATCGATTTTTGGAAACGCGGGAAAGAAACCTAAACTAAAACGTTTCTGAATCATAATCCTCTAACTCTTAATATGTCAAGATTTTGTAGAAGATTGTATGTTAAAGATATTTTTGAACGCGGATCGGGCGGATTAAGCTGAAAAAACCGGATAAAAATTTTCTTATCCGTTTTAATCCGCTTAATCCGCGTTCAAAAGAGAGTAGTGATATCGACACGTCCTTAGAACATCACTCGCAAAGTTCAGCGAAAATGGTAGAATTTGGGTAATCAAGGCGGAGGTTTAAAATTATGCGTTGGGGAGATCAGCGGCAGAGCGACAATGTTGAGGATGACCGGGGCATCGGCGGTCGCGGGCTTGCGGTTGGCGGCGGCGGTATAGGCATCCTCGTCCTTGCACTTGTCATCTGGTTGTGCGGCGGCGACCCGAGCCAGCTCTTTCAAAACGGCCCGGCGCAGAGCGAGGTTCCGGCTCCGGGGACGGCGGCTAATAGGGCGGCCGTATCGCCTGACGAGAATCGAAAGTTTGCCGGAGCCATAATGGGCAATCTTGAGGACGCCTGGAAGCAGATACTTCCCGCCCAGGCTCACGTCCAATTTAGGGCTCCGAAACTTGTCTTGTTTACTGATAAGATATCGTCCGCGTGCGGCTACGCGAGCGCCGCGACCGGGCCGTTCTATTGTCCCGGCGACCAAAAACTCTATCTCGATTTTGCATTTTTCGACGAGCTTCGGCGTGAATTTAAGGCTCCCGGTGATTTTGCCCAGGCATATGTTATCGCCCATGAATTTGGCCACCACATTCAAAATCTCCTCGGCACGATGGACAAAGTTCAGCGTGCTGGTAACAGCAATCGCCTCTCGGTTGAGCTTGAGCTTCAAGCCGATTGCTACGCCGGCGTCTGGGCTAATTTCGCCCAAAAACAAGGCCGCGTCGAGGCTGGTGATGTCGATGAAGCACTGCGCGCCGCATCGGCCGTCGGCGACGACATGATCCAAAAACGCACGCAGGGCTATGTCGTTCCCGATTCATTCACCCACGGTTCCGCCCAGCAGCGGATGCAATACTTCGCCACCGGCTTCAAGTCCGGCGACATGCGGCAGTGCCAGACATTTAAGTAGAGCCACCATAGAATTAACAGGGATGGACAGGATATGCAGGATAAGATCAAATCCTGTTCATCCTGTTATAATTTTGCGCGATTAGGGAGCGAACGGCTGGCCGTATATTTCCTGATACACATAACCCAAAAAACGGGCTTCGGCGGTGCAGAGCGCTTCGAGCCAGCAGCATGATAGGTAGAGGCGTTTTTCGGTGTTGGTTGTCAGCTTTTCGGCTTTTTGCATTGAAAAAGCCTCAAGATCGGAGTCGAGATCATAGGCTGCGGTAAGTTCGGTTTTTGTTTCGCGGGCACGCCCCAAGGCCTCTAAAACATCCGTGATCCAAAGTTTCAGCAGCGGCTCGGAGTTGTTTTCGCCAAGCGCCTGAATCGCTCCGACGGCAAAGCGGGCCTCGGCGTTCTCAAATGGATAAATGCTTACGCCCTGCTCCGAGTCGTCCTTTTGTTTCCACTGAAAAAGCTCATCGGTATTGGCATGCCGCATCCGAGCGGTGCGCTCGTCGAAGCTCAAAAACCACTCGAGCAGATCGGCGACCGAACCAATATCCACGTCGCCGCCTGTCGTACGGCGCAGTTTTGGCGGCTCGACTTCCTCTTTTTTCGCTTTGGCCATATATGTCGGAGTGCGGGCCGCTTGCCTGCAAACGCCACTTGGGGCGTGAAAGTTGATTATTTCATCACCTCGTTGTTTTTACAATTATCTTACCTGACAGATATAATCGCTCTATACGTGGCCGAACAAACTCTCGACAACACAGCCAACATCGCCGAACAAGCGACAAGCGATCTCGGATTCGGCTCGGTCGTTTCGGGCCAGAGCCGCCAGCGTCTGTTGAACGCTGACGGCACGTTCAATGTCCAACGCACCGGACTGCCTTTTCTGTCATCGCTCAATCTGTTTCACACGCTGCTCTCGATGTCGTGGCGGAGTTTTTTGCTGCTCGTGCTGCTGCTCTATTTTATGAGCAATATCGTGTTCGGTGCTATCTACGCATTGCTCGGCACTGACGCTATCATCGACACAACCGTGAATCCGATGACGAATATTTTCATCCGCGGATTCTTTTTCAGCGTGCAGACGTTTGCGACGATCGGCTACGGCACGATCCACCCGTCCGGCATTGTGCCGAATCTGCTCGTCACGCTCGAATCGTATTACAGCCTGCTCGCAAACGCGCTCATTACCGGCCTAGTATTCGCACGTTTCGCCCGGCCAACGGCAAAGATCATCTTCAGCGATGTCGCCGTGATAGCTCCGTATCACGGCATTGAGGGGCTGATGTTTCGTCTCGTCAATGGCCGCAGCAATCAGCTTATCGAAGTCGGGATCAAGGTGCTGTTCGCCCGGTTTGCAGATGAAGACGGCCGCACGGTGCGGCGTTTCGATTTTCTCCCGCTCGAACGCGAAAAGGTGACGTTTCTGCCACTCGCCCTAACCGTCGTTCATCCGAT
Organism: Chloracidobacterium sp.; assembly: GCA_043748725.1. Taxonomy (GTDB): domain Bacteria; phylum Acidobacteriota; class Blastocatellia; order Pyrinomonadales; family Pyrinomonadaceae; genus OLB17. The sequence goes on along the minus strand of JAYVER010000041.1, from coordinate 5,101 downwards.
CACGGACGATTCGCCGCTTAAAGGACTCACTCAGGACGATCTGACCCGCACCGATGCTGAGTTGCTGATCCTGATAACTGCGACCGACGAAACTTTCGCACAGACGGTGCACACCCGCTCGTCCTACAAACCGCATGAGATTCGCTGCGGCCACAAATTCGTCAGCATCTATAACGAGGTCGCGGACGGCGAACCGATCTCAATCAATATCCGCAAACTGTCTGTGATTGAACCAGCGGCGACTAACGTAAAACTGATAACGGAGAACGGAGAACGGAGGATTGGCGACAAAAAATGAGAGAAGATGTTATTCGGGACAAATCCTACCAGTTCGCGCTTCGCATTGTGAAACTTAGTCGTTTTTTGGTTGAGGAGAAAAAGGAATTCATACTTTCAAAACAGGTTTTGCGGTCGGGAACGTCGATCGGTGCAAATGTAGAAGAATCAAAACAGGCTCAATCTAAGTTAGATTTTGTTCATAAATTATCAATCGCAAACAAAGAAGCATTTGAGACAAATTATTGGTTAAGATTGTTACCCGACAGCGATCTGATCAATTCAAAATTGGCGGAGTCACTTTTGAATGATTGTGAGGAACTTCAGAAGATACTCGTAGCGTCAATCAAGACCGCGAAGGGGAAATGAGAACTGAGAAGTAATAACGAAGAACTTTCTCCGAAGTTCTCCGTTCTCCGTTATCAGTTCTCACTTAATAATATGTTTACGGGGATTATCGAAGAATTGGGCAAGATCGCCGCGGTCGAGAATCATGCCGCCGGAGCGCGGATCGTGGTTGCTGCCGAGGTCGTCACCTCCGACATACATAACGGCGATTCGATCGCGGTCAATGGCGTTTGTCTGACAGCGGTTGATGTCTCGCCCGCTTCGTTTGCGGCAGACGTTTCGCCCGAAACACTTGAGCGGACGACGCTTGGCGATCTCAAGATCGGTTCTCCCGTCAATCTCGAACGCGCCGTTACGCCCGCAACACGGCTTGGAGGCCACATCGTTCAAGGCCACGTCGATGGACGCGGAAGTTTTGTTTCAGCTGTGCAAGAAGGCGATTTCTGGACAGTCCGTATCGGCTTTCCGCCCGAAATCGCAAAATATCTCGTTTACAAAGGCTCGGTCACGGTCGAAGGCATTTCGCTGACCATCGCATCTCTCGGCGAAGATCATTTCGACATCGCTGTCATCCCCAAAACCTGGGAATTGACCAATCTCTCAACCTTACAACCCGGCAACGCCGTAAACCTCGAAGCCGACGTAATCGCCAAATACGTCGAGCGGATGCTGGAGATTCGGAGTTAGAGTACGGGTCAGAACCGGGAGCGGTCGCGACTGGGTTCTTAAAAATTAAACACGGATAAACACGGATTGAAACGGATCGACACGGATCTGATTTAAGTATTCAGATCCGTGCAAATCCGCTTCCTTCCGTGCCTACCCGTGTTAAAAATCTTACTCCGCGACTCAGCGTCTCTGCGTTAAATTCTTACTTCGATCCGTTCGAGAGTTTTCCGATCAGCGTAAAGAGCGGCAAATACATCGAGATAACGATCGAGCCGATGGTGACGCCTAGAAAGGCGATAAGTACGGGCTCCATCAAACCGAGCAGATCGGCGATGGCGGTATCGACCTCGTCCTCGTAAAAGTCGGCGATTTTACCCAACATTGCGTCCATCGCACCGGTCTGTTCGCCGACACCGATCATCTGGCTGACCATGTGCGGGAAAACATTGGTCGCCTTGAGCGGATCGACGAAGTTTTCACCGCGTTCGACACCGGCACGCACCTTGAGAATGGCATCTTCGATAACGACGTTTCCAGCCGTTTTGGCGGTGATATCAAGCGATTGCAGAATCGGAACGCCAGACGAGAGCAACGTTGATAATATTCTTGAAAAACGTGCGACGGCGACCTTACGTAAAATGCTTCCGAAAATAGGCGTCTTCAGCAGCAGCGTGTCTATATACCAGCGGCCTTTCGGCGTTTTGTAATAGTAGCCGATGCCAACCGCGCTCCCGATCAGCGTTACGAGGGTAGCCAAACCGCCCCATCCCGCAATAAAATTGCTTATGCCCATTACGATGCGTGTCGGCAGCGGCAGAGCTTCGCCGGGCCCCAGCAAACCGAGAAAGATCTGCTGAAACTGGGGGATGACAACGATCATAATGATCGCGATTGCTCCAACCGCAACGACAATAACTGCGGCCGGATAGATCGACGCTGAAACGATACTGCGTTTCAGCTTGACGACCTTTTCGATCAATGTCGCGAGACGTTGGAGAATCAGATCGAGCACGCCGCCGGTTTCACCGGCCTCGACCATGTGGGTGTAAAGGCTGTCGAAAACCTTTGGGTGCTTTTCGAGAGCGGCGAAAAGCGTCGAGCCTTCCTCGACATTCTGCCGAACCTGGCGGAGAACGTCTTTAAAGAACGCATTCTGCTGCTGTTCGCCGAGAATATCGATGCACTGAACGAGCGGCAGACCGGCGTCGATCATAACGGAAAACTGACGCGTGAAAACAGCCAATTCTTTCGCGCCGACCTTTTTCCGGCGGCCGAGTTTCGGTATCGAAATCTCGCGGCCCTTGTCCTTGGCCTGCGTCATCACGATCTGCTCACGTCTTAGAAGCGCTCGCAGTTCGTCCTGCGTCGCGGCTTCGCGTTCACCGTTTACCAGTTCGTTGAGGCGGTTTCTTCCCTTAAAAGCGTATGTTGGCATAATTAACTCCAATTGAAAATTGAGAATTGAAAATGGAAAATGAAGAGTAAATCTGTTGAATTCTCAATTTTCCATTCTCCATTTTTTACCGCGGTCGTTCTCCGATGTTTCTGCCCTGGGCATATGGGCTTCCGGTTCCGTTTCCTACGGGGCGTGTGGCGGGGCGAACGGTTCCGCCGTAGGAATCGTTGAGGCCGGAACCACGCTCGATCAGTTCTTTCAATTCGTCCGCATTCGACGACTTCTGCATGGCAACATCGAGTGTGATCTGCCGCTTGTGATGCAGGGTCGCAAGTGCTTGATTAAAGGTCTGCATGCCGAATTTGTCCTGGCCGGTCTGCATCATCGAATACACCTGGTGTATCTTGTCTTCGCGGATCAGATTGCGGATGGCGGCGTTGGGAACGAGTATTTCGAGTGCCATTACGCGGCCGTCGCCCGATGCTTTTGGCAAAAGGGCCTGACACAGAATGCCTTCTAGCACGAGCGAGAGCTGTGTGCGGATCTGCGCCTGCTGGCCGGCGGGAAAGACGTCGATGATACGGTTAATAGTCGAATAGGCCGAGTTTGTATGCAGTGTGGCAAACGTCAAATGGCCTGTTTCGGCGATGCGCAAGGCCATTTCGATTGTCTCAAGGTCACGCATTTCGCCGACCAGTACAACGTCCGGATCCTGGCGAAGAGCGGTGCGAAGAGCGGCTCCGAACGAATGGGTGTCGGCGGCGACCTCACGTTGGTTGACAACGCAATTCTTATGATTATGGAGGAATTCGATGGGGTCTTCGATCGTCAGGATATGGTCGTGGCGGTCGATATTGACTTTATCGACCATCGAGGCAAGCGTAGTCGATTTACCCGAACCGGTCGGGCCGGTAACGAGTACAAGCCCGCGAGGCTTTTTGCACATGTCTGAAACCACCGGCGGCAAACCGAGAGCGTCGAACGTCTTGATCTCGTATGGAATTGCACGAAAAACCGCGCCGACCGCACCTTTCTGATTAAAAAGATTGGCGCGAAAACGCGACATTCCCTTTAATCCGAACGAGAAATCGAGTTCGAGATTCTCCTCAAAACGATGCTTTTGCGCGTCGGTCAGCACCGAATAGGCGAGCCGCTTCGTGTCCGACGGCGAGAGTGCCGCAAAGCCCGGCAGCGGCGAGAGATGGCCGTGGACACGCACCTGCGGTGCGGAGTTTGTCGACAGGTGCAAGTCCGAGCCACCGAGGTCGGTCATTTTCTTGAGCAGATCGGGCAGCGTTAACTGCGACTCCACTGATGTTTGTTGTTCGTAGCTCATAATTTTTAGTGGGAGAATTTAATGGGAGAAACCGAAGTTATTCTTTGACAGCCGCTCGTGTTGGACGAACGCGGGCCTTGAGAGAGTTGATCACCTTTTCCGATTCTTCGGCGAGACGGTCGGATTCCTGCACCGGCGAATTTGTCGCGACAGAGTAGATCTTGCCTTCAACCTCGGTGAAGTAGAACATTCGCGACTGGACACTGCCGCCTTTGGCCTGCGATTGGGCGACCACGACATAGACCGGCTGGCCGGCGATTTCCTTTTGATAGTCGTTGACGACCCATCCGTTTTCGCGGATCATGCGGTCGATAACCTCACGCCGAAGCGAACTTGTAGCGACACCGCCGACGGATTTGTTTCTGGCGGCCTCCGAGCTCTGGCTGACGGCCGGGCCGACAACCGAGATCGATGCTGAACCTACCTGGTCGCCCGACGAATTGTCCACGCGAAACTTCAATTCCGACGGCGAACCCTGTGCCGGGCTCCATCCGCTAGGAGCCGGATCGCCGGATGGCAGCATTGCCGCATTCGATGGATCGGTATTTCTCGTTTTTGCGACCGTTGATCGTGATGCCGGAGTGCCGTTCGATGTCGGTTTTTCGGCATCGTGGGAACTGGCCAGACGGAGCTGACTTAGCCGAAGAGCACGTTTACGCGCCGCAAGCGCCCGTCGGTGTCTCATCCGTTTGTGATATTGACGCCACCAGGCTTTGGAATACTTTTTATAATGCCGGTGATGCCTGTGTTTGCGAGCCCCACGCGGACCCGCCTGTGTAGTATCGGTTGCGAGCGGTATGATCGCTCCGATGCCGATCAATAATGCTAACGATAATGCAATTGCCCTGACTAACATATTTCCTCCAATTTCTATATGACCGTTTCTTTAACAACTTCTTCGACCGTCGTGATGCCGTCGCGTATCTTGCAGAGGCCAGATTCGCGGAGGGTTATCATTCCCAGATCGATCGCTTTTCTCCTAAGTTCCATTGCGCTGGCGCCAATAATTATCAGTTCGCGTAGTTCGTCCGTGATCTCCATTACCTCGTACAGGCCGACGCGGCCTTTGAAGCCCG
>JAYVER010000040.1:0-16708 GCA_043748725.1 Chloracidobacterium sp. | reverse complement strand
CGATGAAAAAGGTACATACGGACGAGCAGATCGTTGGGATAATGCGTGGGTATGAGGGGAGTGGGCGGACGGTGAAGGAGTATTGCCGAGAGAAGGGGGGCTGGACAACCGCAGTCGCTACCACTCTCAGTTCTGACAAGCATTAGCCAAAAGCGCTTCAGGTGCTTCAGCGCTTCATGTGAAGCGCGCCCAAGCAAAAAGGCAACGGTAAAAAGGCAAAAAATACTAATGCGCCTTCGGTTCAGTGGAAGACGGAACGAACGTGGGAGGTAATTGGTTTGTATAACTAAAGTGTCTCAAAGCAGGACGAGCGGGACGGGATTTTGGGACAAAATAGCCGCATGTTAGGCTCTCTATCTGCAAAAATCCGCAAAAACCGATCTACGTTTGTAGCTTTCCGGAAACATCCGGACGATTTTTTCGTAAATAAATACACAACGCGGAAGGTTTTCTCCGGCATCAAAAAGTTGATAATATTTACGGACAAGGAAGATAAAAATATGGCACGAAATTCTGTTTATCAAATGTCGGCTCGGCAGATATTGCTGCTTGCATTTTCAGCGGCGTTGATCGCCGTTGGAGCGGTCGCTCTTTTATATAATTACGGTAAAGTTTGGCAGTCCAGCAACGGGTCGGCAGTCGCGTTTGCCGAAAATGCACCCGCCAATATTTCTGATCCGTCGGCGGTGACCGACGAGCAAAACAACATTGAGGTATATAAAGCCATCAGTCCTGGTGTCGCATTCATCAACACAACGTCCTATACGCAGGATATGTGGGGTGACACCGAAGAAGGAAAAGGCAATGGCTCCGGCTCGGTCATCGATACAAACGGCGATATTTTGACTAATTATCACGTGATCGAAGGCGCCCAAAAATTGACCGTCAGTTTTGGTGGTAATAAGGCCTATCCGGCAACGGTCGTTGGCGGCGATCCTGATACCGATCTCGCTATTATCAAAATCGATTCGCCGCCGGCAGGCCTGTCGGTAGTTCCTTTCGGCGATTCGGACAAGCTGATGGTCGGGCAAAAAGTGCTCGCGATCGGCAATCCGTTCGGGCTCGACCGCACATTGACGACGGGTGTGATCTCGGGCCTCCAGCGTCCGATCAGGGCGCGTAACGGACGGCCGATCGATGCCGCCATCCAAACCGATGCCTCGATCAATCCGGGCAATTCCGGGGGGCCGCTGCTCGACAAGTTCGGCAGGATGATAGGTATCAATTCGCAGATTCTATCGCCTGCGGGCGGTTCGGTAGGCGTCGGCTTTGCGATCCCGGTGAATATTGCGCGGCGCGTCATTCCGCAACTGCTCCAATACGGTGAAGTCAAAAGACCGAAGATCGGAGCTAATCTTTTAAGTGTTGCTAGCCTTTTAGATCAGGGCGTCAAACTTCCGGTTGAGTCCGGCCTTGTGGTTAGAAACGTGATTTCCGGAACAACCGCCTCGAATGCCGGTTTACGCGGCTTGTCTCAGGACGCAACGGGCAATGTAACGCTCGGTGACGTTATTACGGCAATCGACGGCGAAAAAATGGCTGATCTTGACGACCTTTATCGCTATCTCGATAAAAAACAGATCGGCGATACAATTCAGGTTCTGCTGTACCGTAACGGCAGTACGACAACCGTTCCCGTGAAACTTTTGGGCACGCAGTCGGCCACACGGACGACGCGAAGAGTGCAATAGCTGCAATGCCTTAAACTGTTCGGCGGCGAGCTGAGTGGCTCGCCGTTTTTTTTGCATGACGGATCTCTACGATTTTTACAACGACGGTTTTGGCTGGATTTGCCGACACTGCGAACGGGAATTGTCCCGGATTCATGAAACTCCATCGGGACTTTCGCGCGCGTTCCGCGAGGGTGAGGCCGAGAGCAAAACGCCGACGCTCGCTAATGCTGCGTTGGCGAAATGGACCGACAAAACACGGCGGTGCCTGACGTGTCCGCGATGCGGCGTGACGGAAGCGGTCGAAAAATCATAAGGTTTGGAGGTTCCAACTTCAGTCGGCCTCTCGCTGGTCGAAGCCAATCAAAGTTGGAACTCCAAACGCTTTTTGGTGCCGAGCGTGCTAAATTTGTAGATAATGCTTCAGCACGAGCTCGAAATTGCGATCACTCTCGCCCGTATCGCCGGAAAATCGATATTAAAACATTACGCCGACGGATTCGAGACGGAAGAGAAATTCGGTGCCGATAGTTACAGCGAACCGGTAACGGTCGCCGATCGCGATGCGAGCACGATCATTGTGAACGGCCTGTCAGCGGCGTTTCCTGATGACGGCATATTGTCTGAAGAAGAGGTCGACGACCTTGAACGGCGGCTGACAAAGAGGCGCGTTTGGATAATCGACCCGCTGGATGGGACTGCGGGATTTGTAAAACATGACGGCGATTTCGCCGTTCAGATCGGTCTTGCCATTGGCGGCATCGCGGTTTTGGGCGTTGTTTTTCTGCCCGTTCACGATGTCCTCAGCTACGCCGTAAAAAAAGAGGGTTCGTTTTCGGTTCGCAGCGGCGGCGAACCGAAATGGATGAAAGCGTCGACGAAAAACCGTTTCGGCGAGATGACATTGGCTATGTCCCGCAATCATCCCAGCACGCGGATGGGCCGTATCATCGAGCATTTCGCATTCGCAAATTTCGTAAATCGCGGATCCGTTGGGCTAAAGGTCGGGCTTATTGTCGACAAAACCTGCGACATTTACATACATCCGAGTCCGAGAACAAAGCTGTGGGACACCTGTGCGCCGCAGATAATTCTCGAAGAAGCCGGTGGCCGGTTTACCGATCTGTTTGGTTTTGAGCTGCGTTACGACCGCGCCGATCTGCAAAATCGTAACGGCATACTCGCCACAAACGGTGCCGCTCACGACCTTGCGGTCGATCGGCTCAAACCGCTGCTGGCCGAGTTTGGCCGTGTACGGCACGAGCAATAGATATAGGTTGTTGCTCACCAAAACAATCATAAATAGCCCAACATAAGCCGCAAAAACAGAGACTTTTTTCAAACTTGCAGATTTTAGCGCCTAAAAGTGTTGTTTTCTCAAAACCTTTGTGTTAAACATATACCTCAAGTGGTTTCTTCCCGCGCTGAGGCTAAGTTATACAAGGAAAAAATTTAAGTGATTACAGATACCGTTAGAAACACCGTAGAACTTGTCGGCGAAGGATCTTTTATATCAGCCGGCGATTATCTCAACAAACTGACCGGCGAACAGATCGAGCACGAATGCAAACGCCGTCTCGATGCGGGCTGCAAGGAAATTGTCGTCAACTTTGCGGAAACTGAAATTGTGAACAGTATTGGCATCTCCATCTTACTTGGCGTGATCGACACGGCTTCGAGCAGCGGTGCAACAGTAGTCTTTTCTGACGTAAATGAAAATACTGTCGAATTATTCGATATGCTCGGCCTCACGAAGCACGTAACTATTGCTTGATTGTTCACTCTTAGTGGTTCGTAGTTCGTTTCAAAACTGTCCCAACTACGAACAACCGGCAACGAACCACGAACAAACCTATGGAACATGATCACAAACTAATTCACGCATTTGGTGCTTTGTCCGAACTGGGACAAGAGATCACGAACAAGAATAATTTCCAGGAGACGATACGCACGTCGCTGCATTTGATCTCGGGTGCGCTTGGGATAATGCGCGGAGCGGTGGCGCGGTATGCGCGATTTGGGCATGAATTGAATATGCTCGCCGTTCGCGGATTGGGCGATGATTTTCCGCTTAGCCTTTCGCTTACATCCGAAGACGAGCGCCAATTCCTGACAAACGGGTTGAACCCGATCGAAATACAACAAGCCAGGGTTTTGCCGTTTTTCCAGGTTTATGACAATAGCTTTGAGCGTCGGCGGCTTGAGCTTTTTGTGCCGCTTGTCGTCCGGGATGAGATAGTCGGAGCAATTTTGTTGGGAGAAAAAGCAACCGCCGAGGCATACACGAAATACGAAAAAGAGATCATTTGCGCGATGGGACAGCACATCGGCGTCGCCATCGCCCAGCGTAATTTGATGGCCGAGATCGAACGCCATGCTGAGGAAAATCGCCGGATGTTCGATGAAATGCGCTCGACATATCACGACACGGTCAAGGCGTTTGCCGCCGCTATCGATTGCAAAGACAAATACACCGAGGGCCATTCGGTGCGCGTCGGAAAGTTTTCCGAGATCATTGCAAAGGAACTCGGTTGGGGCGCGGAGGAAACTGAGGGAGCGGCCGTTGCGGGTTATCTGCACGATGTCGGCAAACTAACAGTTGAACGCAAGATCATCAACGCTCCGTATCGCATCAACGCCAAGGAATCTGCCGAGCTCAACAAACATCCGGGTGTCGGCTACGATATTTTGCTCCCGATCCATCACCCATATGCCGATGTGCCGCTCGCGGCGAAGTATCATCACGAACGCCTCGACGGACGCGGCTACCCCGACGGCCTCTACGACCGCGAGATACCGTATATTGCAAAAATAGTGAGCTTAGCGGATTCGTTCGACGCAATGACGACCGACCGCCCGTACAAGGCCCGCCGCCCGGCAAAAGAGGTTGTCGAGGATCTGCAAGGGAATGCCGGCAAGCAGTTTGCCCCCGAGTTGGTCACGTCGTTCTTGGGTGGAATGCTGAAAGAATTACAAGGCGAGGATCGCTCCAAACGCTTTCGCCGCCTGCTCGGCCGCGAATATATGGAGGCTGAGGGAATAGTTGAGAAACTTAAATCAACGCTGAACGAAATGGCTCCGACATCGCCGATGACCTACGTCGCGGCTGCGGGACTAAACGATCAGCCTATCCATTAAAGCTCCAAACAGGTTGTATTGAAAAAAAGGTCCGGGCGATTTTTGATCGACCCGGATCTTTTTTTATGTTCGAGAAGTCTCAAAGCGAAATGTAAAATAGCTTGATCATATGAAAAAAGCGGTGCAGTTCGTTAATATCCGCACCGCTAAAGTTTTAGCAATACCTGCCGAATTTACGGCAGCGTATTAAAGTTTCCATGTGCTACTGCGTTGGTGACCGAGGTATTCCCTGCGGCATCGAACGCCTCTACCCAGAAGCTGTAACCAGTGTTAAGTGTCAGTCCGGTAATATTAGCGCTCGTTCCGGTTACAGTTGCCACTGGCGCTGTAACCGGCAGCGGATTACAGCCGAACCGACCGCAAATAATGATCGGTGAGGTTATGTACACCCTGTAACCGGCCACGCCGACATTGTCGGTTGAGGCGGCCCAGCTAACCGTTGCCGAGGTTCGTGTGACATTTGCGACCGCAAAACCAGTATTTACGATCGTCGGCGACAACAAATCCGTTCCAGCCGGATAGACCGTATAGCTGAAGGCAAGATCCGCAAAACCTTCGCTATTCGTCGCACGTACCGTTGCGGTAAACGTTCCCGTTGCGCCTGACGGCACCCAGCTTACGATACCCGTCAGCGGATCGATGGTCATGTCCGCCGGTCCCGCAGCAATTGAAAGCGTCGGCAATGGCAGACCGGTCGAGCCGACGAGATAGTTAACTCCCGCCGACTGATGGGCCCCAGGGGCTATCAACATAAGTCGATCGCCGCTCACACCGACAACAGTCTCCGGCAAAAATCCGCCCAGCCCGTTCGGGAAAACCGGATTGTGGAAAATTGTCGGTCCGAACAGAGTGTTTACGACAGGCGACGCCACAAAGAATGACTGGTTATTGTTAGCGTCAAACGAGACAACATAGAAGACGTGCTGCGTGTGCGGCAGCAGGCCTGTTACAGAAGCCGAAGTGACGGCAATGTTATCGATGCGTATTGCCAGTCCGGTAACAGTAGATTCCAGAACACGGTAGCCTACGATTGGCACACCAGTGGTAGCCGGAGCCGTCCAAGACAGGTCGACTGAGGTTTGCGTTACATTTGCGATCGTCACGTTCGTGGGGGATCCGACAGCCAAAGTGGTAAAAGATACGAAACTGAGTGGCGAGAGAAGACCGCCAGCGACAGTCCTTAGATAGTAAGTATTAAAGGTACCCGCGCCTAAACCGATGACGTTCACGTTGGTTGAGGTTATACCACTGGCTACCAATATGATAGGACAACCGCCTCGACCGCAGATAGTGCCACGGACGTAAAGATTATAAGACACGGCTCCCAGTTCCACAGGAGCCGGATTCCATGAAAGATCGGCGGTATTTGCCGTGATATTCGACGCGGTAAATCCGGTCGGAGCAGGCGGCGGAACGCCAATCTGGAATGATTGGTCATTGTCGCCGGATGCGTTCGAAGCCCTGACAGTGACGTTGGAAACGCCAAACTGCGAGATGGCTGGTGTCCACGATATCAATCCGGTCATGCCGTCGATTGTCATGCCCAAAGGATTTATCAATAGCGTATATGTCGCCGCAGGGTTGCCAGTGGATGTCACCCGATACTGGTAATTTGCACCAATAGATGCGGTTGCACCCGGGAACGAATTGATAATCGGCGGAGCGCTTTCCTGGGTACCCGTCACGACGGTCGTGACATTTTGATTGGCCGCGTTTTGGCCGCCGATGACGACTATTTTCCCTGTCGAATCTATGACTGCATTTGCATTGGTAACCGCTGCCGGCAACGACGTTCCGACCGTCCACGTATCAGTGGCTGGATGATAAATCTGAACGGCGTCAACCGGCCCGCTGGCCGACGTTCCGCCGATCACGTAGATCAAATTGTTCGCCCCGGCAACGACGCAGCTTCCGCTGGTTGCGATGGGCATCGGTGCGACCGCCGTCCAGGTTACACTAAAATCAAGACGATACACCGTCGATGTAAAAGCACTCGCCGTTGTGCTGCCGCCAAAGGTCATGATCCTGCCCTGGCTGTCGGTGGCGGCGGGAAAATTAAAACGAGCTTCCGGTAACGACGTAGAGGGTAACCATTTGCCGCCGATAAATCTTTCGACCGTAGCTAGAGGCGTTTCAAGATCATCCTTTCCGCCTATCGCGTATAAAGCGGTGTACGCATGCTGGTAACGGCGGGTCTTCATTGACGGAAGATTATTGCTCCCGCCAAGCGGGTTATAGGTAAAGACACTGTTTACTGCCCGTCTGAAATCCTTACCTCCGTAAATCGTAAAGCCGAATGCGGCGGGCGAAGAGATACCGACAAGCAGCGAAGGTGCCGGCTGCCAAAAATTGGTGCCGTTTAAGAGCTTTTCAACGCTCGTCTGTGTGGCCGTATTGCCGCCAAAAACGTAAATACCATCGCTGCTTACGACGGCTGCTCCGCTGCTCCGCGCCGCGAATAAGTTTGGTCCGGCGGACCAGCTCATTGTGGACGTTTGGGCACTGCCAAAACCGGCAAGCCCTAAACCCAACGTTAAGACGCTTACCAGTAAAAATAATTTCGACATTTTTTGATTCTCCTTTCGACATTCTTTCCCGATCAGCCGTTGTGTTTTGTTGATCGTGATCCAGTGTGTGTATTCGGCATTTCCGAATAGAAATATGCCGGGTAATTCCCGCATATAGGAACAGTGCGTCGGAGTGAATGAAAAAGACGGGTAGCTAAAGATTTGTTTGGCGAATTATTAATCTGCGAGACTGTTTGGGAAAGGAGTAAAAGTAAATTGCAAGTGCCTGAAAAAAAGAGATCGCAGCTGCCGGCCTAAACGATCGAACGATGCCCTCATCGCCTATCTCCAGCCAGCATTGTTTCGAGACCTCGCAGCTGTCCTTTTCGCCCGAAACGTATACGTAACCGACAGGTCGCGCCCGATGTTTTCGAGGTGATGCACGATCTTTTCGATCAGCCAGTTTGGTGTTGAGGCACCGGCGGTGACACCGACGCGTTCGACACCGGCTAGGTCGTCTGCGTTGATTTCGTCGTCGGTTTCTATAAGGAAGCTTTTTTCACATTGCTCTTTGCAGACGGCCAGCAACTTGACGCTATTTGACGAGTGGCGGCCGCCGATGATGTAAAATGCATCGACCATGCCGGCCAGGGCACGGGCTGCATCCTGGCGGTCGCGGGTTGCCGAGCAGATGGTGTTGACGATCTGAACCGCGTCATCGGTTTTGGAGCGGACGGCCTCGGCGGTGTCGAAGAAAGTCTTGGCTTTGATCGTCGTCTGGGCAACGACGAGCGGATTGCGAAGCCTCGGCAATCCTGCAACCTCGGTCTCATCCTTGATCACAAAAGCGTGGTTGGGCGCGTAGCCTTTGACGCCGATCATCTCAGGGTGATCGGGGCTGCCGACGATGACGACGTGGCGATCCTGTTCGGCGGCGCGGGCGGCGAGCTTTTGGACACGCGTGACAAACGGGCACGTCGCGTCGACGACTTTGGTGGCTTTTTCTTCCAGCTCGCGTTGGACTTCGGGAGTAACGCCGTGAGCACGAATGACGGCGGTTTCGCCGCGACCGATCTGCACCGGCTCGCTGATCGTGGTCACGCCTTCGTGAGCGAGCCTCTGCATTTCCTGCTCGTTATGGATCAGCGGGCCAAGCGCTCGAACGGTCTGCCCGTCTTGGATCGCTTCCTCGACCATTTCGACGGCGCGTTCGACGCCAAAACAAAACCCGTATTCATTTGCCAGCAGTACTTGCATTTATATCGTTATTTAACTTATTTTCTAGTTTACATCACCAGATCAATTTCTCATTCTATCAAATGGACAATGTAAACGAAACCGCTTCGCGGCATTGCCGGTTCCTGAACGACGACTGCTTCGCCATGCTCTATGAGGCTTTTATCGAGGCTTTTTCGGATTACGTTTTTCCGTTTGCACTGACCGAGCCACAGTTTCGAAATCACATTATTTTAAATGGCGTCGATCTAAACTTGACGGTCGGCTGTATCGACGGGGGAAAGCTCATTGGTTTTTCGCTCAACGGTTTTGGGCTGTGGGAAGGCAAACCGACCGTATATGACGCGGGAACGGGTGTTATTCCAGCATATAGGCGACAGGGCGTGAGCGACGCGATGTTCGATATGATGCTGCCGACTTTTGCGAAAAATGGAGCTGAACAATTCCTGTTGGAGGTTGTCACGAGCAACGCGGGAGCGATTAGCTTGTATGAAAAACTCGGGTTTCAGACGGTTCGCGAATTAGCTTTGCTGCAGCGCGACGGCAAGATCAATGCGACGGTCAACATGCCGCATGATTTAGAGATACGCGAGATCACCCAGCCGGATTGGGAGTTGTTTGTGACCTTCGGTGAAGGCAAACCGTCCTGGCAAAACTCGATCGAGGCCGTAAATCGCAGCACCGCTATGAAGAAGATCTTAGGTGCCTTCGTTGCGGGCAAGTGCGTCGGCTATATAGTTTTTTCATCGCATTTCGGCCGCATTACTCAGATCGCCATTGATAAAAGCCACCGAAATCAGGGCATCGGCACAATGCTAGTTGAAAAAATGCAGGACGAAACAGCCGACGGTTATTCACTGCAAGTCATCAATATCGACAAATCGCTGGGCGAGGCGATGCATTTTTTCACTAAACGCGGTTTCTACGAGCGTTTGAGTCAATACGAGATGGTCAAGACTATGTAAGAATATTCCAAATTTTCACATAGAGTTTTTATTGACTTCAAAGTTGTTTGGAGATTAACATCAGGTATGGACAAAATTGGAAACAGAATTACTATCGACCCGGATATGCTCAACGGGAAGCCTGCGATCCGAGGGCAAAGAATTGCCGCGCAAACTATCCTTGAGTTTTTGGCCGCTGGTGACAGTGTAGATGAGATCCTTGCCGAATATCCCAGTCTGGAGCGGGAAGACATATACGCCTGCATTCAATTTGCCGCTAACCTAATGAGTAATAATTTTGCGATTGTTCCAGCTTTGGCATGAAGGGATTTCTTGTCGATTTCAATCTTCCCCGGAATACGCATATTTGGCGAGATGACGCTTTCAGTTTTGTTGTCGATATAGACAAGCGAATGAAGGATTCTGAAATCTGGAGTTACGCCAAGTCGAATGATCTTACAATCCTGACCAAAGACTCCGATTTTTCTTACCGAGTTATGATTTCCGACCCGCCACCGAGGATTATCCATTTCCAAATCGGTAATATGCGTTTACATATATTCAAGCGGTTCATTGATAAACACTGGGAAGCAATTAAAATGGAGTCAAGCCAAAATAAACTGGTAACCGTGTTCCGTAAACGGATCGAAGTAGTTAAATAGGCTATCGCACCGGCTCGCGGAGGATGGCATCGGATGCGGCTGCCGCAATTGTCGCTGCCGCCTGGTTTGATTCGCGAAGATTTGCAAGCTGCCGCAGGGCCTCGCCGGTGCGTGAGAGCAGGCGGACGAGGTCGCCTTCCTCGGCACGTGTACGGTCGACGAGTTCGTCCCATTCCATTCCGGCGGTCCAACGCTCAGCTGCGGCCGCGGCGGAATAATTGATCTCCTCGGTGGGTTCGACGCCGTTTTTCCATTCGACATTTGAGACTTTGACGACGATGTTTTCGAAATCGGCGAGTATGTCGGTCATCGCCCGCGAGGCCCGCATTTCGCCGTAGCTGCGGTCAGCGTCGGAGGCGACCAAGGCCATCAGACCGGCGGCTTCGGATGTACTCAAATTGTCAAATACGCCCTGTTTTAGAGCCTCGCCGACGAGCAGGGGCCGGTCGATCCGCAGATCGGCGAGCCATTTGCCATTTTCGGTTACAGTTTCGGCGGCGAGGTCTATGTAACCGAAATGGTCGAGGACTGCCGTTCGCCGCTCAAACGGCTCCCAGATTTGGTCGCTGAGCATTTCGGCGCCATCGGCGCGGGCGTTGTCGGCCATCGCACGGCGGCTTTCGCGAAACGCGAAACTCTTTTCGGCGATCTCGCGAACCTGTTCAAAGTTTCCAAAGGCATCGAGCAAATTCAAGAGACTCGTGTATGTCGAGCGAAACCGGCTTATCAAAGGATCGGGCGGCGCTTTTAGAAGTTCGGCGATCTTTTTTGGATTTTGAAACGGCCCCGGAGCCAGCACGACAAAACCGACGTTATCGCGACCGCGACGGCCCGCGCGTCCCGTCATTTGCTGTAATTCGCTTGCCGTCAACGCCCGCCAACCGTCATTGCCGCGAGTGTCGGCGTTAGTTATTACAACCGTTCGAGCGGGAAAATCGACACCCGCCGCGACTGTCGAGGTTGCAAAAAGCGCATTGAGCAATCCGCCCGACATCATCTTTTCGATCAGCAGCTTCCACGACGGGATATGGCCCGCGTGATGGGCTGCTACTCCGGATCGGACTATCACCTTGGCGTGTTTATGCTCGATGATCTCAGGGTACTCGGCAGCGAATTCGTCAAATATCTCTCGCCGCCGCAATTGCCGTTCCGGATCGGCCCGCTGCGATTTATCGGCAGCCACATCGGAGGCGGCTTCATCGCAGCGCCGCCGCGTCGGCAGAAAAACGATCGCCGGCAGGAGGTTAAAGCCGCGCAATGCGGTGATCAATTTTGGCGGCGAAATTTCAGCTTTGATGGGGTCCATTTATCACAAGTATAGCCGAAATTTGTGATCGCGTTTGTTTGGGCAGTGTATCGCAGCAAATCTCTGT
Organism: Chloracidobacterium sp.; assembly: GCA_043748725.1. Lineage (GTDB taxonomy): Bacteria > Acidobacteriota > Blastocatellia > Pyrinomonadales > Pyrinomonadaceae > OLB17. The sequence continues at coordinate 5,178 of JAYVER010000040.1, read as the reverse complement.
TATAATCCGCCTAAAAAGAGGTGAAAATATGATCGATCGACGTGGGTTTTTGAAAACATCGGCAACATCCGGTGCGGCAGTTCTACTTGGGACGAGATTGGCTTCGGCCGGAGTGCCGGAGGTGAATTTGGAAGAGGCCACGGTCTCAGGTTTGCAGTCGGCGATGGCGTCAGGCCAGACGACGGCGCGACAGATTACACAAGGATATTTGGCACGGATCGCTGACATCGATAAGAAACTCAACTCGGTCATCGAGCTTAATCCGGATGCGCTTGCGATCGCAGATCAGATGGACAAAGAGCGAAAGACTGGCAAATCACGTGGGCCGCTGCACGGCATTCCAGTGCTGATCAAGGACAACATCGACACGGCCGATAAAATGCACACGACGGCCGGCAGCCTCGCCTTGCTCGATGCTCCAACGCCGAAGCAAGACGCGTTTCTCGTTAAACAGCTTCGCGACGCTGGTGCAGTTATTCTCGGCAAAACAAACCTCAGCGAATGGGCAAATTTTCGCTCGAGCAAATCATCTAGCGGCTGGTCGGGACGCGGAGGGCAGACGCATAATCCGTTCATTCTGGATCGAAACCCGTGCGGATCGTCTTCGGGTTCCGGTGCGGCAATGGCCGCAAGTCTTGCAGCCATTGCGGTCGGCACGGAAACGGACGGATCGATCATTTGTCCGTCGGCGACATGCGGAATAGTCGGCATAAAGCCGACGCTCGGCTTAGTTTCGCGTTCCGGTGTTATACCGATCGCGCACAGTCAGGATACCGCCGGGCCGATGTGCCGAACCGTGGCCGACGCGGCCGCTCTGCTGACCGTCTTGGCCGGAATGGATAGAGAGGATCCCGTCACGTCGCAGGCCATGAAAGAGAAAAAAGATTACACGCAATTCCTGCAAAAAGATGGTCTGAAAGGTATGCGGATCGGGGTCGGACGGCAGTATTTTGGGCGGAACGATAAGGTTGACAAGCTGATCGAACCGCACTTACAAGTGCTGAAAGACGGCGGTGCGACGCTGATCGACGTAACGTTTCCTAAGCTGCAAAATTTTGGCGATGCCGAGTTTGACGTCTTGCTTTACGAGTTCAAAGAGGATCTGAACAAATACCTTGCCGGACGCGGTGGTTCGAATAAAACTCTCAAGGACCTTATCGCTTTTAATGACAAAAACGCTGACAAAGAGATGCCGTATTTTGGTCAGGAGATATTTATTCAGGCCGAGGCTAAAGGCGATCTCAATGATCGTGCATATCGAATCGCTCTGCTTCAGAGCAAGCTCATGACTCAGGAGCAGGGGATCGACGGCATTATGGATAAGGACAAACTCGACGCGATCGTCGCTCCCTCCGGCGGCGTCGCATGGATGACCGATCTGGTCGGCGGCGATTGCGGCGTATTTGAAAGCTCGTCGGTTGCCGCAGTTGCCGGTTATCCGAATATCACTGTTCCGGCCGGATACGTTCAGGGTTTACCCGCGGGTATTTCATTTTTCGGGCGAGCCTTCTCGGAGCCGACGCTTATCAAGATCGCATATGCGTTTGAGCAAGCAACAAAGATGAGGAAACCGCCAAAATTCCTACCGACATACTCGTAAGAGGATTTAAAGAATATTGACCGCCCGGGCGGCGAGCAGGGCGAGAACGGTGAGCGAGATGACCGACTGCACCATCATTAATATCTTGGCCCAGCGGGCGAGTACCGGCACGTCTGTTGGCGAAAACGCAGTGCTGGTATTGAAAGCCAGGAATAGATAGTCAAAAAAATTTGGTGACCAGTCGGTCTCGCCGGCGTCTTTTTTCGCCTGCGGCGACAGGGTCATCTGCGGGAACAGAAAAGCTCCGTCCGTGTGGCCAAAACGCGTGTCGCGGACATGCGGGCCACCGGCATCGAGCCGCCAATACCACAGAGTAAATACAAGGATATTCGTTGCCCACAGTGCGGCGGCAGAGGTCAAAAGCTCGGTAGGCGTTTCTTTATGCTGCGGCAACACGGCGATCAAAAGGACGACGGAGAAGATCATCCCGACCGTCACAACGGCTGTTACGGCGAATCCGAGAATGCGATTGAGGCTGCGATAGTCTTTCCAATGCGAAACGGCGGTTGGGATCAACAAGACAAGGACGATCACGAAAAACATCCAGCGAGGGCCGACGATAAGCGACTGCGGGAGCGCCGTGTAAAGCCCGCCGACAGCTAAAACGGCCGCGAACGCCGGCCATCTTGGTTCCGGGTCGTATCGTACCTGTTCATCTTCGGACTTGTTACTCATTCCAATGCATTTTAGCCGATTTAAGACACCAGCCGTGAATATAACATTCTTAGTCCGTCGAGTGTTAGATTTTCATCAACAACATCAATCACATCCGTGCTTTCACTGACCAAAGATGCAAATCCTCCGGTGGCAATGACTTTCGGGGATCCGCCAATTTCATCTTTGATCCTCGATACCACACTTTCGATCAGCCCAATTTGGCCGTAGAAGATACCTGACCGGATTGAAGTCTCGGTTGTGTGGCCGATGACGCTAGCGGGTTTCTTAATTTCCACTTCTGGCAATTTTGCCGTGTTCAAATGCAAAGCTTTGACCATTGTCGCCATGCCGGGAGCGATCAATCCGCCGAGCAGTTCACGCTTTTCGTTGATTACGTCGATCGTTGTCGCCGTCCCAAAACTTACGAAGACACATGGTACTCCGTATTTTTGGGCGGCGGCAAATGAATTAACAAGACGGTCGGTACCTGCGGCTTCGAGCGGCTCGTATTTTATTTCCAAATCGAAATCGAAGTCATTGGTTACAAAAACCGCATTAATGTCGAAAGTTGCTTTCAGGTATTGGCCGACCGCCGCATTGATCTTTGGAACTACTGAGCAAACGACTGCCCATGAGATTGGCAGATCGATATTTGAACCAACAGCTAATTTAATATCGTCGGACGTCAAATCGCGTTTTGTAGGAATTGAAAATTTGGAATTGAGAGTTTCACCGTCGAAAATCCCAAATTTAATGCAGGAATTACCAATGTCGATGGCGAGAAGCATGTTCGGGTCAGAACCGGGAGCGGTAGCGACTGGGTTAATTGAAAGAACCAGGTCGCTACCGCTCCCTGTTCTGACAAACCTTATCCCTGTAGCGGCAATCCGTCGTAGACTACATTCCAGCCATTTTGACGGCTTGTGCGCAGGCTGCGGGTGAACCATTCGACGGCGGCGCTGGCGTCGTCGTATATCTGCACAGCGGGTCGATCCTCACGCGGGTCAACGCGGCAAATGGCGGCTCCAACGGTGGCCGTCTTTATGCAAAGCAGCGCGATCATGTTGCCTTTCTGCATGACGGCTGTTCGCACAGCGACGTTATCGAGGTCGTCGTCAAACTCGTCAAACTCGGCGAGCTCCTCATCGAAATCGTCGTCAAAATCAAAATCAGGTTCGTATTCAAACTCGTCGCTCATAAAACTCAACTGCCCGCGTATTTACACGTTACACGCTTGGGCTTCGAAATTCAATTCATACTTGATCTCAGAATGGTTTTTGACGAGCAATTCCTCGCGGACACGATTTCCCGTCCGTCGGTCAATGACCTCCCGCCATATCTCATTCTCGCGAAAATTCCTGCCGTCCTGTTGTAGAAAGCGATGATTTCGCTCGAAAACGTGATAGGAATGCGATGTCTCGCGATCGGAGTAAATTGCTCCTTTAAGGTGGTCGTCCGTCAGCCAGAGCCTGATTTGAAAAGTCAGCGTCGTCGGGTTGAAAAATCGCAGATCGACGTAGTTGTAAAAAACTCCGGCACCGCTGCCGAACGGCAGGACCCGGTTCTCATCGGGAAACGGGTCAAAGCTGTGGTGGTGACGCTCAGCGATCTCGAGCGGCGTGTGCAGCGCCATCCAGTAAAGCAGATTTGCAAGTTGACAGAGTCCGCCGCCAATACCGCGGATAACCTCACCCGCGTGAAAGCTGCATGCCTTCGAAATATCCTTTATCTTCCGTCGCCTCCCCGATCGAGCGCCAAAATGAGAATGTCTGGCCCGGTTTGATGAGGATGCCGTCGATCGGGGGCAGGCGATACGGAGATTCTTGATCTTGTTTTCCTGCAATTGCGGGTCGGAATTGCCAAGTCTGCGGCGGAGCAGCGACTGATGCTTTTTTGACGTAAACGATAGATTTTCAGTCTTTTTTTCGGACACAAAACGCCCAACCCGCGGCAGATCGGCAAGGTGTCGAAATATTCGTTTTTGCCATATACGGGCGTGATAGAAAAATGGATGAATTTCGGAAAGTTGTTTTCTCAAAGCAATTTTGCCACGAATTACACGAATGGCACGAATTCAAATCATTTGTGTTATTCGTGTCATTCGTGGCTAAAGTTTTCTTAATCTTTCAACATCGCCGGCCTGAACGATTGTAACCGAGCCGTCCGATCTTATCACGCGAAGAGCACCGTTTTCTTCGAGGCCGTCGGTTACGCCTTCGAAAGAGGCGTCAAAAAGGGTTACGAGGACACTTTTGCCGCTGAAATAAGATGAACGCTCTCGCCAGTGCCGAAGAGTTGCGGCCGTACCACCTTCGTCGTTCAATATTCCATAAAAGTATGACAGATAAGGAGTGAAAGCGGCGGCGAGTTCGTCGCCGGTAATTTCTTTGCCCGTTTCCGCCATAATGGAGGTCGCTGTATTCGCGATCTCACCCCCAAAATTGCTTGATTTTAGATTTATGCCGACTCCGACGATTACGGCTGGACCTTTAGCAGTTTCTACTGTCTCGGCCAGAATACCGCAGATCTTTTTTTCACCTATGAGAATATCATTGACCCATTTTATATCCGGTTTAAGACCAAGCTCTTTGAGCGTGTCGTACACCACGACACCCGTCATCAGCGTGATCAACGGTAGGAAACGCAATTCGATCTTTGGCCGCAGAATAATGCTGAAGTACAGGCCCAAATCTTTTGCGGAGACCCACATCCGTCCGTGCCGACCGCGTCCGGCGAGCTGCTCGCGGGAGATAATGCACAGGCCTTCGTCCGCACCCTGCCGGGCCTGATTTGCGGCTTCGGTGTTGGTGGATTGTACTGAGTCGAAATGTAAAATGGTGAAGTTCATGTTAGTTCAGAGTGCACGCTTTAGCGTGTATCAACGGGCTAAAGCCCGCACTCTAAACGCGCCAGAGCGAATC